>NZ_CP022254.1:473333-839166 GCF_003119195.2 Azospirillum baldaniorum | reverse complement strand
GGCGGAATTGCATCAACGGTTTGCGCCCGGAACCCACAGCACGTCGGCCGTTCCGTTGGCGTTCAGTTTCCGGCTGAGCACGAACAGGTGGTCGGACAGGCGGTTGGCGTACTTCACCGCCGCCGGATTGACCGGCTCCACCTCCGCCAGCTCGGTCATCAGCCGTTCGGCGCGGCGCACCACGGTGCGGGCCAGATGCAGGTGCGCCGCCGCCGGCGCGCCGCCGGGCAGGATGAAGGAGTTGAGCGGGGCGAGGTCGGCGTTCATCGCGTCGATCTCCGCCTCCAGCCGGTCCACCTGCGACTCCAGGATGCGCAGCGGTGGGTAGGGCGGGTCTTCCGACTCCGGCGTGCAAAGGTCGGCACCCAGATCGAACAGGTCGTTCTGGATTCGCGCCAGCATGGCGTCGGTCTCCGGCTGGTCCGCGGTGTGCAGCCGGACCAGCCCGATGACGGCGTTCGCCTCGTCCACCGTGCCGTAGGCGGTGACGCGCGGGTCATGCTTGGGCACGCGGCGCCCGTCGCCGAGCGAAGTCTGGCCGCGGTCCCCGCCGCGGGTGTAGATGCGGGTCAGCTTGACCATGATTTCTGCGGGTATCCTCAATCAGCCGTGGGTCAGGATGGCGAGCAGGAACAGCACCAGCGCCACCCCCTGGAGCGCCACGCGCATCCGCATCGCCCGGTTCGATTTGCGCGAATCGCCCTGTCCGCCGCGCGCCATGAAGAACAGCCCGGAGAACAGCGACGCCACGACGAGGCCGAGCGCCACGATCAGCAGAAACATGACGAGTCCGTTCATGGCGTCATAATACCCCACGGTCCAGGTTACGCCTACACCGGCCAATCCGGTGGCACGGGCATTCCGATGCGAGGCGCCTGTTGCGCTGACGCCCGGTCTTCTTACATTGTCGCGGACGACCCGGACGGCGAGAGGAATTCGGTATGCGGCGGCGGAGTTTCCTGAAGGCGGCGGCGGCCACCGGGCTGGCGGCCTCGGCCGGGGCCTTTCTGACCACGCGCCGTGCCGCGGTGGCCCAGCCGTCGGAAGTGCTGGCCGCCTTTCCCGACAAGTTCGTCTGGGGTGCCTCGACCTCCTCCTACCAGATCGAGGGGGCGGTCACCGCCGGCGGGCGCGGCCCCAGCGTGTGGGACACCTTCAGCCATTCCTTCGGCAAGGTGGCGAACGGCGACACCGGCGACG
Organism: Azospirillum baldaniorum; assembly: GCF_003119195.2. Lineage (NCBI taxonomy): Bacteria > Pseudomonadati > Pseudomonadota > Alphaproteobacteria > Rhodospirillales > Azospirillaceae > Azospirillum > Azospirillum baldaniorum. The sequence continues at coordinate 837,966 of NZ_CP022254.1, read as the reverse complement.
TGGCCTGCGACCATTACAACCGCTACGCCGAGGATGTGGACCTGATGGCGAAGGCGGGGATGAACGCCTATCGCTTCTCCGTCGCCTGGCCGCGCGTCCAGCCGACCGGCACCGGCCCGGCCAACGCCGAGGGGCTGGACTTCTACGACCGGCTGACCGACGCGCTGCTGGCCAAGGGCATCGCGCCCTGGCCCTGCCTGTACCATTGGGACCTGCCCCAGGCGCTCCAGGACCGCGGCGGCTGGACCAATCGGGACATCGCCGGCTGGTTCACCGACTACGCCCAGCTTGTCGCCGCGCGGATCGGCGACCGAGCCAAGCACTGGACCATGCTGAACGAGCCGTCCGTCCACGCCATCTTCGGCCACGGGCTGGGCGGGCACGCGCCGGGGATGACCGGCAAGGGCAACTATTTCAAGGCGATCCACCACCAGAACCTCGCCCAGGGCATGGCGCTGAAGGCTCTGCGCGCCGCGGGCGGGGCCAAGGGCTGGCAGCTCGGCACCGTGCTGTCGCTCCAGCCGGTCTGGCCGGTCGGCGGGCTGGACGCCAATTACGCGGCCTCGCTGATGTGGGACGCGGTGTGGAACCGCGCCTGCCTCGACCCGCTGCTGCGTGGGGAGTATCCGGAACTGCTGCGCGATGGCTTCGCCCCCCTGGTCAAGGCCGGCGACCTGGAGGCGATCCGCCAGCCCATCGACTTCCTGGGCATCAACTACTACAGCCGGATGCACCAGCAGCCGGACCCGGCGGGCCTGTTCGGCACCGGCTACGGCTCCCCGCCGGAAGGCACGCCGACGACCGGGATGGGCTGGCCGGTGGAGCCCGACGGCATCGCCGAGATCCTGATCGAGCTGAAGCAGGAGTACGGCAACCCCCCGGTCTACGTGATGGAGAACGGTGCCGCCTATCCCGAGCAGACCGGGCCGAAGGGCTTCGTCCAGGACAACGACCGCATCAGCTACCTGCGCCGCCACATCCTGGCCGGTCATCAGGCGTTGGAGGAGGGGGTCGACCTGCGGGGCTGGTTCGTGTGGAGCCTGCTGGACAACTTCGAGTGGGCCGAGGGTTACCAGCGCCGCTTCGGCCTGATCGAGGTGGACCGCCAGACCCTGGAGCGCCGTCCCAAGGCCAGCTACCACTGGTACGCCGACGTGATCCGCAAGAAGGGCGTTCCGACCTCGGCTTGAGAGGCTCGGTTCAAGGGGGGCCCGGCTCAAGGGTATGGGGTTGCGATCATGGCGCCTGTTGCCGCCGGCCAGCCGACGCGCTTCGCCATCCAGAAGGCGCGTGGCAAGGGCTGGAAGACGCTGGAGGTCGGGGAGGATCTCGACCACGCCCGCGCCCGCTTCAACCTGATGGTGCGGGTGAATCCGCGCGCCTATTTCCGCCTGATCCAGCTCGACCACAACGCCGGGGCCGGCGGCGACGGGATCGAGTTCAACTGGAAGCTCATCGAGCTGCACGACCCCAACCAGGGGGGAGCGGTCGGGGCGGGACGGCAAGCCGTTCCGGCGAGGGGCGCGCCCCGTTCCGCCAAGGCCAGGACCGCGGCCAAGGGGCCGCGACGGCGGGAGAAGGTCCCGCTGCCCCTGAAATTTTACGCCGCGGTGGTGCTGGCCGGGCTGCTGATCGGCGGGGTGCTGTATCTGCGCTACGGCCTGCCGGGGCCGTGACGAGCGCTCAATCGTCCGCCGTGTAGCCCTTGCGCCGCATGCACAGGGCGAAGATTTCCTTGCGGTAGCGGAATTGCGGCGTTTCCGGCAGCGGGCGGTAGGGATAGCCGCGCAGGCGCATGGTGTTGTCCACCTGCTCGATGCACTCATCGTAGGCGGCGGTCGCCGTGGTTTCCGTGGCCGTCCACTCCCGGTAGGCCGGGGTGCTGCCGCAGGCCGCCAGCAGCAGCGTTGCGCCCGCCAGGATCGCGTGTCTCAGAGTCGCCATGCCACGGCCTCCCACATAACGCCTGACGAAGTCTATACCACGTTTTTGCGCGCGCATCGGTTAACGGATGGGGAAACGGCCGGGCCTTCCGGGGGCGCCAAGGGGGAGGGGACCTGATGCCGCCGCAACGCAGGCGCACAAAAATCGCGCCCGGAAATCCGCCGCAATCTGGTAACACGATCGCGCATCCACGATAGTGGACAGGCGATGGTCGGTTGGCGTTTCGGACGGAGGATGGTCATGACGGGTGGTTCGCACCGCGCGCGCCGCGCGGTCGCGTTGGCTGTGGTGGTGCCGGTTCTGGCGGCGGGTCTGCTGGCAAGCGCTCCGATCCGGGCGCAATCGACGGCGGACATCCAATGGGCCCAGACCATCCTGAAGGAGAAGGGCTACAACATCGGCGGGCGGGCCAACGGCCAGATGCACGCCGAGACGAAGGCGGCGCTCGGCAAGTATCAGGCCGCCCACGGACTGCCGGTGACCAACCAGCTCGACAAGGCGACCATCGCCAAGATGATGGGCGAGCGGGAGGGCAAGGCCCCCGCGACGGTCGGGAACCTCACCCAGCAGAAGGTCGGCGGCGGCGGTCCCGGCCAAGCGCCGCGCGAGCCGCAGCGCGAGGTGGTGCCCCGCGCCGCGCCCACCCAGCGGATCGACAGCGGAACGGGCAGCATCGGCGGCGGCGCGCAGTTCAGCGCCGGCCCGCCCGTGACCAGCAACAGTTCCTCGTCGGGCGGCCCATCCGGCGCGCCCGCTTCGTCGGCCCCCGCCACCTCCGCCACGGCGTCTTCACAGGGGCATGGACAGGGGCCTGTGCCGCAAGCCGCGCCGCGGGCCAGCGTCACCGCGACCACGCCGTCCGGTCAGCCGGTGCCGGCGGTCGAGGCGGCGGCGGACAGCGGATCGATGCTGCCGGGCTGGGCCGCCAACGGCGCCCGCTACGGGGTGATGGGGGTGATCGGGGCGACGGTGCTCGGCATCGGCTTCGCGTGGTGGCGCAGCGGGCGGGCCAACGCCGCGCGGCCGGCGCCGCGCAACGACGGCCCACGCGATCAGCGCCGCGAGCCGAGCTTCGGCAGCGGCCGCCGCCGGGAGGAGCTGACCACCGGCGCCCTGCCGCCGCTCAGCAGCGGCGGACGCGGACGGCGGTAGGCCGCGGCCTTCTCAGGCACCCCTTTTCAGGCCATCTGCGACATCGGGCACATGGCGTTGCCGCAGCCGGACGGGTTGCAGGCGGGCATCGGCGCGGGCGACGGCTTCGACGCGCCGACGCGCGGCGCCATGATCGCCTTCGACACCTCGGTCCCGCCGCAGGACGGGCAGGACAGACCCTCGGCCTTTTGAGTGTCGTAATCGGCCATATTCCTGAACCACTGTTCGAATTCATGGCCGCAGGCGCAGCGCAGGGCGTAAAGGATCATCGCGGGGTCCCTGGATGGATTGGGCAACGGACGGGCAGTGACCATGGCCGAGCTTCACCGCCGCCCGCGATGACGTGAATCAAACCGCCGCGCTCCGCTCCGGCGAGCGGTTTTATTGCGGGCGCTCCGACAGGGCGACGCCCTCCGCGCCGGGATAGACCGACAGCAGCCGTACCGGCTTGTCGCTGAGGTTGCGACCGCTGTGCCACGCCGCCTGTTCAATGTAGGAGTCTCCGGCCTTGTAGACCTGCGTCGGCATGCTGTCGCTGGCGATGGTCAGTTCGCCATCCAGGATGTAGATGAAGGGCGAGACGGCGTGCCGATGACGGATGATCTCGCCGCCGGGCGGCAGCTCGACCAGCCGCGCCGTCACCAGCGGCTTGCCGTCCGGATAGGCGAAGGCCTTGCCGTCCGCGGTGGTGGTCGCCTGAAGCAGCGTCTTGACGATCGGCCCCGGTGCGGCCGGCTTGTCCTGCGCCGAGGCCCCGCCGGCCAGGGCGATCAGCGTTGCGGTGGCGAGGGCGGCGCGATGGATGGCCGCCGTCCGTAAACGGATTCTCACAATCATTGCATGCGCTCCATACCGTGGTCTTGAAGATAAGGCGGCTGCCTATCTGCGAGGGCACGCTAAAAATGGCGAAAAAATTCTCAGAAACGCAACCGATTGTCGCGGCCTGCGGCGAAGTGCGGCATCCCGATGTCGTGCCGCCTCAGCGGTGGGTCGTCACCCCCACCTGCCGGCACATGGACAGCATGGCGCAGGTCGAGCAGCGCGGGCGGTCGCCGGTGCAGATCCATTTGCCGAAGGGCACCAGCCGCTCGTTGATCTCCACCCAGTAATGGCGGGGCAGCAGCTCCATCAGCGCGACCATGGTGCGCTCCGGCGTCGGGGCGGCGACGAAGCCCCAGCGGTTGACGATCCGGTGCACATGCACGTCCACCGCCACCGCCGGAATGCCGAAGCCGACCGCCAGGGTCAGCGCCGCGATCTTCGGACCGACTCCGTGGAAGGCCATCAGGGCGTCCGGCGTGTCGGGAACCTCGCCGTCGTGCTCCGTGATGATGCGGCGGGACAGCGCCCGGATGTCCCGGGCCTTCGGCTCGGGAAAAGTCGCGCCGTCGAGCAGACGCGTCAGCTCCGCCGGCGTCAGGGCGACCATCTGTTGCGGCGTGCGCGCCACCGCGAACAGCCGCTCGCACACCACGATGGTCGTCTCGTCGCGGGTCCGCGCGGAGATCAGGCTGCCGACCAGCTGCTCGAAGGGGCTGGCGTAGCCGCGGTCGCGCAGGGCGAACATGGCGGCCTTCGGGCGTCCGGCCACAGCTTGGCGCAGGCGCCGAAACGCCTCGTCGATGTCGAAGGGGTCCTTGTCGGCGAGAGGGGGCGCGGAGCGCAGAGGCATGATCGGTCGCTGGCATGGTGAAGGGAGCCACACCGAAACAGCGGGTAGGGCAGGGTTGCTCCCCATTTCCCTTTGCTAGGCCGTGCAATTTCAATGAATTAGAAAGTCTTAAATTAGAGGAGGCCGTGACCATGGCGACGGAGGTGTTCGACCCGTTCGCCACGGGCCAGTTCGCAGCGGACCAGTTCGCCTTGCACAAGGCCGGCTGACCGGCCCCCCTTCCTACCCCGCGCTGGAGAACAGCGGGCGGCGCAGGCGTCCGGCGGCAATCTCGGCGCGCAGCGCGTCGGCGTCCATGGCCTGGATGCGCTCCAGCTCCGCCTTGTTGGCGTCGATGAAGGGGTTCCGGTGGGTGGAGTTCTCGGGCCGCGCGTGCTCCAAATGGTAGAGCGGCCCGGGCACCCGCTCGACCCGCAGGCCCAGACGGCGCAGCCGCTCGACGATCTCGTCGTCCTCATAGCCCCAGGAGACGAAGCGCTCGTTGTAGCCACCGGCCGCCAGCAGCGCCGCCCGGTCGAAGAAGGCGCCGCCGCCCGGCGAATCGCGGTGCATCAGCGGGAAGCGCGGGCAGACCGCGTTCAGCGGCGCTGCCGACAGGGTGTGGCCGAAGCGGTGGACCTCCCGTCCCAGAATCCAGAAGAACAGCCCGTTGTAGGGAAAGGCCATGGCCGCCCCGCCGCGCACCGCGTCGCGGGCGAGCGCGTATTGCACGGGGTCGACCACGACGTCGGTGTCGTGCAGGGCGACGATGGGGGTCTCCGCCGCCTCGACCATGCGGTTGAGCAGGTGGGCCTTGTGGGTGAAGGGCGTGTCGTTGCCGGTCAGATGCAGGTGCCGGCAGCGGGCTGCCAGCTCCGGCCCCAGCGCGTCGGCGACGTCGCTCGGCCCCGCCTTGTCCTCGCCGATCAGGACGGTGGTGTCGGCGTGCTTGAGGAGGAAGGAGACGATCCAGCGCAGGTTGCGTTTGCGGTCCGCGCTGTCGGCGCGGAAGGGGACCAGGACGGTGACGTCGCGCAGGTCCAGCCGCCCGTCCGGCCCGGCCCCGTCGAGGATCGCACGGCGGGCGCGATAGACCGCGGCTTGCGCCGCCAAACGCTCCCGCGACCCTTCGTCCCGCGGGTCGATGGCGAGGGCCATCTCGTAGAAGGACACGGCGGCGCCGGGGCGGCCGAGATCGGCCTCGATGTCGCCCTTCTGCCGCCAGCCGGGGACGAAATGCGGGTGGCGGGCCAGCAGAGCGTCCAGCACCTCCAGCGCCTCTCCGATGCGGCCGATGGCCTGCAGGGCCTCGCTCAGGTGATATTCGGCGTCGGGAAAATCGGGGCGCAACGCCAGGGCGCGGCGGTAGGCGGCGATCGCCTCCTCCGTCCGCCAGGCGACGTGGAGCAGGGCGCCGAGGTTGAAGTGCGCGTCGGCGTCCCCGCCATCCCGCTCCACCGAACGCGCGATCATCGCCATGCCGCGCTCCCGGTCGCCGTCCAGCGCGGCGAGCAGGCCCAGCCGGTGCAGCGCGTCCGGGTTGTCGGGATCGGCGTCCAGGATTCGCCCGTACAGGTCCATCGCCTCGGCCTGCCGCCCGGCCTTCAGATGGTCGAGCGCGATGCCGAGCGCCTCCTCGATGGTCGCCATTCGGTGGGGTCCGTTTCGTCCGTGTGTCGCCTTCCGGTGGATTCCACTTTGACACAAAGGCAATTGCGGGGAAATCATCCGCTCCGGGACCACGCCTCAGGGAAACACCCGATAATGAACGATCATCGCATCAGCAAGAATGGGTCCACGGGAGGACTCACCCGCCGTCAGTTCGGCACCGCCGCGGCCTCGGTCGCCCTCTCGGCCGGCGCGCTCGCCGCCTTCGGCCGGGCGCCGGCCTTCGCGCAGGGCGCCGCGCTGAAGGTGGGCGTGCTGCTGCCCCGCTCCGGCCTGCTCGCCCAGGCGGGTCAGGCCTGCCAGCGCGGCGCCGAGATCGCGCCGGCCATCCTCGGCGAACTCGGCTACAAGGTCGAGATCCTGTCCGCCGACACCGAATCGAACGTGGACGTCGCCCGCTCGCGCGCCGAGAAGCTGATCAACGACGGCGCGAACGTCATCGTCGGCGCCTTCGACAGCGGCCAGACCGCCGCCGCCGCCCAGGTCTGCGAACAGCGCGGCGTGCCCCTGGTGATGAACATCGCCGCCGCCGACCGCCTGACCGAGCAGGGCTACAAGACCGTCTTCCGCAACTTCCCGACCTCCACCATGCTCGTCACCAACGGGCTGGCGCTGATGAAGGACCTGTTTGCGGTCAGCGGCGTCACCCCGAAGACGGCGGTGTTCCTGCACGCCAACGACACCTTCGGCATGGCGAACAAGCAGGCGATGGACGCCCTGTTCCCGAAGCTGGACATGCCCTTCGGCATCGTCGACAGCATCTCCTACGACCCCAAGGCCCAGGACCTCGCGGTCGAGGTGGCCAAGGCCAAGGCGACCGGCGCCGAACTCGCCATCGTCACCACCCGCGCCAACGACGCCATCATGCTGGTGCGCGAGATGGTCAAGCAGCGCTGGGAGCCCAAGGGCATCGTTTCCCCCGGCTCGCCCGGCCTGTATGACGAGCAGTTCTACAAGGTGCTGGGCAAGTACGCCGACTACGCCATCACCAACCTGCCCTGGTACGACCCCAAGGCGGAGCTGACCAAGCGCGTCGAGGCGGCCTTCAAGAAGCAGTATCCGAACGACCGCTTCGAGGGCTACGCCTTCAACGTCGCCTTCACGCTGGAGGCGATCCTGGTCGCCGCCGACGCCTTCAAGCGCGCCGGCACCGCGGAGCCGGCCACCTTGCTGGAGGCGCTGCGCCAGACCAACCTGAAGGACAAGATGATGGTCGGTCCGGCCATCACCTTCGACGAGAAGGGGCAGAACACGCAGCTCATCTCCGCCTGCCTGCAGAACCGCAACCTGCGCCCGACCGTGGTCCTGCCCAAGGGCTCGGCGGAGATGGACCCGGTGTTCCCGATGCCGGGCTGGGGCAAGCGCGCCTGATCGAGAGAGCGTGAGGCGGGAGGGGGCGCGGTCACAAGGGGCCGCGTCTCCTCCCTTTTCCTTTATGCCGTCTGGGCTTCGAGCCCGTAGGCCAGCAGCCGTTCCACCGACGCGCGGCGGTCGCCGGCCGCGGCGAAGCGGGCGCGGGCTTCGGCGGACTGCCGGTCGCGGAAGGCCACATCGTTCGCCAGGGCGGCGGCGCGCTCCAGGAACGCCGCGTCGTCGGCCACCGTGAAGGCCGGTCCGGCCACGGCCGCCACGTCGCCCGCCGCGACGGTCACCACCGGAACCCCGTCGGCCAGCGCGAAGGCGGCGCTGCCGCCGCCGCCCTGGCGGCGCGGGTTCAGATAGGCGGTGGCGAGGCGGTGCAGCGCCCGCACATCCTCGACGTCGCCCAGCGTGTGGACGCGGTCGGCGTTGCGCAGGGCGGCGATCCGCTGCGGCAGCGACTCCACGCCGCCGGCGATGGCGATGCGGGCGTCCGGCAGGCGGTCGAGCAGCGAATCGGCCAGCGCCAGGAACTCCGGCCCGGCTTCCTGGTCCAGGCGGTTGCCGACCACGAGGAACAGCGGTCCACCATCCGGCCCGGCTTCGGGAAGGCCGAAATCGGCGCGGCTGCGCTCCGGCCCCGTGGGCGGCAGGGTCCAGCCGAAGGAGAAGGGGCGGAAACGCTCCGCCATGTCCGCCGGCCAGCCCTGGGTGGTGTCCGCCTCGCCATAGCCCAGCACCAGCCGGGCCATCGACAGCGGCAGGCCGGAGGAGGTCGGCAGGCAGATCACCGGGCGCGCGCCGGAGAACAGATCGGCCACCACGTTGGACCCGCCGAAGGCGACGATGACGTCGGGATCGAAGCCGTCCACATAGTCGACGATGGCGTTCACCTTCTCCTCGTCGAAGCGCTTCTGCGGGAAGGACATCATGCGGACCCGCGCGCCGAAGGCGGCGATGACCTGCTCCCCCTCATACTCCTCGGTGATGTTGTAGGAATATTCGGGGACGAAGCCGTTTTCGCCGGTGATCGCCATGGCGTTGGGGTTGATGATGACCACCTCGCGCCCGAACTCGTCCTGCAGGCGGCGGGCGAAGTCGAAGGCGTCCGCGGTGGGCTGGTGCCCGGCGCCGAGCATCTGGTTGGTGATCAGGGCGATCCGCCTGACCTCTCCGCGCGGCGTGGCGCGCTTCATGCGGCGGCGCAGATGGAAACGCAGCGCCGTCTCGTCCACCATCAGGCGGTAGTAGTCGGTCAGGTTTCCGGTGTGGAAGGCGCCGGCATCGCCGGACCGCGCCGCGCCCTGGAACAGCTGCATCGCCATGCCCCAGAAGGCGTAATGGATCGACGGCACGGTGAAGCGCATCGGGTCTTCCAGGACGGCGTCCGTCAGCGCCTCGTAATGGGCGACATCGCCGTCGAGCAGGAACAGCAGCGAATGGCGGCGCATCACGTCGCCCATGGCGTAGGCCGCGTCGACCTCGGCGGCCGCGGCGCGGCGGGTCTCGTCGTCGTAGCGGCGGATCAGCCCGGCCAGCGCGCTGACGTTGCCCCAGCCTTCGCCCTCGTTGGTCAGCAGGGTCAGGGCGCGGGCGAAGCTCAACGCCGCGTCGCGGGTCTGGCCAGTGGCGTGCAGGGCGTGGCCCAGGTTGGCGTGCAGCAGGGGCGAGGTCGGGTCGCCGGCCACCGCCTGTCCGATCAGGTCCACCGCCTCCGCCGGACGACCGCCTTGCAGAGCCACGACGCCGAGCAGGTGCAGCGCGTCCGGATGGCCGGGCGACGCCGCCAGCACCTCCCGGTACAGGCGTTCCGCCTCCGTGGTGCGGCCGGCGCGGTGGTGTTCGGTCGCAACGGCCAGCGTCTGTTCGATGGTGTCCATGGTCGGCGTTCCTGCTGCTTGGTCCCTGACGGCATGTTTACGCGCTTTTAGGGCGGATGCGCTGAACTTTTCCCATGCAGCGCACCGCGACATTCTTGTGGCATCTTGTCCCGACGGCAACCCTGGCGATTGCCCTCGCGCTCGTTTCGCCCGGCGGCGTCCGCGCGCAGGATGCCAACGCCACCGCCGGAACCACTTCGGCGCGGCAAATCGTCATCAGCCTGACGGAGCGCCGGCTTCATCTGCTGGAGGAGGGGCGCCCGCCGCGCTCCTTCCCGGTCGCCATCGGGCGGCCCGGCGTGGCGATTCCGCTGGGGGACAGCCAAGTCCTGCGCAAGCGGCGCAACCCGACCTGGCGCCCCACCGCCAACCAGCGCCGGGAGAATCCGGCGTTGCCGGCGTCGGTGCCGCCGGGGCCGTCCAACCCGCTGGGCAAGTTCGCGCTCGACCTCGGCTGGACGGCCATCGCCATCCACGGCACCAACGAGCCGGATTCGGTGGGCCGCCGGGCCAGCGGCGGCTGCTTCCGCATGTTGCCCGCCGACATCGCCGCCCTGTTCGAGATGGTGCCGGTCGGTACCCCCGTCCGAGTCGTCTCAGGGTCAGCCATCGTCCCGGCACCGCAACCCGCCATTGCGGTCGCCGTTCCGGCGGCTCTCCCAACTCCCACCCCGCCGCCGTCCCCGCTTCCAACGGTTGCTCCTCCGCCGCTTCCCATCCTGCCCGACCCGCGCTGCGCCACGGCCGGCGCGCCGCTCCGCCGGATGATCTGCACGGTGCCGGACCTTGCCGCGCTGGACGGGAGGGCGCGCGGGCTGCACCAGCGTCACCTCGCCGCCCTGCCGGCGGAGCGCCGCGACGCCGCGGCCTACGCGCTGCTTCAGGAGGAGCGCCGCTTCGACGACCGCATCACCGCCCGCTGCTGGGTCCGCCGCGGCATGGAGGAGGACCCGGCGGTCGCCGCCGCGGCGGAGGCCTGCCTGCGCGACGCCCTGGCCGTGCGGCTGGAGGAGGCAAAGCGCCGCTGATCGCCGCCCGATCCGCACAGGAAACTTGTCACGACTACGAAGGACTGCTACGCCGCTCAGGCTTGGCCATCCGGGGCTCTCCCAAGGGCGAATCGTGCATGCCGTTTGACTATTACCTGAACATCGCCGCGTCGGGCCTGTTGACCGGACTGGTCTACGGGCTGGCGGCGCTCGGCCTGTCGGTCATCTTCGGCGTCGTGCGCGTGGTCAATTTCGCGCATGGCGAGATGATGGTCGCCGGCATGTACGGCGCCGTGCTGCTGGCCGGCGTTCTCGGGCTCGACCCGATCCTGGCGGCGCCGGTCGTGGCGGCGGTCCTGTTCGCCTTCGGCTGGGTGCTGCAGCGCGGGCTGGTCAACCGCTTCGTGGAGCGGCCCGAGCACATGCAGTTCATCCTGCTGCTGGGCATCGCGACGATCATCCTGAACGCCATGCTGATGCTGTTCGGGCCGGATTCGCGCAACGTCATGGTGCCCTACAGCTTCGACACGGTGGAGATCGGGCCGCTGCTGCTCGACGCGGTGCGGCTGCGCGCCGGGGCCGGGGCGATCGTGGTGACGGTGGCGCTGTTCGCCTTCTTCCGCTTCAGCCGCACCGGCAAGGCCATCCGCGCCTGCGCCGACAACCCGCTGGGCGCCCGCGTCGTCGGGCTGAACATCGACGGGCTCTACGCGCTGACCTTCGGCATCGGCGCCGGGGTGGTGGGCATCGCCGGGGCGCTGATGACGCTGCTGGTCGACTCCCGGCCCCAGCTCGCGCCGGAATACACGCTGCTGAGCTTCATCATCGTCATCGTCGGTGGGCTGGGCAGCCTGCCGGGCGCTTTGCTCGGCGGCATGCTGATCGGCTTTTCGGAGGCGATGGCCGGCTTCCTGCTGGACCCCTCGCTCAAATCCCTCTTCAGCTATGGTGTGCTGATCGTGGTGTTGCTGCTGCGCCCGCAGGGCCTGCTGGGGAAACGGTCGTGACGGGGCGCGGGATCGTCCTGCTGGTGCTGGCCGGCGCGCTGCTGCTGGCCGCGCCGATGATCGCCGACCGCTACGTCCTGTCGGTGCTGACGACGGTGCTGTGGTTCGCCTATGTCGGGCAGGCGTGGAACGTGATGATGGGCTTTTCCGGCCTGCTGTCGCTGGGCCACGCGCTCTATGTCGGGCTGGGGGCCTACGCCAGCGCGGCGCTGTTCGTGCATTTCGGGATCGGCCCCTGGGCGGGCATGTGGGTGGCCATGCTGGCGGCGACGGCGGCGGGCTGCTTCATCGGCTTCCTGGGTTTCCGCTTCGGCGTGCGCGGCGTGCATTTCGCGCTGCTGACCATCGCCTTCGCCGAGGTCGCGCGCATCGGCTTCGACCATCTGCAATGGTTCGGCGGCTCGGGCGGCTTCTTCATCCCGGTGGCGGGCGACGCCGGCAACGACGTGCTGAACCTGCGCGGCTCGCCGGAGCTGTTCTACTACGTGATCCTGGCGCTGGTGCTGGCCGCTCTGGCCCTGTCGCGGGTCCTGCTGCACAGCCGCCTCGGCTACCAGTGGCTGGCCGTGCGCGAGGAGCCGGAAGCGGCGGAGGCGGTGGGCGTCGACCTGTTCCGCGCCCGCATCGCGGCGGTCGCCGTGTCCTCCGCCCTGACGGCGCTGGGCGGGGTGTTCCAGGCCTTCTACTTCAACAACCTGTTCCCCGAGCAGGTCTTCTCCATGGGCCGCTCCATCGAGATCATCTTGCCGGCCATCGTCGGCGGCATCGGCACGCTGATCGGGCCGATCCTCGGGGCCTTCATCCTGACCCCGCTGGGCGAGCTGCTGACCTTCCTGATCGAGGTGACCGGCTTCGACCTGCCGGGCCTGAAGCAGCTGTTCTACGGGGTTGCGCTGGTGGTGATCGTCGTCTACCGCCCGGACGGGGTGTGGCCGTGGCTGGCCGCCCGGCTGGGTCTCGTCCGCCGTCCCGGGGAGGACGCGTGATGGCGGGGCTTCTGGAGGTCGAGGGCCTGTCCAAGCGGTTCCGCGGGCTGAAGGCCGTTTCCAACGTCAGCTTCTCCGTGCCGGAAGGCCGGATCGTCGCGCTGATCGGGCCGAACGGCGCCGGCAAGACGACCACCTTCAACCTGATCGCCGGGGTCTTCCCGCCCGACGAGGGGCGGGTGCATCTGAAGGGCGCACCGATCACCGGGCTGAAGCCCAACCACATCTGCACGGCGGGCATCGGCCGGACCTTCCAGATCGTCAAGCCCTTCGGGCAGCTGTCGGTCGAGGAGAACGTGATCGTCGGCGCGCTGGCCCGCGAACGGTCGGTCGCGGCGGCGCGCGATCAGGCCCGGCGGGTGCTGGACCGGCTGGGGCTGGCCGATCAGGCCAACCGCCCGGCGCGCAGCCTGACCCTGCCGGACCGCAAGCGGCTGGAGGTCGCCCGCGCGCTCGCCACCCGTCCGATCCTGCTGCTGCTGGACGAGGTGCTGGCCGGCCTGCGCCCGACCGAGGTCGACCGCATGGTCGAGGTGCTGCGCGACCTGAACCGGCGCGAGGGCATGACGATCCTGATGATCGAGCACGTGATGCGCGCCGTGATGGCCCTGTCCGACCAAGTGGTCGTTCTGGACCACGGAGAGAAAATTGCCGACGGGTTGCCCTCGGAAGTTGTGGCGAACCCCAAGGTGATCGAGTCCTACCTGGGCGCCGAGGATATCTGACCGGCCGTTCGCATCAGGCGGCCTTGGTGCTGGAAACACTCCTTTAATGTTTGTTGGCCCATCATTCGTTCCCAGATAAGGGCAACGACCGACACAGCAACGTCCGGTCGAGAAAACAAGCGTCCGATAAGGGTGCTGCATGGGAGGAACGAATGAAGGCACTCGGCAATCTGCGGATTGGCCAGCGGCTGTCCATCGGCTTCGCGGCGGTGATCGCGGTGCTGGTGGTGACGGTCGGCACCGGCCTGCTGCTGACCGACAACGGGAAGACGCTCAGCCGTCTGGTGGCCGATGTCCGCATGCCGACGGCGCTGGCCGGGCAGGGCATCGTCGCGTCCGTCACCGCCACCAACGCGGCCATGCAGGGCTATCTGCTGACCAACCGCGAGGACCTGAAGCAGGAGCGCAACGTCGCCTGGGACCGCATCGACGCCCTCCGCCAGGAGATGGACGGCCTGTCGCCGCGCTGGACCGATCCGCAGGTGCGGGCCACCTGGGAAGCGGTGAAGCCGCTGCTCGACCATCTGCGCCGCGATCAGGACATGGCGGAATCGCTGGGCACCATCGGCGACCAGATGGGGGCGCTGAACTCCCTGAACGATGACGCGATCCCGCGCGCCAACCAGGTGATGAGCCTGCTGGTCGGCGACGCCCGCTCCAACGACGCCAGCGGCCTGATCCCGCGCCAGCGCGCCCTGCTGCAGGCCGACACGGCGGGAATGATCCAGGGGGCCGACCGTCTGGTGATGATCCAGGCGGTTCTGCTGACCCTGGGGCTGCTGACCGCGGCGGCGGCGATCCTGCTGACCTCGCGCTCCATCGTGCGGCCGCTGGGCGCCATGACCGAGGCGATGCGGCGGCTGGCCGACGGCGACTCCGCGACTCCTGTTCCGGCCACAGGGCGGGGCGACGAGATCGGGCAGATGGCCAAGGCCGTGCTGGTCTTCAAGGACAACATGATCGCCGCGCGACAGGCCGCGGAGCGCGAGCACGCGGAGCAGGATGTCCGCGCTCGCCGCGCCCGCGCCATCGAGGAACTGACCGGCCGCTTCGACCGCGAGGCGGCGGCCGTGCTCGGCTCGGTGTCCGCCGCCGCGGTGCAGATGAAGGCGACGGCCAGCCAGCTCGCCGCGACGGCGGAGCAGACCACCCGCCAGTCGGTGACCGTGGCCGGCGCGTCGGAGCAGGCCAGCGCCAACGTGCAGACCGTCGCCACCGCGACCGAGGAGCTGGCCGCCTCGGTCCAGGAAATCGGCCGGCAGGTCGCCAGCAGCACGGCCATCGCCGACGAGGCGGTGCACAAGGCCGAGCGGGCCGACCAGGCGATGCGCAGCCTTGCCACCGCCTCGGCGGAGATCGTCGCGGTGATCGACCTGATCACCCAGGTGGCCTCCCAGACCCGGCTGCTGGCGCTGAACGCCACCATCGAGGCGGCGCGGGCCGGCGAGATGGGCAAGGGCTTCGCCGTCGTGGCGGCGGAGGTGAAGGCGCTGGCCGACCAGACCACCCGCGCCACCGACGAGATCGCCGCGAAGATCGTCTCCGTCCGCAGCGAGACCGAGGGGGCGGTGGCCTCGATCGGCGACGTGATGGGCACCATCGGGCGAATCAGCGAGGTCGCTTCGACCATCGCCGCGGCGGTGGAGCAGCAGCAGGCAGCGACGCGGGAGATCGCCCGCAACATCCAGCAGGCGGCCGTCGGCACGCAGGACGTGACCTCCAACATCGCCGACGTGAACCGGGCGGCCAGCGAGACCGGCAGCGCCGCCCGCAACGTGCTGGAGGCCGCGGGATCGCTGTCCGATCAGGCGGACGGCCTGCGCAGCAAGGTGGAGGTGTTCCTGTCGGCGGTGCGCACCGCCTGATGCGGTGGTCCGGGTGAGCAGAGGGGCGACGCAACGGGGCGACGCAAAAGTTCGGTGCGCCGGGTCTCTTTCCAGATCAGCACTTGACCCGGACGCCCGAGCCCGTCAGCTTCTCGCCGGACTCCCCCGTGACGCATGCACATGAACCGACTGCAACGCTATCTCTTCCGCAATCTTCTGATCGCCCTCCTGTATTCCACGGCCGGCCTGACCTTGACGATCTGGCTGAGCCAGTCTCTGCGGCTGATCGAGATGGTGGTGGAGGCCGGGGCGCCGATGCGGGTGTTCCTGTGGCTTCTCATCCTGACGGTGCCGACCTTCCTCGGCATCGTGCTGCCGCTGGCGCTGGTCGGGGCGGTGCTGTTCACCTACAACCGGTTGGCGACCGACAGCGAGCTGGTGGTGATGCGCGCCGCCGGCGTCGGCCCCTTCGCGCTGGCCGCGCCGGCGATGCTGCTGGCCTTCGGCGTGACGGTGGTGGTCTATGTGCTGAACCTCTGGCTGACGCCCGCCGCCCATCAGGAACTGGTGCGCATGGAATACGCCGTGCGCAGCGACTATTCGCAGCTGTTCCTGCGCGAAGGCGTGTTCAACGAGGTCGGCGACCGCTTCAGCGTCTTCGTGCGCGAGCGCGACAGCGACGCCAACCTGCACAACGTGATCATCCATGACGGGCGCGTTCCGGAGAAGCCGGTGACCATCATGGGTGAGCGGGCGGTGATGCTGACCGGGTCGGAGGGTGCGCGCTTCGTCGTCTACAACGGCAACCGGCAGGAGCTGGACCGCAAGACCAACCGCCTGTCCCAACTCTTCTTCGAACGCTACGCGGTGGACCTGAAGGTGCTGAGCAGCGCCAGCGGCGAGCGCTATCCGGACGCCCGCGAGCGCTCCACCGACGAGTTGCTGCACCCGTCGCCCGAGTTGGCCAGCGATACGAAGATGATGCGCGATCTTCTGGCGGAGCTGCATCACCGCCTGTCCTCGCCGTTGCTGGCGCTGGCCTACACCATGGTGGCGCTGGCCTGCCTGCTGTCGGGCGAGTTCAACCGGCGCGGCCAGTCGGTGCGCGTGACCACCGCGGTGCTGGTCGTGATGGCGATCCAGTCCGCCGTCCTCGGCCTGTCCAGCCTCGCCGCCAAGGTGACCGTGCTGGTGCCGCTGATGTATGTGCTGCCGGTGGCCGCTCTGGCGCCGGCGGCCTGGATACTGTCGCGCAACCTGCGGCGGCGCGTGCCGCCCGGCGGCGAAGCGGCGGCGGGCTGAGGAGGCGGGCCGGCTCTTGCGCATCCTGTTCATCACCTCCAACCGTCTGGGCGACGGGGTCCTGTCCACCGGCCTGCTGGCCCATCTGACGGCGCTTCACCCCGACGCCGCGCTCACCATCGCCTGCGGCCCCCTGCCGGCGCCGTTGTTCCGTTCCGTTCCGGGGCTGGAGCGGCTGATTCCCATGCCGAAGCGGGCCTGGGCGCGGCATTGGGTCGACCTGTGGCGGGCCTGCGTCGGCACGCGCTGGGATCTGGTGGTCGATCTGCGCAACTCCGCGGTCGGCCGTCTGGTGCTGGCGAAGCGCCGTTTCTTCCACGCCCGCGCCCCGCATCTCCACAAGGTGGAGGAGATCGGACGGGTGCTTGGCCTGTCGCCGCCGCCGTCGCCCCGCCTGTGGATCGACGCGGCGGCGGAGGCGGAGGCCGACCGGCTGCTGCCGGGCGGCGGGGAGCCGTTCCTGGCGATCGGTCCGACCGCGAACTGGACCGGCAAGGAGTGGCCGGCGGACCGCTTCGCCGAGCTTGCCGCGCGGCTGACCGGTCCCGGCGGGCGGCTGTCCGGCCGGCGCGTCGCCGTCCTCGCCGCCGGGCCGGAACGCGAACGCGCCCGGCCGGTTCTGGATGCGCTGGGCGAACGGGCCATCGACCTGACCGGGCGCACCGACCCGATGGCCGCGGCGGCCTGCGTGCGCCGGGCGGCGCTCTACGTCGGCAACGATTCCGGCCTGATGCACATCGCCGCCGCCGCCGGCACGCCGACCGTCGGGCTGTTCGGGCCGGGTTTTCCCGAGACCTACGGCCCTTGGGGCGTGGCGGCGCGCACGGTGATCAGCCGGGTTCAGCGGTCCGAGCTTCTGGCCCGTCAGAAGGCCGATCCGCAGGCCGCCGGCCTGATGGACGGCATTTCCGTGGAAGCGGTCGAACAGGCGGCGGGAGAACTGCTGGAGGCGGCGACGCCGGACTCGACAATGCCGGCCCCTCTAATGCCGGCCCCTCTAATGCCGGACTGCCGTGAAGTCGTGACAAATCCTTGCAAATCACCGGAGACAGGTCCCTAAAGTTGACAAGGATTGAAGGATCGCTGACAATCCATTTCGTCCGGACCTGATTCAGCATTGCTCTGTCCGGCGGCCTGTCCCGAGGGTTTGGAATGAAGCCGACACCGACATACGCGAACAAGCCGACCTCCGACAATCCCCGTGATGTCGAGGCCTGGGCTTTGGCGGAGGCGTCGCGGCGCCTGATCGATGCCGGGCGCAGCCCCGTGAACGAAGAGACGCTCCGCGGCGCCCTGCAATTGAACCAGCGCCTGTGGACGATCTTCCAGGCCGCGATGACCGAGGACGATTGCGGCCACCCGCCGGAGGTGCGGACCAACATCGCCGCCCTGTCGCTGCTGGTCGACCGCGAGACCATGGCCCGGCTGATCGACCTTGACGTGTCGAAGCTGGAGACTCTCATCAGCATCAACCGCTCGGTGGCCAGCGGCCTGACCGCCCGCCCCGATGCGCCCGTCCAGGGCCAGCCGGCACCGGCTCCGCAGGCGGCGCGCGCCCCGATGGCTCCGCCGGTTTCCGCTCCGGACGGCCAGCCGCCGCGCCAGTCGCTGCGGATCTCGATCTGAGATCCACGCGCTTCAAATGAAAAAAACCGGCGCCCTTCGGGGCGCCGGTTTTTTTATGTGGTGGCTGTTCCCTCCCCTCGTCGAAGGGGAGGGAACCATCGCCGCTTCAGGCGATGTAATTCAGCAGCGACAGCTTCTGGCGCTGCCCGGCGACCGTGTAGGCGGCCTCCAGGGCGTTCATGGAAGTGCGCAGGCGGGCCGCCACCTCGGTCTCGTCGATGCCTTCGATGCCGGCGATGCGCTCGACCACCGTGGCCGAGGCGGTGGTGTGGGCGGTCTTCTTCTCCTCCAGCGTCGCGAGGTCGGACGCCACCTTGGAGTGGACCGAGCGCACCTCGTCCTTGGCCTGGGCCATCAGCTCCCGCGACTTGGTGATGTACTCCTCGTACTTGCCGGGGTTGGACGCGGCGACGTGGGCCATGCGGAAGGCGGCGACCAGCTTCTGGAAGGCGCGGTCGTCGCTGGTGACGCCGTAGGTCAGCGTCTGGCCGTCGTCGATGGTGACCGCGGCCTTGTCCCACGCCTTGCTGTTCTTCCGGTTCGACATGTATTCCGAATCGTAGAAGGGCAGGTCCGGCGGGTCCACATAGGGCAGGTCGGTCAGCGCGTCGGCCTGCGACGGCAAGGTCGCGACCGAGATGGTGTTGTCGATCTGGCCGTTGACCGCCCGCACCGAGGTGGTGAACTGCTGCACGCGCGACGGATGGTTCGGGTCCATCGTGCTGTTGCCGGTCAACGTGATGGTCGGCCCTTTGCCGAGGTCGCCGAGGACCGCGCTCATGTCCAGCGGCGGCACGGGGCTGGTCTTCGTGAGCTCGGTGCGCAGCATGTCGGCCACCTTCGACACGTCGGTGACGCCGTTGTTGTAGTCCTTCTCCGTGACCGTGTAGCGGACCGTGTATTGCTGGTAGGGCGGCAGATCCTCCGGCTCGTCCGGGTGTTCCGAATAGTATTTCCGGTTGAAGGGGTCGTCCGGGTCGCCGACGGTGACGTTGATCTCGTAGGTGTCGCCGATGTCCACGCCGTCGCCGGTCAGCGCGAAGCTGTCGATCTGCTTCAGCCCGGTGCCGGCGGGCGCCGGCAGGGTGGCCGCCTGGGTGGTGGTCGGCGCCGTCATCGAATTGTCGATGCTCATCGAGTTCTGGACGCGCGCCTGCACGTCGAACTTCTGGCTCGGGTCCTCGCTGATCAACGAGATGACCCCGTTGGCGGCGGATGCGATGATCGGCAGCTTCGGATTGGCCGACTGGATCAGGCTGTTCAGCGTGCTGGCGACGAAGGTGACGGTCTTCGGATCGCCCGGCTGGACCTGATAGCCGAAGGGCTTGCCGTCGATCGACACCTCGAAGTAATCGTCGGCGTTGACCATCGACCCGTTCAGCGTCACGCGGGTGGATTGCGGCTGGGCCAGCAGGTCGCCGACCGGCTCGGTGCCGTAGCGCGATCCGGCGAACAGGTAGCGGTCGCCGAACTGCTCGTTCAGAAGCTGCTGGATGTCGCGCAGCGCGCCCTCGACCCGGTCGCGCATGTCGTTGGCCTGGGGCCAGCTCACGTTGAAGGTGCTGCTCGACGCCGCGGTGAGCTGGTCGAAGCTGAGGTTCAGCACCGCGCCCCCGCCGGGCCCGCCGTCGATCTTGAAGTTGTAGCCGCCGCCGTCGCTGGGGGGCACGGTCTTCAGATTGATGGTGCGGGTGGTCTTGCCGCCCAGCCCGTCGGTCACCGTCACGTCGAACGATCCGTTGACGCCATCCTTCGAGGGGGTGGAGGTCACGGTGTAGCGGGCGTTCTGGGTGAAGGTGGACTTGTCGCCGTTGACCGTCAGCTTCAGCGCGTCGGGATTGCTGTTGAAGGGGGAGGTGACGGTGGCCGGTCCCGGCTGGAACGGCATCAGGTTGCTGCTCTGCCAGTCCGTGGCCAGCTTTTCCAGGCTGTTCAGCACCGTGTCGGTCGCCTTCACGCGCGGCGACGCGGTGTTGATGTTCTGGACATAGGACTCGCGCTGGGTCAGCTCGGCGCGCAGGGCAAGCAGCTTCTGCGTCTCGGCCCCGTAGGCGTTCAGATCGGTGGACTTCTTGCCGGTGGTCAACTGCTCCGAGAGCGTGTCCACCTTGTTCTGGCCGTTGGTCAGGTTGCGAACCAGGCCAAGATACTTGGCGTAGCTGCTGACTTGAGTGACGGAGCTCATCGGACGATCGCCTCCAGCGCGTCAAACATCGTGTTGGCCACTTGCATGACCCGTGCCGACGCGGCGTAGGAGGTCTGGAGCTGCTGCAGATTCGCGATTTCCTCGTCGATGTTGACGCCGGTCGTCGCGTGGTAGCGCTCCTCCAGGATCTGGCGGGAGTCCTTGTCCAGCGAGGATTTGTCCATCGCGGTCTTGGCCGCGGACATCCAGCCGCCGGTGATGTTGCTGGTGATGGAGCTGAAGGACGCGCCCTCCAGCTTCAGCCCGTCGGACTGGAAGCTGCGGCCAGTGGCGCTGAGCGCCGTGACCACGTCCTTGACGGCCGCGCTCTTCAGCTTCTTGGTGTTGTTCAGCAGGTTCTCGTTCACGTGGATGGTGAAGCGGTCGTTGCCCATGAAGAACTGCGTGCCTTCCTCGCCCGGCACCGTCTTGGCCTGATCGTAGGCGTCGCGGAAGCTGGTGGGCTCGCCGGGCTTGGTGGAGCCGGTGAACATCTGCGCGTAGGCGTCGAGCTGCGAGCGCAGCTTGCGGATCACCTCGGTGGTCGGGTCGGCGCTGGCCGCCTGCGGCGGGTTGGCGGTCGAGCCGTCGGCGCGCAGGTTCATCAGGGCGGCGACCTTGCCTTCCTTCAGGTGCTGGTTGACGTTGGTGACTTGATTGCCCACCGTCAGGTTGATATTGCCGCCCTCGTAGGAAAGATTTGCCGCCTGGCTGTCGACCAGCGCCAGCCCCGTGGGGGTGAAGACGGCAATGCGGCCGTCCGGGCGGGCCATCGTGCGCACGCCGACATAGGTGCTCAGCTCGCGGATCAGCCCGTCGCGCTTGTCGGCCACCTCGTTGCCGGCCGAGCCGTAGCCCTGCAGCGAAACGATGTTGTTGTTGATGCTCTCGATTTCCTTCAGCAGCCGGTTCACCTCGCCGACCGACTGGCTGAGGTCGCCCTGGATCTCGCGGTCCATGTCCTCGACGCCCTGGGACACGCGATTGATCTCGCGCGCGAAGGTGTCGGCGGCCTGGACCAGCTGGTACTGCGCGACCTCGCTTTCCGGGGAGGTCTCCACCGCCTTCCAGGCGGTCTGGAAGGCCTCGGCGTACTGGTTCAGCTGCGGCTTGCCGCTGGTCGTGCGCAGCAGGTCGCCCAGCTGCTGCATGTAGGACGATTTGGTGGCCGACGAGCCCTCGCGCGCGGTCAGGTCCTGCACCTGGCTGAGCAGGGCGGAATCGACCTCGCGGCGGTATTGGGAGGTGAGGACGAACCCGTTGGAATCCAGCACGTTCGACACGGTGTGCCGGGTGCGGGTGGGGTCGTCGGCGCGGGCGACGTTGTCCGAGACCAGCTTCACCTGGGCCTGGACCGCACGGAGGCTGGCCGTCGCGCTGCCGAGGGCGCCGAAGAGGGACATGGTCGTTGGACCTTTCGTCTGCGGGATAGGCCGGGCTGGGCGCGGATCGGGCGCCCGCCCGCGTGGTCAGGACCGCGCTTAGCGCTTCAGGCCGAGGACTTCCTGGAGCATCTCGTCGGAGGTCGTGACGATCTTGGTGTTGGCGGAGTAGGTGCGCTGGGTGACGATCAGCTTGGTGAACTCGTCCGCGATGTCCACGTTGGAGGATTCCACGCTGTTCGCGACCACCGCGCCGGCCCCGTTGGTGTCGGGATCGTTGAAGTTCGGCCGGCCACCGTCGTCCGTCTCGATGTAAACGCCGCCCGCCTCGCGCTGCAGGGCGTTGGGGTTGTTGAAGGTGACCACCGGAATGCGCCCGATGACGCGGCTGCGGCCGTTGTCGTAGTTCACGATCACGTCGCCGTTGTCGCCGTAGACCACCTCCTTGTACTGGCCGCGCGAGGCGCCGTCCTGCACCAGCTCGCGCACGTTGATCTCGTTGCCGGCGAACTGGGTGACGCCGCCCGACTTGCCGATCTGGCCGAGGTTCAGCGTGATCTGCTGCGGGCCGAAGCCGTAGTCGACGGTGAAGGTCACGTTGGCGTCCGCCCCCAGCCCCTGGTTGGCGGAGGTCACCGCCGTCCCCGTGCCGACCTTGGCCGTGCTGACGCTGGTGATGGTGCCGACATTGTCGGGATCGGTGCCGAAATTCAGCAGGACGTGCGCCGGGGTGGTGCCGGCCTGGGCGGAGGGGTCCAGCCTAAACTGCTTGTCCGGGTCGCTGGTCGCGGTTTTGGCGACGAGCTTCAGCACGCTGCCCTCGGCGCTGGCCGTCACCGGCAGGGAGGTGTTCTTGTTCACCATATTGGCGAGGCTGGCCGCGATGGTCTCCATCGAGGTCTCCTCACCCGTCGTCTTGTAAGTGATGGGTGTATCGTTGATGGTCACCGTGTATTCGGCGCCTTTGTCGCCGGGCGTGCCGGTCAGCGTCACCGATTCCGACTGCGGCACTCCCCCCACGTTGGAGGTGGTCGTAGAGGCGGTCAGCGTGCCGGGGCTGCCGGTGGCGTTCTGGATGCTGGCCTTCGCCTCGAACTTGCCGGTGGTGGAGGTGTTGTGGGTGAGGGTCAGCCGGCCGCCGGTCGCCGTGGCCACGACGTTCAGGTTGGCGGCGTTGACGCGGTTCGCCAGTTCCTGCAGGACGCCGTTGATGTCCTCGAAGTTCCCGTAGTTCGATTTGTCCACTTTCACCGAGATCGGCGTACCGTCGATCGACACCGAATAGACGTCGCCGATGTCGATCTGCGTCTGCGGATAGGAGAATTCCTGGCGCTGGCCGCGGGAGTCCGTCGGGGCGCTGATCGTGGGGCCGTTCACTTGGTTGTTAGTGGCTGTGCCGGAACTGAATTCCTGGTCGATCTTGAAGGCCGTGCCGGGATTGCGGGCGGTGACCTTCAATTCGGAATTCACAACCGACGCGATGACCGGCGCCTGCGGCCGGGCCGAGTTGATCTGGGCCGCCAGCGCGTTGGCGATGCCACCGTAGGTCCCCATGGTCAGGATGTTGTCGGCGGTGACCGAGACTGCGTAGGGCACGCCGTCCACCCGCACGGTGTAGCTGTCGCCCACCCGCACGTTGTCGGTGCCGGTGATGTCCAGACTGCTGGCGCTGACGTTCAGCGCCGTGCCGTTCATGGTGCCGGTCAGCACCAGATGACCCGCAGCGTTTTTCGAAGCGTTTACCGCCAATCCGGCGAGGTTGATCTTCGCAACCAGATCATCCACGACGCCATCCATATCCTTCAGCGTATTGATGTTCGCGTAGGAGATGGTGGTCTTGAACTCCTGGCCCAGCACGTTGACGACATATTGGTCCGGCACCTTCAAGGTTGCTGTCGTCGGGATGGTGACCTGGGTAATCTCGGGCAGGGCGGCGGTGGCGGGCTGGGTGGGGGTCGCCACCATTACCGAGTAGTCTACGGGGGTGGAGGCGGTGATGCTGTTCTTGCGGCTGTCGGCGTTGGTCACGCCGTAAGTGGTCGTGAAGCTCTGCGTTACAGCCGTACCATCCAGCACGAGCTGGTTAGCCGTGCCGGGGGGAACCGTAGCCGTGCCGATCAGGGCATTGATGCCCAGCGGCGGCACGGCGGCGTTGATCTGGCTGGCCAGATCGGCGACCACGCCGTTAATACCGCCCGCCGCTTGTAGCGTGCCAATGTTGGCCGAAGTGACTCGCGTCTTGAACTCCGTCCCCGCCACGGTGATGCGGAACTCGTCGCCCACATCGATGGCAGCGGTGGAGAAGGTGAAGGTGCTGCGCTGGTCGCCGCTAGCCGAACCGGTCGAGTTGGTCGAGGGGCCGCTGATCGTGCTGGTTTGTGGCGTGGTGTTGCTGAAGGTTCCGGAAATCTCAACCTGCGTGGGGTTGGCTCCCGACGTTTCGACGATGATTTTACGGTTGTCTTTTTCGTCCAGCTTGGCTTGGTAAAGGGCCGGAGACATCGCATTGATCTGGTTCATCAAGGCGGCTGCGACATCTTGGTAGCTCGAAAAGTTTCCGATGTTCGCGGCGGTCACCGCGACCGTGATTGGGGCGCTGCCGTTGATGTTCAGGGTGTACGTGTCGCCGACCCTGATGTTGTCCTGCGACGTGCCGTCCGGATAGTAATTGGTGCGGCCACCGATGGTGACCGACGAGGGGGGGACGGAAGTCGTTCCGTCGACCCGCACTTGGCTGACCTGGGCCACCGGGGTCACTCCGGTGACTGGGCTGCCCGCCGCCATGTTGGCGGCGCCGCCGGCGAAGGAGCCGGCGACCGGCTGCATCGAGCTTCCCGGCGCGTCGATGCCCAGGCGCCACGCGTTGGCGGCGTCCTGGCGCCAGTTGAACTGGATGGTCCGGGCGTTGCCCTGGGTGTCGTAGACCTGGATGCTGGAGGACGGGATCGGCACGCCCGGCGTCGGGGTGGCCGGCAGGTTGGCACCCAGCGTGATGCTGTTGGTCGACTGCGGCTTGTCGGTCAGGGTGTTGACCTGGAGCGGCTGCACCACGTCCTTCTTCAACTGGCCGGTCACGTCGTCAACGATCCAGCCGTTCAGCGCGAAGCCGGCGCTGTTCACCAGATAGCGGTTCTTGTCCAGCTCGAAGTCGCCGACGCGGGTGTAATAGACGTTGTCGGCGTTCAGCGTGCCGGTCTGGGTCTGCACCGTCTCGCCCTGCTGGCCGGGGCCGGTCAGGCCGCGGCTGAGCTTGGACACGCTGAAGAAGCCCTGGCCCTGGATGGCGGCGTTGGTCGGGCTTTGCACCTGGGTCAGGTTGCCCTGGATGTTGTTCATGAAGACCGGTGCCGCCGTCACGCCGCCCGGCGCGTGCAACCGCTCGTTGGATTGCAGCACCAGCGTCTCGAACGCCGTGTTGACCCGCTTGTAGCCGACCGTCGAGGCGTTGGCGATGTTGTCAGAGATGTGACCGAGGGCCTTCGACTGCGCGCTCAGGCCGAGGACGGCGGTGGTCATCGAACCGAAGATGCTCATGGCCAGGGATCTCCAAACGGAAGGGCAAAAATCGTTGCCATTCGGGTAAGCAAGGACGATGCCAACTTCCGGCTCTTCCCTAACGCACTGATTTGTATGAACAAGCCTCTGGAGCGGTCGCGCCGGCCCCCTTTTTGCCGCGCGCTGGGAAAAATTGGCCTAGCAGCCTGTGCGGGGGAGGGAAGAAAGCTCCCGTCCGATTGGTCCGTCAGACCGATATGACCTAAGGACAGGGCGTGGCCGGACCGGGGCTGCGGTAGAAGGGGGAGAGGAAACGGGGACACACGCCGGCGGTGAGGCCGCCAGGGGAGGGCGGCTTGGACCGTGTGGAGCAACTTCTGATACCGTTGCTGGGGGCTGCCCTTCTGGGGCATGCGCTGAGCAACGCGCCGCTCCGCTTCGATCGTCCGGACCCGCAGTCCTTCGACGTGGCCGCCTTCAACGCCACCCTGCTGGCGGCGGAGATGCCAGCGCTCCCTGCTGCACGCTCTCTCTCGTCCACCCGCCCGGCTTGGAGCGGGGACGATCCCTACGACTGCTTCTGCGGCGCGAACTGAGCGGCGGCGAACCGTTCCAGGTCCGTGGCGACTGCGCGCAGGACACTGTCCCAGTCGCCGGGGTGGGGCTGGCGGAACAGGCGCAACGACGGGTACCAGGGGCTGTCCGCGCGGTCGAGCAGCCAGCGCCAATCCGGCGCGTAGGGCAGCAGCAGCCACGCCGGCATGCCGAGCGCCCCCGCCAGATGGATGGTCGCCGTGTCGACCGCGATGACGAGGTCCAGATTCGCCAGGATGGCCGCGCTGTCGGCGAAGTCGCGGATGCCCGCGGTCAGGTCGGGCAGGGCGGCCGGGCGGGCCGCTTTGGCATCGCCGGTCTGCAGGCTGAACAGACGGAGCCCCGGCGTGTCGAGCAGCGGGGCCAGCCGCTCGACGGGGATGGAGCGGTTGCGGTCGTTGCGGTGGTTCGGGTTGCCCGCCCAGACGAGGCCGACGCGCGGTCCCGAACCTTTCCCCGTTTCAATCTCAGCGATCCGGCGGCCCCAGCGCGCCACCTCGTCCGCCTCGGCGGCGAGGTAGGCGGGTGGAGCCGGGATGCTCGTCAGATCGGTGCCGAAGGCGCGCGGCAGGCTCATCAGCGGGCAATGGAGATCGTGCGGCGCCGGGGCGGGGCCGCGCACCAGCACCTGGATCTCCGGACCCAACGAGCGCAGCAGACGGAACTGCAACGGATGCATGTCCAGGATCACCCGGCCGCCGGCGCGCGTCACCAGCGGGGCGTAGCGGGCGAACTGGATGGTGTCGCCGAATCCCTGCTCGGCGTGCAGCAGGATGCGCCGGCCGTCCAGCGGCTCCCCGGCCCAGGGCGGGGCGGGCAGGCGGCGCGGGCGCCACTCGAATTCCTCCCATCCGGCGCGCAGGTCGCCCCGGACCAGCCGGCTGACCGCGCGCGCCAGATGCGCGTCGGCGTGGTCGGGCCGGGAGGCCAGCAGGGCATCCAGGCAGGCGTCGGACTCCGCGAAGCGTCGCGCGTCGCGCAGCACGACGCCGCGGTTGAGCGCGGTGTCCGGATGGCCGGGGCGCAGCCGTTCGGCACGCTCCAGCCACGTCAGCGCGGCGGGATAATCGGCCAGGGCGTGGCGTACCGAACCCACGTTCGTCAAGGCATCGGCCAAAGCCGGGTCGAGGGTCAGGGCGCGGGTCAGCGCGGCGTCGGCCCGCTCCGCCGCGCCGAGCGCACGCAGGGCGCCGCCGAGGTTGGCCCAGGGCGACGCCGTATCGGGGCGGAGCCGCAACGAGCGGGTGATCAGCGCCGCAGCGGCGGCGTGGACGCCGCGCTGGGCCTCCGCCACGCCAAGCAGATGCAGGGCGTCCGGCTGCGCCGGCTCCACCGCCAGCACGACGCGATAGTCCTGCGCCGCCTCGGCGAGGCGCCCGGCCATGTGGTGGTTGACGGCGGCGTCGAGAACGTCCAGGAGTGTCGCCATGCCCGTTGTCTACACCGGGGCCATGCCGAAGGCGAGCCCCCGGACCTTCCCGGAACGAGGATTTCCATGGACGACCGTCTGCCGACGCACCTCTGGGTGATGGCGCACATCCGCGCCGCCGATGCCGAGGGCGTCACGATGATGGTTCTGCGCAAGGGGGACCCCAGCCGCGGCACGGTCATCCTGAAACTGAACCGGCTGGACCGGACCTTCAGCGTGCTGGTCCAGGTGCGCGACGAGGAACGGCTGCGCTGGTCGCGCGGCACCGGCGCCGAGCCGGTGGACGAGGCCACCGCCGACGCCTACATCGCCCGCCAGACCCGCTACGACCCCGACGTCTGGGTGATCGAGGTCGAGGACCGCAAGGGCCGTCATTGGTTCGAGGGCGAGGTGCGCTGATCCCCCTCTGCGGAGCGGCGCCGGATCACACCAGTTCCGCCTTTCCCACGCTTGTCCCCGCCGTCGGGGTGACACGCGGGAAGCGCAGGGTGAAGCGGGCCCCCTCGCCGGGGATGCTGTGCACGGTGATGGTGCCGCGCAAGGTGCCGGTGACGAGGTTGTAGACGATGTGCAGCCCCAGCCCGCTGCCCCCGTTGCCGCGGCGGGTGGTGAAGAAGGGGTCGAAGACCTTCGGCAGGATGTCCGACGGGATGCCCAGCCCGTCGTCGGCCACCGTCAGCTCCACCTGATCCTGCGGCAGCAGGCGGGCGGCAATGGTCAGCCGGCCCGGATGGTGCGGCGTGAAGGCGTGAGCCAGCGCGTTGAGGACGAGGTTGGTCAGGATCTGCGACAGGGCGCCAGGATAGCCGTCCAGTTCCAGCTCGTCGGGGCTGTCCACGACGATGTCCAGCCCGCCGACATCCTTGTAGGTCGGACGCAGGCTGCGCAGCAACTCGCCGATGTAGGTCTTCAGCTCGAAGCGCCGCCGCTCATCGCTGGACTGGTCCACCGCGACCATCTTGAAGCTCTGCACCAGATCGGCGGCGCGCGTGCTGTTGGACAGGATCAGGCGGGCCATCTCTCCGCCGTCGGCCAGGAAGCGCTGGAACTCCGACTTCTTGATGGCCCCGGCGGCGAGCTGGCGGGTCAGATCCTCGAACTGCAGGGCAAGCTGCGAGGCGCCGGTGATGGTGATGCCGATGGGCGTGTTCACCTCGTGCGCCACCCCGGCGACGAGCTGGCCGAGCGACGCCATCTTCTCCGCCTGGATCAGGCTGGCCTGGGTCTCCTTCAGCTCACGCAGCGCCTGTTCCGCCGAATCGCGGGACCGGCGGAGCGCCGCTTCCGCCTCGACCTCGCGGGTCACGTCCACGACGATGGACTGGACGGCGGTCTCCCCCTTCCAGTCGATGCGGCGGCTGGTCAGCTCGATCCAGCGCTCCGCCCCGTCGAGCCGGCGGGCGCGCAGCCGCCGCCGCTCGCTGGGCAGGCCGGTGGCGACGATGTGCCGGTAGTTGTCCTCGACCAGCGGCCGGCTGTCCTCCGCGATGAAGTCGAGCACCGACCGCACGCGCAGCGCCCGGTCCAGACTGCTGCCCAGCATCTGCAGGAAGGCCTCGTTGGCGTAGAGCGGACGGAAATCGCGGTGGATGATGATGCCCTGGATGGAGCCTTCGACGAGGTCGCGGAAGCGCCGCTCGTTGTCGGCCAAGTCCATCTGGCGCCGGTCGATCTCGTCGATGAAGTAGCGGACGGAGGCGGCGATGTCGGTGATCTCGTCGTTGCCTTCGACCGGCACCGTCGCGTCGCTGCCGGACAGGCGGGCCAGCACCGCGCCGTTCAGCGCGACCAGCCGCGAGGTCAGGAAGCGCCGGAAGAAGAGATGGACGAGGATGGCCAGCAGGATGGAGGCGCCGCCCAGCACCATCACCGTGCGCGAGCGCTCCTGGATCATCGCCGCCAGATCGCCGGTGCGGTCGGTGGACTGGTCGTGGATGGCATCGAACAGGGCCAGCGTGAAGCGGTCGACCGTCTCCACCAGGACGCGCGACTGGCCGGACAGCGCCTGGGCGCGGTTGCGCGCCTGCAGCCGTTCGGCGGAGCTGTCGAACAGTCCCTCCGGCGCCACGAGGATCGCGGCGAGGTCGGCCCGGATGCGCTCCATGGCGGACCCCTCCGGCTCGGGCGTGGCGGCGGCCAGCCGGCCCAGCTCGGCCAGCGTGTGCTCCGCGTTGCGGCGCTCCACCCGCAGCCGGTTGAGGTGGTCGGTCTGCATCGCTCCGGCAGCCCGCGCCATCAGCGCGCCCGCCCGCACCGCCCAGGCCCCCAGCGTCCCGCCCCCGCCGGGCGCCGCCGTGGCCGGGCCGGTTCCGGGTTCCGCGCCCGGCAACCGCTCCAGCGCGTCGGCGAGCTGGGCCAGGGCGCGGATTGACTCCGCCTGACGGGCGCCGGCCTCGATCTGCCGCCCGACTTCGGCGTTCAGGTCGGCCACCGTCGCCGCCAGGATCAGCAGGGTGGATTGGGCCTGTTCCAGAAGCCGAAGCTCGTCGCTTTCGCCGTCTCCGCCCGGCTCCCCCTGCTGGTGGAGGTCGCGCATGCGCTCCACCAGCTTCCTCAGGAATTCCAGTTCGCTGATGAGTTCGTCGTAGATGGCCCGGCGCTGCGGGGTGGTGGCCGCGCCGGCCAGGACGGGCAGGCGGGCGACCAGCTTCTGGAGCGAGCCGCGCAGCTCCGCGCTGGTGATGACCTTCGGCAGAGTGGTGGTGGACAGCACCGACACCTCCCCCCGGAACAGCTGGAAGGAGGACAGCGACACGACGCCGACCAGCAGGACCAGCATCGTCATGATGCTCAGGCCGATGGAGATGCGCAGCACGATGCC
The DNA here is from genome assembly GCF_003119195.2 of Azospirillum baldaniorum. Lineage (NCBI taxonomy): Bacteria > Pseudomonadati > Pseudomonadota > Alphaproteobacteria > Rhodospirillales > Azospirillaceae > Azospirillum > Azospirillum baldaniorum. The sequence goes on along the minus strand of NZ_CP022254.1, from coordinate 807,945 downwards.
GGCGCGCGCCCCACGGCGCCGGCGCAGGGGCACGGCGGCATCGGCGCGGTTGGTGGAGGGCGGCGCGGCGTCCATTCCGCGGCTACCGCTGGACCGTCAGGCGGCCGTCGAGCCGCGGCGCGAAGCTGCCCGTGCGGGCGATCCGGCTGGCCAGGATGGTCGAGACGAAATCGGCGTCCCGGTCGTCCACCAGCCGCGGGGCGGTGGACAGCATCGCATAACCGTCGCCGCCGTTGGCGAGGTAGCTTCCGGTGGCGAGCCGGAAGCGGGCCATCGGTTCCACCGGCTTGCCGCCCACCGCCAGGGCCACCACCCGCTGGCCGGGCGGGCGCGAGGCGTCGACGGTGACGCGGGCGTTGGACAGGTGCGGGAAGCGGCCCTGCAACTGCTCGATTCCGGAGAAGCCGAACTCCAGCGCGTCGCGGAGCTGCTGCCCGGTGACCTCGATCAGCACGGCGGTGTCGTGAAAGGGGAATTCGCTCTGGATATCCCGGCGCGTCCACACCGTGCCCGCCGCATAGGCGCGGTCGCCGCGGAAGGAGCCGCCGTTGACCAGCGCCACATCGGCCTCCATCGCCTCGCGCAGCGAATCGGCGACGGTGTTGGCGAAGGCGTTCTCGCTGGCGCGCACCGCCTCGCGCCGCGTGTCGATGGCGGCGTCCAGCCGGCCCACCTGCATGCCCAGCATGCTGTCCAGCCGCGCGCGATAGGCTTTGGCCTGGGTGTCCAGTGCCGGGTCCGGCGCCACGGTGGCGGTGTCGATGGCGCGCACGCCAGTGCTCCACACCGTGTGCGTGGCGTCGCCCTTGGTCACCTTCTCGGCGCTGATGTCCAGGGCCAGCACCCAGGCGGCCTGCGGCTCGACCGTCGCGTTCAGGGTCTTGCCGTCGTATTCCACGGCGACCACCCGCCCGCGGTCCTGGTAGAGCACGATGTCAGCGGCGCCGGAGGCGATCACCTCGCGGTGGGTGCCGCCGGAATCGCCGGTCAGCGCCACCACCAGATCGGCGCCGGCGTTGCGGAGGTCCTTCGCCTTCTGGGCCAGCACCGGACCCGGCGGCAGGAAGTCGGTGCGCGGCGAGCGGGTGATTTCCCCCGTCCGCGCCGGCGTCGCGGCCAGCACCCCGACGCGCACCGGCCCGGCGTTGAGCATCGCCCGGTCCTCCAGCCCGTCCAGCGGCTTGCCCGTCTGGCGGTCCACCGCGTTGGAGACGACCATGGGGAAGTTCGCTTCGAAGGCGCGGGTCATCAGCACGTCGTCACCGTGATGGAATTCCCGGTTCAGCGCCGCCATGGCGTCGATGCCGACCCCGTTCAGCAGGTCGATGACGTGCGCGCCCTGGTCGTAGAAGGACAGGACGGAGGGGGCGAGCGCCTGCCCGCCGTGCAGGACCAGCACGGTGCCGCCCGCCGCCCGTTCCTGGCGGACCAGCGTGGCGAGCCGGGCGATGCCGCCGCGTCCCTGCACGTCCTCCAACTCGGTCGTGCTGTGGGCGTAGAGGATGGTGAAGCGGGTGGGGTCCGCCCACGCGGGTCCGCCGGCCGAAATCCCGCTGGTTAGAATTCCGAGAACCAGCGCGACCACCGGGCGTAGCCAGACGCCCCTGCCGAATCCCATGCCGTCGTTCCCCATCCAGCGCCCGCACGGCCGTTTCCGCTGCGGGCCGCACCCCCAGTTCCGCGCCGGATTATGCGCGTTCGCGCGTCGGTGGTGAAGCTGTACCGAGGATGACAAATCGCCCCGTTCCACGACGGGACGGCACCTGGACGCCGCGGTGGGATGGAAATGCCAAAAGGCCATAGTATTTACAGGGAATTGCCGGCCTATGCGGGTGCTGCACCGCACCCATTCCGGATTGGTAATACCAGTTCGAAAGGGGTGCCCCTATTCTCCGCCAGCCCATTCTCGGGGCGTTTCCTCCCTAGACTCAAGGCCGGAGCGATTGCTCCGGCCTTTTTTTCGTCCGCGACGCCTCGCGATCGTGAGGGCGTCCCATGGATTGCGGACGGACGAGGGTGCGCTATTCTGCGGCCCATGCCCGCCCTGCCGCCTCCGGAAACTCTGGACATCGCCCTCAGCCGGACCGCGAAGGTTCCGCTGTCCGCACAGATCCACGCCGCCTTGCGCGACGCCATCCGCGATGGCCGGCTGGCAGGAGGGGCGCGGTTGCCGTCCTGGCGCGATCTGGCCGTGCAGCTCGGGGTGTCCCGCGGCACGGTGCGCGACGCCTATGAGCGGCTGATTGACGAACAGCTTGCGGTCGGCCTGGGCGCCGCGGGGACGCGGGTGGCCGAGGGGGCCATAGCGGGGCCGTCCCCCGACGGGCCGGTCAAGGCCCCCTCGGTGCTGGAGCTGTTCTCCAGTGTCGAGCGCGCGCCGCTGCCCTTCCAGATGGGCGTGCCGGCGCAGGACGCCTTTCCCTTCACGCTGTGGTCCCGGATCGTCGGGCGGGCGGCGCGGGCCGCGGCGGCGGCCCCGGTCGGCTATCCCGATCCTCGCGGCCATCCGGATCTGCGGCGCGAGATTGCTGCCGTGCTGGCCATCGCCCGCGGCATCCGCTGCACGCCGGAGCAGATTGTCATCACGGCGGGCTATTCCGGCGCGCTCGGTCTGGTGATCCGGGCCTTGCGGCTGGACGGCGCCACCGCCTGGATGGAGGAGCCCGGATTTCCCCTGACCCGCCGCGCCCTTCACCTCGCCGGCCTGACCGTGGTGCCCGTGCCGGCGGACGCCGCCGGGATCGACGTGGATGCGGGACTCGCACGGGCGCCGTCGGCGGGCTTGGCCGTGGTGACGCCCGGCCAGCAGGCGCCGCTCGGCGTGACCATGACGTTGCAGCGCCGCCTCGCCCTGCTGGACTGGGCGTCGCGGGCCGGGGCATGGATCATCGAGGACGACTATCTCAGCGAACTGCAGTTGAAGGGCCGGGCCGCTCCGGCGCTGGCCTCCCTCGACCGGGATGGGCGGGTGCTGCACGCCGGCACCTTCAGCAAGACGATCACCCCGGCGCTGCGACTCGGCTTCCTGATGGTGCCGCCGGGGCTGGCCGGCCTGTTCGGCGAGGTCGCCACCTGCCTGTCCCCGGCCCCGGCGGCGGCGATGCAGCGGGCGGTCGCCGACTTCATGGCGGGCGGGCATTATTTCCGACACCTGCGCCGGATGAAGCGGCTCTACGCCGTCCGCCAGCAGGCGCTTCTGGCGGCCATGCGCGACGCCGCGGGAGCGGAGTCGCCGATGGCGGTGGAGGCGTCGGGAAGCCTGTCGGTCCGGCTGGTCCTGCCACCGGGCAGCCGCGACATCGCCATCGCCGCGGCGGCGCAGGCGGACGGCCTCGCTCCGGTGCCGCTGTCGCCCTGGTACGCCGATGGCCCGGAGGCCGCTCGCCCCCGCGGTCTGCTGCTGGGCATCACCAATCTGCAGGAGCGGCGCCTGTCCGACGACTGCCGCCGGTTGATCGACTTGGTGAAGCGGCACGGCTGACCCGGCACGGCTGACCTGCGGGGCCAGGCTCAACGGGCCGCGGCGGGAACCGTGCGGAAGCTGATGGCGAGGCGGTTGTAGAGGTTCATCAGGCCGATGGCGATCGTCAGGTCGGCCACCTCCTTCTCGGAGAACTGGGCCGACACCGCCTGGAACTCCGCATCCGGGACGGCGGTCTCGGCCACCCGCGTCACCGTCTCCGCCCAGCGCAGCGCGGCGCGCTCGCGGTCGGTGAACAGCGCTTCGGCCTCGTGCCAGACCGGCACCAGCACCAGCTTGTCGATGGTGACGCCGTTCTTCAGCAGATCGCGGCTGTGCAGGTCGATGCAATAGGCGCAGCCGTTGATTTGCGAAACGCGCAAATACACGAGGTCGATCAGCGTGACCGGAAGCCCGCACTGGCCGATGTAGCCATGCGCGCCGGCGAGGGCCTTCATGCCGGCGGGGGTGGTGGCGTGGTAGTCGAGACGCGGGGACATGGCGGTTGGTCCTCAATGGGGATGCGGGAAGTTCCCGGCTGCCGCTGATCCTGCATCGCCCGCCGGTCAGCCGTAAGGACCAAGACGTGACGGAAATCCTGTACCATCCTCCGCAGGGGGGACTGGTCAGGCGCCCGCCAACTCGCGGCGGAAGGCGCGGTCCATCATGGCGGCCACCCGCTCCAGCCTGTCCCGGTCCGCGCCGTCGCGGGCGGCGGCCGACATCCCCATCATCGCGACCACCACCAGGTCGGCCAGCGCGTCGGCGCGGTCCGGCGCTTCGGTGGCGATGAAGTCGCGAACCGCGGCGCGGCCTTCCCGTTTGGCCGCGTCGGCCAGGGCCTGAGCCTCGGGGTCGGCGCTGTTGCGCGCGCCGTCGAGCACGAGGCAGCCAGCCGTTCCGCCTTGGCTGGGATAAAGCTCGGCGGCGAGCGCCAGCGTCCGCCCGATCACCGTCGCCACGTCGCCGCCCTCTGCCAGAGCCCGCGCAAAGATGTTCGCCTCGCCCGCCGCGTAGCGCCGCAGCGCCCGCTCGAACAGCCCGGCCTTGCTGCCGAAGGCGGCGTAGAAGCTCGGCGGCTTGATGCCCAGCTCGGCTCCCAGCTCGGCCACGCCGACCGCGTCGTAACCGCGGGCGTGGAACAGCCGCATCGCCGTCTCCACCGCCTCGTCCACGTCGAAGGAACGCCGCCGTCCGCGCGGCTCCGATTTTTTTGTAGCGACCACTATAAAAAGTCCTTGCGCGATGCCCCTCGGTGATTTTATATAGCGATCACTACATTAATTCAAGGAACCGATCATGAGCGACTTCGCGGGCAAGAACATCCTGGTCCTGGGCGGCAGCCGGGGCATCGGCAAGGCCATCGTCCAGCGTTTCGCGGCGGGTGGCGGGCAGGTCGCCTTCACCTACGCCGGTTCTGCCGAAGCCGCCGCGGCGCTGGCCGCCGAGACCGGGTCCGAGGCGATCCGCACCGACAGCGCCGATCGCGACGCGGTGATCGCTACGGTGGCCGGGCGGGGGCCGCTGGACGTGCTGGTCGTCAACGCCGGGGTCGCGATGATCGGCGATCCGCTGACCTTCGACCCCGACGCGGTGGACCGCATGATCGACATCAACGTGCGCGGGCCTTACCACGCCGCGGTCGAGGCGGCGCGCCACATGACCGGGCCGGGGCGCATCATTGTCATCGGGTCGGTCAACGGCGATCGCATGCCCTTCGCGGGCGGTGCCGCCTACGCGCTCACCAAATCGGCGGTCCAGGGCATGGTGCGCGGTCTGGCGCGCGACTTCGGGGACCGCGGGATCACTGTCAACGCCATCCAGCCGGGGCCGACCGACAGCGACATGAACCCGGCCGACGGCCCGATGGCCGAGGCCATGCACGGCTTCATGGCGATCAAGCGCCACGCCCACGCCAGCGAGGTCGCCGAACTGACCGCCTTCGTCGCCGGTCCGCACGGCGCGATGATCACCGGCTCGTTCCAGACCATCGACGGCGGCTTCGGGGCCTGACGGCCGCCGGTTACGTCGTCCCGCCCCAGCGGTCGCGGAAGACGAGGTCCTCCAGGGGAAGCCGGTTGCGCCAGCCGGCTTTCTCCAGCTCCGGCGTCTCGTGGAAGTGGGAGACGTAGCCGAGGCAGAGATAGGCCACCGGGACGATCCGCTCCGGGATGCCCAGCGCCTCGCGCAGCCTGTCCTCGTGCAGGATGCTGACCCAGCCGACGCCCAGCCCCTCCGCCCGCGCGGCCAGCCAGAGATTTTGCACCGCGCAGACGCAGGAGTAGAGGTCCATGGTCGGGATGTGCGTGCGCCCCAGCACCACCGGGCCGGAGCGCTCGCGGTCGCAGGTGATGCACAGGTTGACCGGCGCCTCGCGGATGCCTTCCAGCTTCAGACGGCTGTAGAGTGCCTTGCGCTCCCCGGTGAAGAGGGCGGCCTCCTCCTCGTTGGCCTGGGAGAAGTCGGCGTGGATCTGCGCCTTCACCGCCGGGTCCTGGACGACGATGAAGTTCCAGGGCTGCATGAAGCCGACCGACGGCGCGTGGTGCGCAGCGGTCAGCACGCGGGTCAGCACCTCCTCCGGCACCGGGTCGGGGGCGAACTGCCCGCGCACGTCGCGGCGCGAGAAGATCGCCTTGTAGAGCGCGTCCCGCTCCTCCGGTGCGAAGGCATGGTCGCTCATTGGTCTGCCGCGATGACGTGGAAGAACGAGGCGAAGACGCTGCCGCGCCGCCCGCCGAGCGGCCCGAGGTCGGACCCGTCCGCCGCCGTGGCGGTGACCAGCGGTTCGTCGGCGCCGCGGTCGAGGATCGAGGCGTAGTGGAACTCGTGCCCGCGCAGCGCGGTGCCCGCCCGGCCCAGCGGCGTGTCGCCGAGCAGGACGGCGCGCCGGTATCCCAGATGCAGCTTGCGCTTGGCGAAGGAGGTCCGCACACCGAGCAGTCCAAGCATCGGGTGGGTGGTGCCCGCCGCGTCCTCCAGCGATTCGCCCAGCGTCATGTAGCCGCCGCATTCGCCGTAGATCGGGCGCCCGAGCGCGGCGACGCGGTGCATGCCCGCGCGGAAGCTATCGGCGGCGGCGAGCCGTCCGGCGTGCAGTTCCGGATAGCCGCCGGGCAGATAGACGGCGTCCGCGTCGGCGGGCGGCGCCTCGTCGGCCAGCGGAGAGAAATGCGTCACCTCGGCGCCCGCCGCGCGCCAGCCCTCCAGCAGATGCGGGTAGACGAAGGTGAAGGCGGCGTCGCGCGCGATGGCGATGCGCTGGCCCAGCGGCGGCAGGGCGGGTGCGAAGCTCCCTTCCGGCGCGCGGGAAGGGGTGGCGAGCGCGGCCACCCGGTCGAGATCGACATGCTGCGCGATGAAGCGGCCGAGCGCCGTCAGACGTTCCTGAAGGTCCGCCGTCTCCTCCGCCTGGATCAGGCCGAGGTGGCGTTCGGGCAGGATCACGTCGGGGGTGCGGGGCAGGGAGCCGAGGACGGGGATGCCCAGCGCCTCGATGGCGCCGCCGGCCAAGGCGAGGTGGCGCGGGCTGGCGATGTTGTTCAGGATCACCCCGCCGATCCGCACATTGTCGCGGTAGGTGGCGAAGCCCTTGACCAGGGCGGCGGCGGACTGAGACTGGCCCTTGGCGTTGATCACCAGGATCACCGGCCAGCCGGTGCGCGCCGCCAGTTCCGATGTGGCTCCGGTGCCGGTCGCCCCGACGCCCGCCACCCCGTCGAACAGGCCCATCAGCGCCTCGCAGACCAGCAGGTCGGTGCCGTCCCCGGCGCGGCGGGCCAGGGAATCCAGCAGGTCCGGCCCCATCGCCCAGTTGTCGAGGTTGACGCTGGGCCGCCCGGTCGCCGCCTGATGGAAGGCCGGGTCGATGTAGTCCGGCCCCGCCTTCACCGCGCCGACGCGCAGGCCGCGCGCCTTCAAGGCGACCAACAGCCCCAGCGTGACGGTGGTCTTGCCGGTGCCCGACGCCGGCGCCCCGACGATCAGCCCGCGCGGTGCAGCCTCAGACATGGGGGGCTCAGCCATGGGGAAGCTCCTTGGGCAGCCAGTTGAGCACGGGGCGCAGCCGCACCACCTCGCCGATCACGATGATGGCCGGCGGCTCCATCCCGCTGGCCTCCAGATCGGCGACGCAGGCGCCGAGCGAGGTGACCAGCACGCGTTGCCGCTCGGTCGTCGCGTCGGTCACCACGCCGACCGGCGTGTCGGCGGACCGTCCGCCCTCCATCAATGCCGCCGCGATGCTGGGCAGGCCCTTCCAGGCCATGTAGAGGATCAGCGGCGCGCCCGTCGCGGCCAGCGCCTTCCAGTCCGGCCCGCCCGCGCAGGAATGGCCAGTCGCCAGGATCACCGCCTGGTTGGCCGTGCGGTGGGTGGCCGGGATGCCGGCGTAGGCCGGGCCGGCGAGGCCCGCCGTGATGCCGGGGATGATGCGGAAGGGGATGCCCCGCTCGGCCAGCGCCTGCGCCTCCTCGCCGCCGCGCCCGAACACGAAGGGGTCGCCGCCCTTCAGCCGCAGCACGCGGTGCCCCTCGCGCGCCAGCTCGATCAGGCGGTTGGTGATGTCGTCCTGGTGGGCGGAGGGCTTGCCGCCGCGTTTGCCCGCGAACTCCAGCCTTGCCGAGGGCGTCGCCAGCGCCATGATCCGTTCACCGACCAGCGCGTCGTGGACGATCACGTCGGCTTGCCTTAGACCTTGCAGGGCCAGCAGGGTCAGCAGGCCGGGATCGCCGGGACCGGCCCCCGCCAGCCACACGCTGCCGGGCCGGAAGTCGGCCAGGTCCAGAGGAAGAGAAAGGGAGTCGGACGACGGCTCTGCGGTCATGGACGAGCACTCAGCGACGGAAAACGGTGTGGACGGCGGAGAGGGGAACGGCAACGGCAAGGCGCTGCGGCGGGGCTGGACGACGGGCGCCTGCGCCACCGCCGCCGCGCGCGCGGCCTGCGGGGCGCTGTTCTCCGGCGACTTCCCCGATCCGGTGACGGTAACCCTGCCCGGCGGTCAGACGCCAGCCTTCGCGCTCGCCTGGACGGCGCGCGGCGACGGCTGGGCGGCGGCGGGGGTGGTCAAGGACGCCGGCGACGACCCGGACGTCACCCACGGCGCTCTGATCCGCGCCCGCGTCAGCTGCGCCGAGCCGGGCCAGGGCGTGGTCTTCCGCGCGGGGGAGGGGGTGGGCACGGTGACCCGCCCCGGCCTGCCGGTCCCGGTCGGCGAACCGGCCATCAACCCGGTGCCCCGCGCGATGATCCGCCAAGCGGTCGCGGAGGCCGCGGCGCTGGCCGGCGAGGCTCCCGACGTCGTCGTCGAGGTCTCGGTGGAGAATGGGGAGGCGCTGGCCCGCCGCACCATGAACCCGCGTCTGGGCATCCTTGGCGGCCTGTCGATCCTGGGGACGACGGGGATCGTCGTGCCCTATTCCTGCGCGGCCTGGATCGCCTCGATCCAGCGTGGCGTCGATGTGGCGCGGGCGGCGGGGCTGGGCCACGTCGCGGCCTGCACCGGCGACACCTCGGAAAAGGCGGTCGTCGCGCGCTACGGCCTGCCCGAGCACGCGCTGCTCGACATGGGGGACTTCGCCGGGGGCACGCTGAAGTACCTGCGCCGCCACCCGATCCCGCGGCTGACCCTGTGCGGCGGCTTCGCCAAGTTCGGCAAGCTGGCGCGCGGCCTGCTCGACCTGCACTCCAAGCGCGGCAGCGTCGATCTCGACTGGCTGGCCGACCGCATGGCCGAGCTGGGGGCCGTCCCCGACACCGTGGCCGAGGCCCGCGCCGCCAACACCGCCGCGCAGGTCCTGAGCATCGCCAGGGAAGCCGGCCTGCCGCTCGCCGACCGCGTGGCGGCGCTGGCGCAACGCACGGCGCTGGACACGCTCGACGGCGCCCCCGTGGCGGTCGAGGTGCTGGTCACCGACCGCCAGGGCAACATCGTCGGCGGTTCCGGCTGGAGCGCCCTTTAGTCCCCTCTCCCCTCTGGGGAGAGGGTTAGGGTGAGGGGGGCCGGCCGTTGCCGAACGCACCGGTCCCCCGATATCCCCCTCACCCCGACCCTCTCCCCAGAGGGGAGAGGGAGTGAAAACCTCCCTCACTCCCCCAGCCCCCGATAGCGGCGCACGTGCGACCCGTCGTAGAGCGCACTGCACCGGAAATCCTCCACCCCCAGCGCCGGGCCGACCAGGATCAGGGCGGTGCGCTCCATCGGCGAGTCCGCCACCTGGGTGGCGATGTCGGCCAGCGTGCCGCGCAGCACGCGCTCGTCCGGCCAGGTCGCGCGGTAGACCACGGCCGCCGGGCAATCGGCACCGTAGAGCGGGGTCAGCCGCTCCACCACCCGGTCGATGACGTGGATCGACAGGTGGATGGCCAGCGTGGCGCCCGACCGCCCCAGCACCTCCAGAGTCTCGTTCGCCGGCATGGCCGAGGCCCGGCCCTCCGTCCGTGTCAAAATCAGCGTCTGGCTGACCTCCGGCAGGGTCAGCTCCCGCCCCAGCGCGGCCGACGCCGCAGCGAAGGCCGGCACGCCCGGCGTGATGTCGTAGGGGATGCCCAACTCGCGCAGCGCCCGTGTCTGCTCGCCGAGCGCGCTGTAGACCGACAGGTCGCCGGAATGCAGACGCGCCACGTCCTGCCCGGCCGCGTGCGCCGCCGTGAACTCGGCAACGATCTGGTCGAGCGTCAGCGGGGCGGTGTCGACGATCCGGGCGCCCGGCGGGGCGTGGGCGATGATCTCCTTGGGCACCAGCGATCCGGCGTAGAGGCAGACCGGGCAGGACGCGATCAGGTCGCGCCCGCGCAGGGTCAACAGGTCGGGCGCGCCCGGTCCGGCGCCGATGAAATGCACGGTCATGCGGAAACTTCCCCAGAAATCGCCAGCGCGCAGGTGGCGCTCGGAGTGGAACGGCGCGGCAGCAGAAGGGTGGAGCCCGGCCCGGCGGCGGCCAGCGCCGCGGCCTCCGCGACCGAGGCAATGCCCACGGCGGCCTCGACGCGGGCGGAGCGGGTCTGCACCCGGTCCTGAACCGCCGCCAACGCTGAATCGTCAACGAACCGGAGCGGCAGGGCGAGCAGACGCGCCGCCTCGGCCACCCCGGCTTCGTTGCGTTTGCGCATCGGTGCCGCCAGTTGCACGGCGCGGCGCGCCGCCTCGTCCAGAGCGGCCTCCGCGAAGGCGGCGCGGAGCAGCCCGGCGATCTCGTCGCCGGGGCAACCCGCCCGGCAGCCGATGCCCGCCGCGATGATTCGATCCACCGTCACAGCGGCTTCTCCGCCAGCCACAGCGTGACCGGCATCAGCGGGCGCCAGCCGGTGAAGCCGCCGATGGGCGCGGCACGGCTGACGGCGATCTGCGACAGTTGCCCGCCCAGCCGTTTGTGGGTGGCGATCAGCAGCGCCTCGCTTTCCAGCGTCACGGCGTTGGCGACAATCCGCCCGCCGGGCTTCAGCGCCGACCAGCAGGCGTCCAGCACGCCGTCGTTGGTCAGCCCGCCGCCAATGAACACGGCGTCCGGAGCCGGCAATCCGTCCAGCGCGTCGGGCGCCTTGCCGCGCACCAGCTCCAGCCCCGGCACGCCGAAGGCGGCGGCGTTGGCCGGGATGCGGGCGGCGCGGTCGGCCTTGTGCTCCACGGCGATGGCGCGGTTCGTCGGATCGCTCAGCATCCATTCGACGCCGATGGAGCCGGAGCCGGCGCCGATGTCCCACAGCAGCTCGCCGCGGCGCGGCGCCAGCCAGGACAGGGTGACGGCGCGGATCTCCCGCTTGGTGATCTGGCCGTCATGCTCGAACCAGTCATCAGGCAGGCCCGGCGTGCGGGGCAGGGCGCGGGCGCCGGGCGCGGCGACGCACTCCACCGCCAGCGTGTTGAGGTCGGCCACCCGCTCCGCCGACCACTCTTGAGCCGTCGCAACGATGCGGCGCTCGCGCGGTCCGCCCATGGATTCCAGAGCCGTCAGGCGCGACGGGCCGAAGCCGCGCGCCGTCAGCAGCGCCGCCAGCTTGGCCGGGGTCGTTCCGTCCCAGGAAAGGATGAGCAGTCGCGCCCCCGGTTGCAGACGCGGAATGACCAGCTCCAGAGGGCGCCCATGCACGGTCAGGGCGCCGCAGTCCTGCAAGGGCCAGCCCAGGCGGGCGGCGGCGAGGCTGAAGGATGACGGAGCCGGAACGATCGACAGTTCCTCAACCGGAACGAGTTTCGACAGGGTGGCGCCGATGCCGTACCAGGACGGATCGCCGCTCGCCAGAACGCAGACTCGTTGGCCGCGCCGCGCCAGCAGGGCGGGGTAGGCGTCCGACAGGGGGGAGGGCCAGGGCAGCCGTTCCTGTCCGCTCAACTCAGGCACCAGCGCCAGATGGCGGGCGCCGCCGGCCAACAGCTCCGCGCCTTCGACCAGCGCGTGGGCGGCGGGCGACAGACCGTCCCACCCGTCCTCGCCGATGCCGACGATACTCAACCAACGCTCATGCGCTGTGCTAGTCATGGCGCACCCCAAGGAGGACAAGCATGAAGGCGCTGATTCTGGGCGGCACCACCGAGGCCACGGCGCTGGCTCGCCTTCTCCGCGACCACCCGCGCATCGACGCGACGGTGTCGCTGGCCGGGCGCACCAAACAGCCGGTCCTGCCGCCCCTGCCGACCCGCATCGGCGGCTTCGGCGGTGTGGATGGGCTGGCGGCGCATATCGTGGAGAACGGCGTCGGTGCGGTCGTGGACGCCACGCATCCCTTCGCCGACCAGATCTCCACCAACGCCGCGGCGGCCTGCGCGCGGGTGGGCGTGCCGCTGCTGGTGCTGACCCGCAAGCCGTGGGAACCGGGCGAGGGCGACCGCTGGATCGGCGTGCCGGACATGGCCGCCGCCGCCGAGGCTCTGCGCCTGCTCGGCGAGGCCGTCTTCCTGACCATCGGCCGGCAGGAGGTCGCGGCCTTCGAGGCGGTGCCGGACAAGCGCTACCTGATCCGTGCCGTCGATCCGCCGGAACCGGCGCCGAACCTGCCCGATTACCACCTGATCCTCGACCGCGGCCCCTTCACCCTGGAGGGGGAATGCGCCCTGCTGGAGGAGCATCGGGTGGATGTCGTCATCAGCAAGAACAGCGGCGGGAGCGCCACGGAAGCGAAGCTGGAGGCGGCGCGTCGCCGGGGCATTCCCGTGGTGATGATCGAACGCCCACAGGGCAATGGCGTGGCCGAAGTGCACGGTGCTGGGGCGGCACTCGGGTGGTTGGAGGAGCTGTAGAGTCGGGCCCCCCTCCCGACCTCCCCCCGCTGCGCAGGGGGAGGAGATGATTCCCTCCCCTGCGAAGCGGGGGAGGGTTAGGGTGGGGGCCCGTTTCGGCAACGCCTTCACCCCCGCACCCCATAGCTGCGCGGCGTGTAGACCCACGGCTGCGCACCCTCGCGGGGCACCAGCCGGGTGTGCGAGGCGCCGATGATAACGCAGGTCCGCATGTCGGCCTGCGCCGCGTCCACCGCGCCCAGCGTTGTAACGGTCAGCGCCTCGTCGGGGCGTCCGACCGCCTGGGCGAGGATCACCGGCGTCTCCGTCGAACGGAGGTCGCGCAGCGCGTCGAAGGCGGCGCCGAGTTGCCAGGGGCGGGCGCGGCTGATCGGGTTGTAGAGCGCGATGACGAAATCCGCCTCCGCCGCCAGACGCAGGCGCCTCAGCACCACCTCCCACGGCTTCAGATTGTCGGACAGCGAGATGGCGCAGAAATCATGGCCGAGCGGCGCGCCGGCCCGCGCCGCCGCCGCCTGCATCGCGGAAATGCCGGGATCGACCGACAGCGGCACGCGGTGCCACGCCGCGGGGGCGGCGGGATCGTCCAGCGCCTCGAACACGGCGGCGGCCATGGCGAAGACACCGGGGTCGCCGCCCGACACCACCGCCACCCGGCGGCCCTCCGCCGCCAGTTGTAGGGCGTGGCGGGCGCGGTCCAGCTCGACCCGGTTGTCGGAGGCGTGGCGCACCTGCGGCCCCGGCGGCACACGGTCCACATAGGGGAAATAGCCGACGAGGTCCGTCGCCTCCGCCAGATCGCGCCGGGCCTCCGGCGTCAGCCAGTCCTCGGTGCCGGGGCCGAGACCCACCACCTTCAACCATCCGGCGAGAGGATCGGCGGTCATCGCCGCAGCCCTTCGCCGGGGATGACGATCTGCGAGAAATAGGGGGCCGTTTCCGGCGCCTCGCGGAAGGGCATGACGCGCTGGTCCGCCATGCTCGCCCGCTCGATGTACCAGGCGCGATCGGCCAGCCCGGCGGCCTCCACGGCGCGGCGGACCTTCGGCAGGTTCTGGCCCAGCTTCATGATGACCGCGGCGTCGGCGTTGCGCAGCGCGCGCAGCAGCGCCTCCTCCCCCAGGGTGCCGGGGATGACCGACAGCACGTCGTCGCGCAGGGTCAGCGGGCGCGGCAGCAGCGAGGCGCTGCACATCATCGACGTCACGCCCGGCACCACCTCCGTCGGGAAGCGCGAGGCCAGCCGCAGGAACAGATGCATGAAGCTGCCGTAGAAGAAGGCGTCGCCCTCGTTCAGCGCGGCGATGGAGCGCCCGGCGGCGAGATGCTCGGCCAGCCGCTCGGCGGACTCGTCGAAGAAGGCCTCGATCTGGCGGCCGTAGTCGGGATGGCTGGGCGGCAGCTCGACCGTCACCGGATAGACCATCGGCAGCTCGATGTGCTCCGCCGTGATGCAGCCGTCGGCGATGCGCCGGGCCTGTCCGGAGGTGCCGCGCTTGCAGAAATAGGCGACCACCGGGCAGGCGCCGATGGTGCGCATGGCGCGGACGGTCATCAGATCCGGGTCGCCGGGGCCGACGCTGACGCCGTAGAGGGTGCCGGTGGGAGAGGTGTCGTTGCTCATTATTCCACGTCGCTCGCCATGGCGTTGACCGCCGCCGCCGCCATGGCGCTGCCGCCGCGCCGGCCCTTGATCGCCAGGAAGGGCAGGCCGAAGGGCGCCTCGGCCAGCGCGTCCTTGCTTTCCGCCGCACCGACGAAGCCCACCGGGAAGCCCAGCACCGCCGCCGGCTTCGGCGCGCCGTCGCGGATCATCTCCAGCAGCTTGAACAGGGCGGTCGGCGCGTTGCCGATGGCGACGACGGAACCGGCGAGCCGGGGCACCCACAGCTCCAGCGCGGCGGCGGATCGGGTGTTTTCGACCTGTTTGGCGAGTTCCGGCACGGTGGGGTCGCGCAGCGTGCAGACGACGGGGTTGTCCGCCGGCAGACGCGCCCGCGTGATGCCATGGGCCACCATCTCGCTGTCGCAGAGGATCGCCGCGCCGCCGCGCAGAGCCGCCCGCGCCGCCGTTCCCACGTCCGGGGAGAACATCAGGTCCCGCGCCGCGTCCACCATGCCGCAGGCGTGGATGACGCGCACCGCCACCGCCTTCAGGTCGTCGGGGATGGCCGACAGGTCGGCCTCCGCCCGGATGGTGGCGAAGGACTGGCGGTAGATGGCCGCTCCATCGCGGATGTAGTCGTAAAGCGGCTCAGCGGACACAGGACAACTCCTCAACAGACAAATCGGCCACGGCGGTGACGGCGGCTTCCGGCGTCAGGCCGGACCGCCAGGGCGTGCCGCCGGGGGTGGTGTTCAGTGCGACGTCATAGACGCCGTCCCGCGCGGTGAGCGTGACATCCGCCGCGCCGGGATGGGCGCAGCCCTTCGCGCAGCCGGAGACATGCACCATCCGCACCGCCTCCAGCAAGCCCCCCGCGCGCTCCGCGATGGCGAGGCCGTCCGCGTGGGTGTCGGTGGTGCCGACGTCGCAGCCGGTGACCCCGCTGCAGGCGGTGAGCTTCAGACGGATGTCGCCGTGGTCGAGGATGCCGCCAAGGGCTTTTGCTGTGTTCGCGGCGCCGTCCTGCGGGGCGGCCAGCAGCAGGGCGCGCCAGGGGGTGATGCGGATCTCGTGGGTGAGGGCGGCCAGCGCCTCCAGCCGGTCGCAGTCGAGGCGGCCGAAGGGGAAGGCGACGCCCAGCCAAGAGGGTTGGGGGCCGAGGAAGAGTCGGGTGGGCGGCGTTTGCCCCCACCCTGACCCTCCCCCGCTGGGCGGGGGAGGGAATGAGGTTTGTGGGGGAGAAAGCTCCCTCCCCTGCCCAGCGGGGGAGGGAAGGGGCCCATGCGCAGCATGGGAAGGGTGGGGGCAAGACAGCAGCTCCGCCACCCGCTCCCGCAGCGCCTCCACCCCCAGCGCCTTGACCAGCCCGGCCATGCGCCGCGGCGGCTCGGCCAGGGTATGGCGAAGCTCCAGAAAAGCCCGCGCCAGCGCCGCCGCAAGCTCGACCAGATCGTCGGGGCGGCAGTGGCCCAGCACCGCCGCCCCCTCGACCGTCCCGCCCAGCCCGACGCGGAACAGCGGCCCGTCCACCGCCCCTGCCACCGCTACCGCCACCGCGTCGAAGCGCACGTCGGTGCTGCTGTCGAACAGGCTGGCCTGCCCACCGCCATCGACCAGCCAGCCGAACTTCGGCGGCAGCCGGTGGAGATCCCGGTCCGCCGCCAGCCGGGCGTCGAGCGCCAGGGCGTAGGGGCGCACGTCCAGCACCGCCGTCCCGTCCAGCCCGGCGGTGGGGGAGGTCAGCACGTTGCGCACCGCCTCGCTCTCCGCATCCTCCGAGACGTAGCCGAGCGCGCGAAGCTCCGCGATCAGCGCCGCCATGTCCGCCGCGGCGACGCCGCGCAGTTGCAGGTTGCCGCGGTGACTGAGGTCGACCAGACCGTTGCCGTAACGTCGCCCCAGCTCCGCGATCCGCTTCGCCGAGGCGGCGGGAAGCACCCCGGCGGGGACGCGCACGCGGACCAGCAGCCCGTCGCCGACCTCCATAGGGGCGAGAACGCCGGGGCACATGCCGCGCCGGCGGGGTGGATTGCGGAGTTGGGTGATCGCGCTCATGCGGACATCTCCTTGCGGCGGCGCAGATCGTCGCCCGTCGAATTGCGGCGTGGGTGCCAGAGACCGCGCTCCAGGGCTTCGGTCAACCGGTCCAGGATATGACGGGCGGCGGCCGGATTGGACTGCGCCAGGAAGTCCCACACCCGCTGGTCGTCCACATAGGCGTCGTACAACTGGTCGAAATGATGGGGCCGCACCGCCGTGGTGGTTGCGGCGAAGGCGAACAGCGTGTCCACGCTCGCCGCCAGCTCCCCGGCGCCGCGGTAGCCGTGGCGCATCATGCCGTCGATCCAGCGCGGGTTGGCCGCCCGGCCGCGCAGCACGCGGGCGATCTCCTCCCCCAGCGTACGGACGGTCAGGCTCTCCGGCTCGGAGCTGTCGAGATGGTAGAGCGCCGGGTCGTTGTCGACCAAGGCGGCGGCGGCGGAGAAGCCGCCCTCATACTGCATGAAGCCGTCGGTGGAGAGGACGTCATGCTCCCGCTGGTCCTGGTGGTGGACCAGCGCGTCGGCCCCGCCGATGCGGCGGCGGAACAGGCTGGGCAGCCGAACGCCCTCCAGCCCCTTGCCGTAGGCGTGGCAGCTTCCCTCCAGATAGGCGGCGCCGAAATCGGCCCGCGCGCTCCAGTCGCCGCGCGCGATCATGCCGGGCAGCGCCGTGCCATAGGCGCCGGGGGCCGCGCCGAAGACCCGCGCGCTGGCCCAGCGCTCGGCCTCCGCCGCCGGGGCGCCGCCGGCTTCCAGTTCGGCGCGGTCGGTGCGGAGCGCGGCGGCGACAGGGTTCACGTCCTCCGGTTCGTCCTCCGCCATCACGGCGCGGACGGCCTGATCGAACAGAGCGATCTGCTGCGGAAAGACGTCGCGGAACAGGCCGGAGATGCGCAGCGTCACGTCCACCCGCGGCCGGCCGAGGACGGAGGCCGGCATCACCTCGAAACCGGTGACCCGGCCGGAGCCGTTCTCCCACAGCGGGCGCACGCCGAGCAGCGCCATGGCCTGGGCCAGTTCGTCGCCGCCGGTGCGCATGGCCGGGGTGCCCCAGCAATCCACAACCAGCCGCTTCGGCCAGTCGCCGTGGTCCTGAAGGTAGCGGGTGATCAGCGCGTCCGCCGCCTGCCAGCCCAGCGTCCAGGCGGTCGGCGTCGGCACGCCGCGCGGGTCGAGCGCGTAGAGGTTCCGCCCGGTGGGCAGCGTGTCGGCCCGCCCCCGCGCCGGGGAGCCGCCGGGGCCGGGCTTCACGAAGCGCCCGTCCAGCCCGGCCAGCAGGGCGGCTATCTCGGCCTCGCCGCAAGCGTCCAGCGCCGGGGCGACCTCCTCCGCCGTGGCGAAGCGGGCGACGGCGGCGAGCAGGCGGGCGCGGCGCTCCGGTTCCGGCGTGGTGCCGAAGACGTGCAGCCCGTCGCGGATCTGCATCTCCTTGATGTCGCAGAGATGGGCGTCGAGGCGGCTGAGGATGGCGTCGGGGTCGTCGTCGGGCCGCAGGTTGCAGTCGGCGGCGACGCCGGACCTCCAGGCGAGATCCAGGATGGTCTGCCGCAGCGTGCCCAGCCGCCGCGGGTCCAGCCCGGTCGCCATCGAATATTCGTCGATGGCCGTTTCAAGGTCTGCGAGGTCGCCGTGCAGCCCGGCCTCGACCGGCGGTGGGGTCAGGTGGCCGATCAGGACCGCGCCCAACCGGCGGCGCGCCTGCACCCCCTCTCCGGGGTTGTTGACGATGAAGGGGTAAAGGCAGGGCAGGGGGCCGGCGACGATCTCCGGCCAGCAGTCGGCGGACAGGGCGACGGCCTTGCCCGGCAGCCATTCCAGCGTCCCGTGCGCGCCCACCTGCACCAGCGCGTGGACGCCCAGGACATGGCGGAGCCAGAGGTGGAAGGCGTAGTAGCCGTGGCTGGGCGGCGTCTCCGGGTCGTGGTGCTGGGTGGTGGTCAGCGGGCCGTGGCCACGGCTCGGCTGCACGGCGACGGCGACGTTGCCGCAGGTCAGCACCGTGAAGCGGAAGGCCGCGCCGCTTTCCAATTGGGCGGAACGCGGGTCGGCCTCCTCGTCGCCCCAGCATTCCGCGATGCGGGCGCGGGCCTCGGCGGGGGCGAGGCGGCGGTAGTCCTCCAGGCTCAGCAGGGCGGTGGTGCCGCCGGTCAGCGCCTCCATCAGGGCGGCGGGGCCGGCGGGAAGCCCGTCCAGCGCGTAGCCCTCGGCGCGCAGCCGCTCCAGGATGCCGACGACGCTCGCCGGGGTGTCGAGGCCGACCGCATGGCCGATGCCGCCGCCCGGCCCCGGATAGTCGGACAGCACCAGCGCCAGCTTGCGCTCGGCCCGCGGCGTGGCGCCCAGCCGCACCCAGGCGGCGGCCAGATCGGCGGCGAAGGCCACGCGGTCGGGCACCGGGCGGATCAGCGTCGGGGCGAACTCCAGGTCGGGGTCGAGCGCCCCTTCGGCCTTGAAGGCGACGGCGCGGGTCAGGATGCGCCCGTCCATTTCCGGCAGCACGACGTTCATGGCGAGGTCGGATGGCCCCATGCCGCGGGCGGAGCCGCGCCAGCCCTCCTCGGGCGTGGTGGACAGCACGGCCTGAAGCACCGGCGTGCCGTTGGCTTCCAGTGGCGACCCGTCCTCGCGCGCCGCCGAGAAGCCGGTCAGGTTCATCACGACGGCGGCGTTGCGGGCGGTCAGGGTGGCGCGCATCCAGGCGGCGCAGTCCGGTTCCTTCAGGCTCGCCACGAACAGCGGCAGCGGGGCGAGGCCGCGCGCGGCCAGCGCGTCGCACAGCGCGTGCACCGGCTCCAGGTCGCCGGCCAGCAGGTGGGAGCGGTAGAAGACGGCCGGCGCGCATGGCCCGGCAACTTGGCTGGACCAGCCCTCATAGACGCCGAAGCGGGGGACCGGCGCCGGCTCGCGCCAAGGGCGCTCCTGCCCGCTCAGAGTGGCGGCGTAGGCCAGCAGGTTGGCCATGTTGTCCGGCCCGCCCTCGGTGAATCCACGCCACAGCCGTTGCGCGGCCTCGGCCGGAACGGTGCCGTAGCCCTCCAGGGCGGGGTTCGGCTGGGCGCAGCCGGGCAGCACGGCCAGCGCCACCCCGGACTCCCTGCAGGCGGCGGCGACATGGTCCAGCCCGTAGCGCCAGTAGCCCGCCCCGCCGAGCAGGCGCAGAATGACCAGCTTCGCCTTGCGGATCACGGACTCGACGTAGAGGTCCACCGACAGCGGGTGCCCCAGCCGCGCGAGATTCGCCAGCCGCAGCGTCGGCAACGGATCGGAGGGCAGGGCGTCGCGGTGGCGCTTCCAGCAGGCGGCGAGCGCCGTCAGGTCGCTGTCGGAGAAGGACAGGACGACGAGGTCCGCCGGGCTCTGCCCCAGATCCACGGCCTGGGGTCCGGCGTCGAGGTCTTCCTGGCGGGCGGCGAGTAGGTGCATGGTGACGGTGCTTTACGAAAATCCCCTCTCCCCTCTGGGGAGAGGGTTAGGGTGAGGGGGTTGCGCGTGGCGGAACGTCCGGCACAAGCGCACCCCCCTCACCGGCCCTGCGGGCCACCCTCTCCCCAGAGGGGAGAGGGCTATGAAGGCAAAGGATTACCCCAGCGCCGCGGTCACGGCGTCGCGGTCCAGGCCCGTCTCGCCGATCACCACCAGACGGCTGCGGCGCGGCTCGTCGGGCTTCCAGAAGCGGTCGAAATGGGTCTGGATGCGTGTCCCCACACCCTGCACCAGAAGGCGCATCGGCTTGCCCGGCACGTCGATGAAACCTTTCAGGCGCAGCACGCCATGGGCGGCGGCGACCCGCTCCAGCGTCTTCGCCAGCGCCGCCGGGTCGGGTTGCGGGCCGAGTTCCACGACGAAGCTGGTGAAGTCGTCGTGGTCGTGACCCTCCTCCTCGTCATGGTGGCTGGGGCGGTTGGCGAGGTCGTCCTCGGCCCCGGCGCCGACGCCGAGAAGCACCACCGGATCGACCTTGCCGTTGCTGGCGCGCAGGATCTTGGCCTCGCGCCCGGTCCCGCCCTCCGCCATGGCGGCGCGGATCAGGTCCTCGACCTTCGCCAGATCGGCGGCGTCCACCAGATCGGTCTTGTTCACCACGATCAGGTCGGCGCAGAGGAGCTGGTCCTCGAACACCTCCTCCACCGGGGTCTCGTGGTCAAGCTGCCCGGCCTCGGCGGCCTGGGCGGCCAACGCCGTCGGATCGGGGGCGAAGCGGCCCTCCGCGGCGGCGGCGGCGTCGACCACCGCGACCACCCCGTCCACCGTCACCCGCGTCTTGATCGCCGGCCAATGGAAGGCCTGGACGAGCGGCTTCGGCAGGGCGAGGCCGCTCGTCTCGATGATGATGTGCTCCGGCGGCTGCGGGCGGGACAGCAGCTTCTCGATGGCCGGGACGAAGTCGTCGGCGACGGTGCAGCACAGGCAGCCGTTCGCCAGCTCGATCACGTCGTCCTCGGTGCAGGTCGGATCGCCGCAGGCGCGCAGGATCTCGCCGTCGATGCCGACATCGCCGAACTCGTTGATGATCAGCGCCAGACGGCGCCCGCCGGCCTGCTCCAGCAGGCTGCGGATCAGCGTCGTCTTGCCGGCGCCGAGAAAGCCGGTGATGACGGTGGCCGGGGTCTTCCCGGCGGACGGACGGAGGACGGCACGATGCGTCATGATCTGGTTTCCCTGTCTCCGCCACACCCGGCGGATTGGATGAGTTTCGGTCTGGCGGCAGGTTTCCTGGCTCGCGGGTCGTCGCCGCGCCTCCCGCCTTCCCGGCCTGACGGCCCGTGGCATTTCCGGAGGCGGACTCGCCGCATACAGTTGCGGGGGCAGCCGCGGCCTTGGACCCCATCCGGGTCCGCACCGCATTCCCTATTATCCCCGGGCCTTCACGGCGGACGGGGCACCGTCGGAGGCGCAGAATTGCAGGCGGACCCCCGATTTGCAAGCGGCCATTTGGCGCCCGGAAAGCGTGCCATCGAACCCGGAACGCTCCGTCCATCCTGCCGTTGGTGTGTCGGAAGATCGGTACAGTCTGTCTGGAAAGCTGACACTCCGGACCGCGTGCGATGCTGTCGCCGCCTTTGATGAATTCAACAGTTTCAATGAATTAACGAATTTTCCCGCAATTGGCATGCCCTGTGCTTATATCAGCCTAACCAAAAACGCGGACCGGCAGACGACGCGGACGAACAGGGAGGGAAAAGCGGCACCCATGGCCGACGACATCATTCTGGAAGCGCGCGGACTCTCGAAGGAGTTCAAGGGCTTCATCGCGGTGAAGGAGGTGAACCTCCAGGTCCGCCGCGGCACCATCCACGCGCTGATCGGCCCGAACGGCGCCGGCAAGAGCACGGTCTTCAACCTGCTGACAAAGTTCCTGACGCCGACGCGCGGCCAGATCCTCTACAAGGGGCGCGACATCACCGCCATGAAGCCCGCCGACGTGGCGCTGCTCGGCATGGTCCGCTCCTTCCAGATCTCCGCGGTCTTCCCGCACCTCAGCGTGCTGGAGAATGTCCGCGTCGCGTTGCAGCGCCCGCGCGGCACCAGCTTCCATTTCTGGAAGCCGGAAGCCAGCCTGCACGACCTGCACGACCGCGCCGAGGAGCTGATCGAGGCGGTGAACCTCACCCCCTGGGCCGGCCACACCGCCGCCGAGCTGCCCTACGGCCGCAAGCGCGCCCTGGAGATCGCCACCACGCTGGCGCTCGATCCGGAGGTGATGCTGCTCGACGAGCCGCTGGCCGGCATGGGCCACGAGGACATCGAAGGCACCGCCGCGCTGATCAAGCGCGTCTCCGCCGACCGCACCATCCTGATGGTCGAGCACAACCTGTCGGTCGTCGCCCACCTGTCGGACACCATCACGGTGCTCCGCCGCGGCGAGATCCTGGCCGAGGGCGCATACGACGTCGTATCGCGCAACCCGCAGGTCATGGAAGCCTACATGGGCACGGGGGCCGGCACGGGTGAGGTGGGCCATGCCTGACGGTGCGACCGTGAAGACCGTGATGCTGGAGATCCGCGACCTCCAGGCCTTCTACGGCGAGAGCCACGTGCTGCACGGCGTCAACATCGACGTGCGCCAGGGCGAGGTGGTGACCCTGCTGGGCCGCAACGGCGCCGGCAAGACGACGACCATGCGCTCGATCATGGGCATCGTCGGCAAGCGCAACGGCTCGATCCGCTTCCAGGGCCGGGAGCTGATCGGCATGGCGCAGCACAGGATCCCCCGCCTCGGCATCGGCTACGTGCCGGAGGAGCGCGGCATCTTCTCCTCGCTCAGCGTGGACGAGAACCTGATGCTGCCGCCGGTGGTGAAGTCGGGCGGCATGACGGTGCCGCAGATCTACGAGCTGTTCCCGAACCTGCAGGGCCGCGGCACCACCCAGGGCACGCGTCTGTCGGGCGGCGAGCAGCAGATGCTGGCCATCGCCCGCATCCTGCGCACCGGCGCCGACCTGATCCTGCTCGATGAGCCGACCGAGGGGCTGGCCCCCGTCATCATCGAGCAGATCGGGGTGGCGGTGCGCAAGCTGAAGCAGCGCGGCTTCACCATCGTCTTGGTGGAGCAGAATTTCCGCTTCGCCGCGACCATCGCCGACCGCCATTACGTGATGGAGGAAGGCCATGTCGTGGACATGATCCCCAACGACCAGCTCGCCCAGAACATGGACAAGCTCCACACCTATCTGGGTGTCTGACCAAGTCACCCCCTCTGCCGAAAACACTCAAAACAAAGCCAATCGAAGGGAGTTCGAAATGCTCAAGACGTTGCTTTGCGGGACCGCATTGCTGGCGCTGACCGCCGGGGCCGCGCACGCCCAGGTCTCCAACAACGTGATCAAGATCGGCGTGATGAACGACCGGTCCGGCATCTACGCCGACCTCGCCGGCGAAGGCTCGGCCATCGCCGCCCGTCTGGCGGCTGAGGAGTTCGGTGGCAAGATCGCCGGCGCGCCGATCGAGATCGTCGTCGCCGATCACCAGAACAAGGCCGACATCGCCGCCAACACGGCGCGCGAGTGGATCGACGCCGGCAACGTGGACGTCATCGCCGACGTGCCGAACTCCGCCGCCGCGCTGGCCGTCCAGGGCATCACCAAGGACAAGAAGCGCATCTTCCTGATGTCCGGTCCGGGCTCGACCGACCTCAGCGGCAAGTCCTGCAGCCCCTATGGCTTCCAGTGGACCTACGACAACTACGCCATGGCCGCCGGCACCGCCCGCGCGCTGGTCGAGCAGGGCAAGAAGAACTGGTACTTCATCACCGCGGACTACGCCTTCGGCCACTCGCTGGAGGATGAGACCTCGAAGATGGTCAAGCAGCTCGACGGCAAGGTCGCGGGCAACGTCCGCCATCCGCTGGGCAACGCCGACTTCTCGTCCTACCTGCTCCAGGCCCAGGCCTCCAAGGCCGACGTGATCGGCCTCGCCAACGCGGGCGGCGACGCCACCAACGCCGTCAAGCAGGCGTCGGAATTCGGCATCACCCAGTCGGGCCAGAGCCTCGCCGGCCTGTTGCTGTTCATCAGCGACATCCACGCGCTGGGCCTCCAGGCCTCCCAGGGCCTGCTGCTGACCACCGGCTTCTACTGGGACGCCGACGAGCAGACCCGCGAGTGGACGAAGAAGTTCGAGGCCAAGGCCGGCCGCAAGCCGACCATGGTCCAGGCCGGCGTCTACTCCGCCGTCCGCCACTACCTGAAGGCGGTCGAGGCGGTCGGCTCCGACGATCCGGACAAGGTCGCCGCCAAGATGCGCGAGACCCCGGTCGCCGACATGTTCACCAAGAACGGCAAGATCGCCGCGAACGGGCGCATGTTCCACGACATGTATCTGGCCCAGGTGAAGACCCCGGGCGAGTCCAAGGCCCCCTGGGACTACTACAAGATCGTGAAGACGATCCCGGCCGAGCAGGCGTTCCTCGACCCGGCCAAGAGCGGCTGCGCGCTGGTGAAGTAAGGGTCTGAGTTTCGAGACGGGCCCCCCTCCCGGCCTCCCCCCGCTTTGCAGGGGGAGGGTTGGGTGGGGGCCCACCCCAAGCACCCAATCAAAAAAACACAAGTCCGATACACAGGGAGGGACGGTCATGTTCGACTTGCTGGGGGTGCCGCCCCAGGTCCTGTTCGGCCAGCTTCTGCTCGGCCTCATCAACGGGTCCTTTTACGCGCTGCTCAGCCTTGGGCTGGCGGTCATCTTCGGCATGCTGAACGTCATCAACTTCGCCCACGGCGCGCTCTACATGATTGGCGCCTTCGTGGCGTGGCTGCTGCTGACGAAGCTCGGCCTCGGCTACTGGTGGGCGTTGGGCCTGTCGCCGCTGATCGTCGGGCTGCTCGGCGTGGTTCTTGAAAAAACCATGCTGTCGCGGCTCTACAAGCTCGACCATCTCTACGGCCTGCTGCTGACCTTCGGCCTCGCCCTGATCATGGAAGGCGCCTTCCGCCACTTCTACGGCGTGTCGGGCCAGCCCTATCCCATCCCGGACGCGCTCAAGGGCGGCCAGAACCTGGGCTTCATGTTCCTGCCCAACTACCGCGGCTGGGTCGTCGTCGCCTCGCTGATCGTCTGCTTCGGGACGTGGTTCGCCATCGAGCGGACGCGGCTCGGCGCCTACCTGCGCGCCGCCACCGAGAACCCGGTGCTGGTCCAGGCCTTCGGCATCAACGTGCCGGTGATGATCACCGCCACCTACGGCTTCGGCGTGGCTCTGGCCGGGCTGGCCGGCGTGCTCGCGGCACCCATTTATCAGGTGTCGCCGCTGATGGGCTCCAACCTGATCATCGTCGTCTTCGCGGTGGTGGTGATCGGCGGCATGGGCTCCATCCTCGGCGCCATCGTCACCGGCCTGGGGCTGGGACTGCTGGAGGGCCTGACCAAGGTCTTCTACCCCGAAGCCTCCAACATCGTGGTGTTCGTCGTGATGGCGATCGTCCTTCTCATCAAGCCCGCGGGCCTCTTCGGACGGGAGCGCTGAGCCATGGCCGCCCAAATCAAGACGACCGACACCCAGACGACGACCATCGCGCTGCGCCGTCCGGGGCAGGACACCGCCCGGAACGCCATCATCCTCGGCATCGGCCTGCTGATCGCGCTGGCGGCGCCCTTCGTGCTGTACCCCGTCTTCGTGATGAAGGTGCTGTGCTTCGCGCTGTTCGCCTGCGCCTTCAACCTGCTGATCGGCTTCGCCGGCCTGCTGAGCTTCGGCCACGCCGCCTTCTTCGGCGGGGCGGCCTACATCACCGCCCATTCCGCCAAGGTCTGGGGGCTGGGGCCGGAGGTCAGCATCCTGCTCGGCATGGGCTTCTCCGCGCTGCTCGGCCTCGCCTTCGGCGCGCTGGCGATCCGCCGGCAGGGCATCTACTTCGCCATGATCACGTTGGCGCTGTCGCAGATGGTCTTCTTCATGGCGCTGCAGCTCAAGTTCACCGGTGGCGAGGACGGCATCCAGGCGGTGCCGCGCGGGCATCTGTTCGGGGTGATCGACCTGAACAACTCGCTGTCCATGTACTACTTCGTGCTGGCGGTGTTCCTGGTCGGCTTCGCGGTGGTCTGGCGCGCCGTGCATTCGCCCTTCGGTCAGGTGCTGAAGGCGATCCGCGAGAACGAGCCGCGCGCCGTGTCGCTCGGCTACCGGACGGAGCGCTACAAGCTGCTGGCCTTCGTGCTGTCGGCGAGCCTCGCCGGGCTGGCCGGCGGAACCAAGGCGCTGGTCTTCCAGCTCGCCTCGCTGACCGACGTGACGTGGCAGATGTCCGGCGAGGTGGTGCTGATGACGCTTCTCGGCGGCATGGGCACGCTGCTCGGCCCGGTGGTGGGGGCGGCCATCGTCGTCACGCTGGAAAGCTATCTGGCGGCCACCAGCATGCCGGTTCCGGTGGTGATCGGCGCCATCTTCGTGGTCTGCGTGCTGGTCTTCCGCCGTGGCATCGTGGGTGAGCTCCAGGCCCGCTTCGGCCGCCGCTGAACCTCAAGAACCGAACGGCATAAAAAGCCAACATCAGGAACCGCAAGATGGATCAACCGTCCCCTGGTCAATTGCTTTCTGATCAGCCGTTGTGGACCCCGTCGGAGGCGCGCGTGGCCGCCTCCAACCTGACGGCTTTCCGGCAGGCCGCGAGCGCCCGCTTTGGGCTGCGGCTGGACGATTACGATGCGCTTTACGACTGGTCGGTCGCCGGCAAGGAGGATTTCTGGCGCTTCCTGTGGGAGTGGGCCGGACTCAAGGGCGATCTCGGCGGCGTGGCCCTGGCCGACGGCGACAAGATGCCCGGCGCCCGCTGGTTTCCCGAGGCCAGCCTGAACTACGCCGAGAACATGCTCGCCAACGCGCCGGACGGCGAGGCGGTCGTCTTCTGGGCCGAGGACAAGGTCAAGCGCCGCTGGTCCGGCGGCGAGCTGAAGGCCGAGGTGTCCCGCCTCCAGCAGGCGCTCAAAGCCGCCGGCGTTGGCAAGGGCGACCGCGTCGCCGCCGTCGTGCCCAACATGCCCGAGACGCTGGCCGCCATGCTCGCCACGGCCAGCCTGGGGGCCATCTGGTCCTCCTGCTCCCCCGACTTCGGCGCCCAGGGCATCACCGACCGTTTCGGCCAGATTGAGCCGACCGTCCTCTTTGCTCCCGATGCCTACTGGTACAACGGCAAGAGCCACGACATCCGTGCGAAGATCGCCCAGGTGCTGACCGAGCTGCCCACCGTCAAGGCCGCGGTCATCATCCCCTACGTCAACGAGACGCCGGATGTCTCGGCCATCCGCGGCGGCGTCACCTGGGGCGACTTCATCGCCCCCTTCGCGGCGGCGGAACCGAGCTTCGAGCGGGTGGCCTTCAACCATCCGCTGTTCATCCTCTATTCGTCGGGAACCACCGGCAAGCCCAAGTGCATCGTCCACGGCACCGGCGGCACGCTGCTCCAGCACGTCAAGGAGCACCGGCTGCACAGCGACGTGAAGCCGGGCGACCGGGTGTTCTACTACACCACCTGCGGCTGGATGATGTGGAACTGGCTGGTCTCCGGGCTTGCGGCCGGGGCGACGCTGCTGCTTTACGACGGCTCGCCCTTCGCACCGGACGGCAACATCCTGTTCGACTACGCCGACGCCGAGGGCATGACCCTGTTCGGCACCTCGGCCAAATTCATCCAGCAGGCCGAGAAGTCGGGGCTGGAACCGATCCGCACGCACCGGCTCGACACGCTGCGGGCGCTGGCCTCGACCGGCTCGCCGCTGATGCCGGAGAACTTCGCGTACGTTTATCGGGCGATCAAGACGGACATCCATCTGGCCTCGATCAGCGGCGGCACGGACATCGTGTCCTGCTTCGTGCTGGGCAACCCGACGGCCCCGGTGTGGGCGGGCGAGCTGCAGACGGCGGGGCTCGGCATGGCGGTGGCGGCCTTCGACGACTCCGGCCACGCGGTCAGCGGCGAGAAGGGCGAGCTGGTCTGCACGCGGCCCTTCCCCTGCATGCCGGTGGGCTTCTGGGCCGACCCGGACGGGGCGAAGTACCGCGCGGCCTATTTCGAGCGTTTCCCCAACGTGTGGACGCACGGCGACTTCATCGAGCGCACCGTCCACGGCGGCTGGGTGATCTACGGGCGCTCGGACGCGGTGCTGAATCCCGGCGGGGTGCGCATCGGCACGGCGGAGATCTACCGGCAGGTCGAGCAGCTTCCGGAGATCCTGGAGGCGGTGTGCATCGGCCAGGAATGGGACGGCGACGTGCGCGTCATCCTGTTCGTGGTGCTGCGCGAGGGGCTGACCCTCGACAAGGCGCTTGAGGACACGATCCGCAAGCGCATCAAGGAGAACTGCTCGCCGCGGCACGTCCCGGCGCGCATCGTGGCGGTCAAGGACATCCCGCGCACGCGCTCGGGCAAGATCACCGAACTGGCGGTGCGCGACGCGGTGCACGGCCGCCCGATCAAGAACACCGAGGCGCTGGCCAATCCCATGGCGCTCGACGAGTTCCGCGAGCGCCCGGAACTGGAAGGCTGACCGGCGTCCAGCCCTCTCCCCGGGCGGGGGGAGGGCACCCGAACCAACAAGACAACAGAGGATAAGCCATGACCTTGACTCAGAAGGTCGCGGTGGTCACCGGCTCGACCAGCGGGATCGGCTTGGGCATCGCGCGGGCGCTGGCCGGAGCCGGGGCGGACGTGGTGCTGAACGGGTTCGGCGAGGCGGCCGCCATCGAGGAACTGCGCGCCGGTCTGGCGGCGGAGTTCGGCGTGCGCGTCGGCTATCACGGCGCCGACCTGTCCAAGCCGGCGGAGATCGCCGCGCTGATCGGCCACGCGGAGGAGACGTTCGGCTCCGTCGATGTGCTGGTGAACAACGCCGGCATCCAGCACGTCGCCCCGGTGGAGGACTTCCCAGCGGAGCGCTGGGACGCGGTGATTGCGCTCAACCTGTCCGCCGTCTTCCACGGCACCCACCACGCCCTGCCGGGCATGAAGCGGCGCGGCTGGGGCCGCATCCTCAACATCGCCTCCGTGCACGGGCACGTCGCGTCGGTCA
Organism: Azospirillum baldaniorum; assembly: GCF_003119195.2. NCBI lineage: Bacteria > Pseudomonadati > Pseudomonadota > Alphaproteobacteria > Rhodospirillales > Azospirillaceae > Azospirillum > Azospirillum baldaniorum. The sequence goes on along the minus strand of NZ_CP022254.1, from coordinate 779,101 downwards.
ACAAGTCGGCCTACGTCGCGGCCAAGCACGGCGTGGTCGGGCTGACCAAGACGGTGGCGCTGGAGACGGCGGGCACCGGCGTCACCTGCAACGCCATCTGTCCGGGCTGGGTGCTGACCCCGCTGGTGCAGAAGCAGATCGACGCGATCGCCTCGACCAAGAACATCCCGGAGCCGCAGGCGAAGGCGGAGCTGCTCGGCGCCAAGCAGCCCTCCGGCGCCTTCGTGACGCCGGACGAACTGGGCGGGCTGGCGGTCTTCCTGTGCTCCGATTCGGCGGCGCAGATGACCGGCGCCAGCCTGCTGATGGACGGCGGCTGGACCGCGCAGTAAGGGCGTTGTTGCCCTCTCCCGCCTCGGGAGAGGGAGGGACCCGCCGCGAAGCGGCGGGAGGGTGAGGGTGCCAGCAAGGATCAGTGTCTTGATCCTCGCACGACCCTCACCCGGCCCTTCGGGCCACCCTCTCCCGGGACGGGAGAGGGATTCCAAGTCACTTCTGGACGTTGGCGGCGGTCTGGCCGAAGAGGATCTTCTTGCCCTCGTCGGTGACCGACGGGCGCTTGGCCAGTTCCGCACCCTTCTCATAGGCGCGGACGGTCGCCGGGCGGGCCTGGATCGCTTCGAACCAGCGCTTCAACTCGGGGAAGTCGGCGAGGTTCTGGCGCTGCCGCTCGTGCGGGACGACCCAGGGGTAGCAGGCCATGTCGGCGATGGTCAGCTCGTCCCCGGCGATGAAGGCGCGGCCGGCCAGACGCTTGTTCAGGACGCCGTAGAGGCGGTTGGTTTCCTTCACATAGCGGTCGATGGCGTAGGGGATCTGTTCGGGCGCGTATTGCACGAAATGGTGGTTCTGCCCGGCCATCGGGCCGAGGCCACCCACCTGCCAGAACAGCCACTCCAGAACCGTCTTGCGGCCCCGCAGGTCGGCGGGCAGGAACTTGCCGGTCTTCTCCGCCAGATAAGTCAGGATCGCGCCCGATTCGAAGACCGACACCGGCTCCCCGCCGTCGGCCGGAGCGCGGTCGACGATGGCCGGCATGCGGTTGTTCGGGGACATCGCCAGGAAGTCCGGCTTGAACTGGTCCCCGGCGGAGATGTCCACGGGATGGATCGTGTAATCCAGCCCGGCCTCTTCCAGGAACAGCGTGATCTTGTGCCCGTTGGGGGTCGGCCAATAGTGAAGGTCGATCATGGCGGTCCTTCCGGTTTGTCTCCAGCCCCGAAAAGTGATGGAGCGAACGGTTTCAGGCAACCCGCGCCGTGCGCGGATCAGCCCTCCGGAAGGGGCAGGCGACGGGCGCAACGTCGCGGCCCCCGAAATGTTGAATACGCTGAACCGACAATCATCATGAGGACCGTCATGAGCGACGACCGGACACCCGCCACCCAGCCCCAGCGCAAGGACGACCGGATCGACGAGGCCCGGGACGGCACCGTCAAGCCCGACCAGGGCGGCGAGGCCGAACTGACCGAGAAGGAGGAGCAGAAGCGCGGGGGCGCCAACAAGTCCACGCCGGGGCCGATCTACGACGTGTGAGGCCGGGCCCTGACGACCAACCTTTCACGAGACGAGCGCCAGGGTGGGGTCGGGCGGTATCGGCGTGGCATCTTCCAACGTCCGGGCCACCTCGTCCAGCGGGGCGGCGACCACCAGCGGTTCGGAGCGTCCGGCGAAGGTGATCTCGGTCCGCTCCCCTTCGATCCCACGCAGGTACAGAACGCCCGCGGCGTTGATCATGACCGGCGCCCCGGCGTGGTCGGTGAATTCGATGAACTTCATGCAGGACTCCCACGGAGGTTGCATCACGCTTGGACTGTCTCAAACACGCAAAGAGGGCGGCGGGTTCGCTTCTCCGGATGGCACTGCCCGTTCGGTGCCCCCTCGGCTCGCTCCATTGCGCGCAATCAGCCCCTTGATTGATGCACCGCATCGACAAACATGGGCGCTGCGGGCCACGTCGGTCCGCGCCGTCCGCCAACAAGGAACAGATGCCGTGAAGTTGCTCGTCGTCGAAGACGACCCGTTGATCGGGCCCGCCATCAAGGCCGTGATGGAGAATGCCGGATACACGGTCGTCGGCCCTCTGCGCGACGCCGCCAAGGCGACGCGGCTGGGGGTCCGGGAACAGCCGGATCTTGCCCTGGTGGACGTCTATCTGGCCGGAGGCGAGAACGGGCTGACGCTGGCCCGCAAGCTGTGGGAGGAGCACAACATCCCCTCCCTGCTGATCACCGGTTTCGACCACCGCGGCGAGGAGGCGCGCGATTTCGCGGTCGGCCTGCTGCGCAAGCCGGTGATGCCCGACGCGCTGGTCGATGCGGTCGGGGCCGTCGGGGAAATCCTGGCGGGGCTGCGCCCGTCCTCCATCCCCCCGGCGCTGGAACTGTTCGGGCGGCCCGAGCGCGCGACCCCCGCACCGCAGCCGGCGCCCCAACCGGCGCCGCAACCCACACAACAGCCCATGCGGCGGCAGGGCTGAGGCCCTGAGGGCCCGCCCTGCCGTTTTCGCATGCTTTAAACAGTATCCTTAGACAATGACCGTTGGTCAGCGGTCCGGCGTCTCTTCCGGACCGCCCGCCGCGGGGGCTTCCGCCGGCTGAGCGGAGTTCTGCGCGGGGGCCGCGGCGGATGGACCGTCCTGCGGCTTGCTGTTTTCGGAGCCGTTGCTGGGGTCCAGTTCGACCCACTGGCGATGATCGCTCATGACTTGTCTCCCGTCCGTCTGTGGTCGCGTCCCGTGATGCAGGAATGGTCCGGTGAGGCGCCTCTCGTTTCCCCGTTCGGGCGCCTGTCCTTTGGAATAACGCGTGGCGAAGGGATTCGATCAATCCCGAGCGAAGAAATCGGGTATTTTGTCAGGCCACCCTGTCCGGTGGCCTCCTTCAGAAGCCCCCACGGGCCAGGGCTGGCTCGCCCCGCCGCAACAGCCGCCGGGCGAGCGACAGCGGGGCGCGCAGCATCCGCCCCACGGCGGCGCGGGGACCGAGCGGCTTCTCGATCGCGTAGTATTTGCGGATCGTCTCCCGCACCTCCCACACACCGGTGAAGCCCCTGGGAATGACGAAGGCATCGCCCTCCCCATGCTCCTGCGGCGCGCCGTCCCGGGGGGTGATGACCACCCGCCCGGCCAGCAGGACGCAGAACTCCTCGTAGGGCCAGTCGGCCATGGCGATGGTGCCGGGCGTGCATTGCCAGACCCCACAGGCGAACCGCCCCCCGCCGCCGTCGTAGAGGTTCAGGAAACTTTCCTGAGGGTCGCCGGACAGAACGGTCCCGAAGACGGCGGGCTTGCCGGGGTCGTCTCCGATCAGCCGCTGGTCGATGGGAACGAGCGCGCGGCGCGGCAGCGGGTTGCGGTCCATGTCACTCACCCCTCCCGCACCAGCAGGGCGACGGGGAAGTCCCGGAACAGGTCGGCGGCGGTCACCGCGTCGGCGGCCTCCAGCGTCCCGTCGGTCAGCGCGTTGCGCCAGCGCTGCCCGCGCGGCAGCGGGACGGAGGTGTCGCCCCACTCCGGGGTCTCGCCCAGCGCGCCCACCAGACGCGGGGCGGCGACCACGACGGTCTCGTCGCCGAGGCGCCGGGCGAAGGCCACCACATGCTCCGCCCGCTCACCCGTCGCTTCCAAAGGCAGGTACTCGCCCTTGGCGAAGAGGTCGGGCATGGCCGTCCGCAGGGCCAGGGCGCGCCGGGTCAGGGAGAGCTTCACCGCCCCGTCCTGCCAGCGGCTCAGCAGGCTGCCGATCTCCGCCCCCTCGACCTCGTCGAGCAGGCGGCGGCGCGCGTCGTAGTCCACCGGGCGCCGGTTGTCGGGGTCGACGAGGCTGAAGTTCCACAGCTCGCAGCCCTGATAGATGTCCGGCACGCCGGGGCTGGTCAGCTTCAGCAGGGTCTGGGTCAGCCCGTTGACCATGCCGATGCGGGCGAGCCGCTCCTGGAAGGGCAGGAAGGCGTCGAAGAAGGCGGTGCTGCGCGACACGTCCAGCGCGTCGTGGACGAAGCTGGTCATGGCGCTTTCGTAGGCTTCGTCGGGGGCGGCCCAGGTGCTGTGGACCTTGGCCTCGCGCATCGATTTGGTCATGGCGCCGGCGAGGCGCTCCGCGAACTCCGTCATCGCCTGCGGGTCGAGGCTGGCCGGGTCCGCGCCGGTCAATTCCGCCGGCCAGGCGCCGACGAGGAGCTGGTAGAACAGATACTCGTCGTTGCGGTCGGGCGGGGCGGTGCCCTCCACGTCGCCGCGGCGGGCGCGGAGCAGGCGGCTCCAGGTCTGGATTTGCCGCTCCCACTCCTCGGGCATTTCCGACAGGGCGTAGAGGCGGGCGCGGGTGTCCTCGCCGCGCTTGGTGTCGTGGGTGGTGCTGCCCAGCATGGCGTGGGGCCAGCGGGCGGCGCGCTCGGCGTTGGCGTTGTGGAAGTTGGCGGAGCCGACCCCGAAATGCTCCGGATGCCCGCCCACCTCGTTCAGCGCGGCCAGCCGGTTGTAACGGTAGAAGGCGGTGTCCTCCAGCCCCTTGGCCATCACCGGGCCGCTGTACTGCTGGAAGCGCATGGCGAAGCGCAGCACCTGTTGGCGGCTGTAGCCGCTGCGCGGTTGGGCCACCAGATCGGTGGTCAGCAGCCTGTGCAGGAAATCATAGGCGGAGGCGTCGGTGTTCGGGTCGGCCTTGCGCGCCTGGGTGATCGCCCAGTCGATGCTCCGTCGGTCCAGCTCGCTGACGCCGCGCCAGTCCACATAGGTGCGGTAGACGGGGAAGCGGGCGATGGTCTCCTTCAGCGCCTGGTGCAGGATGTTGGCGGTGAAGTCGGCGGTGCGCGGGTTGGCGCGGGCGATGCGCGAGGCCTGCCGGGCCAGCACATGAAGCTCGCTGGCCATCTCGCTTTCCATGATGCGGATCTTGCTCGTCCGCACCACCTCGTCGAAGCTCTCGCGCCGTCCGGTGAAGTCGGCGTAGAGCTTGGTAAACGCCTCCTCCCCCCGCGGGTCGACGAACAGCCCGCCCATCAGGTTGGCGAACTCGTAGCCGGTGGTGCCATCGATCGGCCAGTCCTCGCGCAGCCGCTCGTGGCGGGCCAGGATCTTCTCGACCACCAGATAGAAGGGCCGCTCGGTCGCCTGGGCCAGCCGCTCGCAATAGCCCTTGGGGTCGTAGAGGCCGTCGATGTGGTCGATGCGCAGCCCGTCCAGCGTGCCGTCGTCGACCAGCTTGAAGGCCAGCCGGTGGGCGACGTCGAACAGCTCTCGCTCCTCCATGCGCAGGCCGGCGAGTTCGTTGATGTTGAAGAAGCGGCGGTAGTTGATGTCGTCCGCCGCCACCTTGAAATAGGCGGCGCGCCAGTTCTGGGCGGCGATCAGGTCGGTCAGGCGGCGCCAGCTCTCCGGCTCGCCCTCCGCGCCGCGGAAGCGCTTCAGCCGGCGCTCCACGGCCTCAGCGACATCGGGCTTTTCGGAGACCAGGGCGGCCAGCTCGGCCTTCAGGGCGTTGGCGCGGCGGATCTGGTGCGGGCGAACCTGATCGAGATGGCGGAAGGCGTCGCCGATGCGCTCCAGGTCCGGCTGGTCGTCGCCGAGGATCGTGCCGTAGTCGGCGGGCCGGATGGGCAGCTTGTGGGTGTCGTAGGCCCAGACGGCGAAGCCGCCGGCCTCCCTGTCGAAGCGCAGTTCCAGCCCGCCGGATTCCAGCACCGCGCCGAACTGGTCGCCGAGCAGCGGCACCAGCACCTTGCCGTGCAGGTAACGGCGGTCGGGCTCCCACTCGATGTCGAAATAACCGGCGTAGGGGCTGTCCGGCCCCCATTCCAGCACGTCCAGCCACCAGCCGTTGTCCGACCCGCCGACGCCCATGTGGTTCGGCACGAAGTCGAGGATCTGGCCCAGCCCGTTGCGCTTCAGCGCCTCGACCATGGCGTGGAAGGACTCCTCGCTGCCCAGCTCCGGGTTCAGGGCGTTGTGGTCGACGATGTCGTAGCCGTGGGTGCTGCCCGGCCGCGCCTTCATGTAGGGCGAGGCGTAGAGGTGGCTGACGCCCAGCCGCGCCATGTAGTCGGCGATTCCGGCGGTGCGGTCGAAGCCGAACTCGGCGCGCAGCTGCACGCGGTAGGTGGCCAGGGGGATCGGCTTATCGGCGTCCGCCGCCATGGGTTGGTCTCCTGATGGATGTTCCCTCTCCCTTTGGGGAGAGGGGAGGGTGAGGGGGTTGCGCGTGTGCCGGACGTTCGGGAGTTGCGGGACCCTCTCACCCCAACCCTCTCCCCGGAGGGGAGAGGGGGTTATCGTCCTTTTTCCCGTCCGCCACCGCGGCCGGCCGGGCGGCGGCCATGATGGCGGCGATGGCGCCGGCCTGCGGGCAGTCGGCCATGTCCTCCAGCGCGAGGCGCAGCTTGCGGCGCCAATTGGGGTACTGGTCCACGGTGCCGGGCAGGTTCACCTGCTCCAGCTCGGCGGTCAGGTCGTCCATCTGGACCATGGCGATGGCCGAGCCGGTGCGGGCGAGGAAGGCGTGCACCGCGTGGCCCAGCGCCTCGCTGTAGGGGCTGTCGGGGCCGAAGCTGGCGGGCAGCGGCAGGAAGGCGTCGGCCAGGGCCTCCAGCAGGCGGGCGCGTTCGGCCATGCGGCGGTCGCGCTGACGCTCCGCCTCGCCCTCCGCGGGGTAGAGGCCGCGCTCCTCCTTCAGCGTGATGTCGTGCCCCTCCCACCAGCCGCGCAGCGTGGCGAGGTCGTGGCTGCCCACCGTGGCGAGCGCCGCGTAGGGGTAATCGTCGGGGCCGCGGAACCCGCCGTCCTCGGTCCATTCGAAGAACATCACCCGGTAACTCAGGACACCCGCCTCCGCCATGCGCTCGCGGAATCCCTCGGGCACGGTGCCCAGATCCTCGCCGACCACGAGGCAACGGTTGCGCTGGCTCTCCAGGGCCAGGATTCCGAGGAGGTCGTCCATCGGGTAGGCGACGTAGGCCCCTTCGGAGGGCGGGTGCCCCTCCGGTATCCAGTAGACGTGCTGGAGCGCCATGGCGTGGTCGATGCGCAGCGCCCCGGCGTGGCGCATGTTGGCGCGCAGAAGCTCGATGAAGCGGGCGTAGCCGCCTTCGCGCAACGCGTGGGGGTGGAAAGGCGGCAGGCCCCAGTCCTGCCCGGCCGGGTTGAACAGGTCGGGCGGGGCGCCGACATGGGCCTGCGCGACGACCACATGCGGGTCGGCCCAGGTCTCCGCTCCGCCGCTGTCCGCCCCGACCGCGAGGTCGCGGAAGAAGCCGACGGCCATGCCGCGCTCCCGCGCCCTCTCCGCCGCCGCCTGCAACTGGCTGTCGGCCAGCCATTGCAGCCAGACGAAGAAGTCGATGCGCTCCCGCCGCTCCTCGGCGAAGCGGCGGACGGCGGGGGAGGTGGCGTCCCGATACTCCTCCGGCCAGCGGCGCCAGTCGGGCGTGCCGTCCTTGGCGAAGCGCTCGCGCAGGGCCTGGAAGGTGCAGAAGCGCTCCAGCCCCTCGCCCAGCTCGGCCCGGAAGGCAGCGAGTGCCCGACGCCGCTCCTCGCTGCCATCGGTCTGGAAATGGGCGAACAGCCGTTCCAGGACCGGCAGCTTCAACGCCGCGACGGCGGCGTAATCGACCAGCGGGGCGGCCCCCGCCGCCTGCACCGCGCCGAGGAAGCTCTCGTCCGCGATCCGGTCGCGGGTCTCGGCGCAGCCCATCAGTTCCGGCACCGCCAGCACATCGATGTAGAGCGGATTGAGGAACAGGCGGCTGGCCGGGGAGTAGGGGCTGGCCTGTTCGGGCTGGTCGAGGAACAGCGCGTGCAGCGGATTCAGCCCGACGATGCCCGCGCCGCGCGCCGCCGCCATCTCCGCGACGTTGACGAGGTCGCCGAAGTCGCCGATCCCCCAATCCCCGGCGCAGCGCAGGGCGTAGAGCTGCACCGACAGGCCCCAGATCCGCTCGCCCATCTGGAGCGGGGCGGGCAGATGGCAGGTGGCGGGGGCGGCGATGACCGTCATCTCCAGGCCGGGATGCTCCGCCCGCAAGCCGTCGACGTCCAGCCGCAGCTGGTGGTAGCCGGGTGCCGGAGCCGCGCCGAGGTCGAGGCGGCGCACCTCGAAGTGTTGCCCACCCACGCCCGCCTTGCGGACCAGCGGCAGGTCGCCGAAATCGGCCTCGCCGCTGCGGTCGCCCCCGCCCTCCAGCGTCAGGGTCCAGCGCAGCGTCCCGCTGCCCTCCGGCAGGGTGACGGTGACGGAGAAGGGCGGACGGTCGATGCGCAGCACCGCCACCGGGGGCAGGGGGCGGGCCAACTCGCGCCGCTCCAGTGCCGCCAGCGCCTCCTCCGGGTCGTCGGCGTCCACCTCCATGGCGGCGAGCAGGGCGCGGATGGTGCCCTCCGACGCCTGGATGGTCTCGCCCGAGGCGCCGGTGTAGTGCGTCTCGATCCCCATCCGCTCCCCAAGCCGGTCGAGCGCCGTCGTCTCCTCGATGGTCCACAGGACGGACCGCGGCGCCATGGTTCCGCCATCAAGGCCCTTGCCCTCGGTCCACAGGACGCGGCCCACGGCCTCGCCCATGCCCGTCACGGGGGCGTCGGACAGGTTGGCGAGCAGATGCAGGCGGCTGCCGTCGCCCAGCCGCCAAGAGACACGGATGCCCCGCCCGTCGATCACCTCGTGGGCGGCGGCACCGCCGGGCGCGTTCTCCAGCCGCGGCGCGATCTCCTTGCGGCGCACCGCCAGGATGCGGCGGTACCAGTCCAGCCATTCCCCGTGCTCGCCCGTCTCGCGGTCGTCCCAGTCGAGCTTGGCCGACTGGAAGGTTTCCGGCGCGGTCGGGTCGGGGATGCGGTCGCGCACCTTCGGGTCCTGGAATTCGGGGAACTTGGCGAACTCCTCCCGACGGCCATTGCGCACCGCCTCGGCCAGCTCGTCGGCGAAGTCGCAGAAGAAGGGGAAGGGACGATCGGACGCCCACTCCTCGCCCATGAACAGCATCGGGATGCCCGGCCCCAGCAGATAGAGCGAACTCGCCGCCCGCACCGCTTCGGGCCGCGAGAAGCGGGTGATGCGGTCCCCGAAGGCGCGGTTGCCGATCTGGTCGTGGTTCTGGATGAAGGTGACGAAGGCGGTCGGCGGCAGATGGGCCGACGGCTCGCCGCGCGCCTCGCCGCCGCGGTAGGAGGAGGCGTGGCCCTGGAAGGCGAAGCCCTCGGCCATGGCGCGGGCCAGCTTCGCCGCGTCGCCGGCGTAGTCGGCGTAATAGCCGGCGTCCTCGCCGGAGGCCCAGACGTGCAGGCAGTGGTGCAGGTCGTCGTTCCACTGCGCGGTGTGCCAGCGCGGGTCGCCCTCCGGATGGCGTTCCAGCAGGTGGGCTTCGTTCTCGTCGTTCTCCAGAACGAGATGGACGTGGCGGCGGCACCGCACGGCGTCCTGCACGCGCTCGGCCAGTTCCTGGAGGAACAGCTTGTCGCTGTCGTCGAGGATGGCGTGGACCGCGTCGAAGCGCAGCCCGTCCATGTGGAACTCCTCGATCCAATAGAGCGCGTTGTGGATGAAGTAGTCGCGCACCGTGGCGTTGCGTGGCCCGTCCACGTTGATGGCGTCGCCCCAGGGCGTCTTGTGCCGGTCGGTGAAGAAGGCCTTGGCGTAGGCGTGGAGGTAGTTCCCGTCCGGCCCGAAATGGTTGTAGACGACGTCGAGGAAGACCATCAGCCCCTTGGCATGGGCGGCATCGACCAGCGCCTTCAGGTCCTCCGGGCGGCCATAGGCGGCGTCCGGGGCGTAGGGCAGCACCCCGTCATAGCCCCAGTTGCGGGCGCCGGGGAAATCAGCCACCGGCAGCAACTCGATGGCGGTGACGCCCAGCTCCACGAGGTGGTCGAGCTTGTCGATGGCGGCGCGGAAGGTGCCCTCCTCGGTGAAGGTGCCGACGTGAAGCTCGTACAGCACCGTCTCGTGCCAGGGGCGCCCGGTCCAGGCGGCGTCGGACCAGCGGAAGACGGTGGGGTCGATCACCTCGCTCGGCCCGTGCACGTCGTCGGGCTGGTGGCGGGAGGCTGGGTCGGGCACGCGCAGCCCGTCGGGAAGCTCGAACTGGTAGCGGGTGCCCGCCTGGGCCTGGGCGGTGGTCCATTCGAACCATCCGTCGGCCCGCCGCACCATGGGCAAAAGGGCCTGGGTGTCCTCCAACCACAGCGAGATCTGCTCGGTCCCCGGCGCCCACAGGGTGAAGCGGACGGAGCCGTCGGGCTGCACCTGAGCGCCGAAGGGCATGGCGTGGGCGCGCGCCTCGCCGATGCGGGTGGCCCCAGGGGCGGCCAGCCCGACCGGGCCGGACGCGCGGTCGGCCACCTCCGGCCCGGCGTCGGCGCCCAGGATGCCGATGGCCCCGGCCAGCGGGATGGCCAGCCAGTCGGGCCGGTTCGCCAACTCGTAGCCGATTTCGTAGAGCGCCTTCTCCAGAAGGAAGAGTTTCAAAAGCTGCGTGGCGGTGGCCGCGTCGGCGGGCCAGCCCGGGCAATCCCCGATGGCTTCGCGGTAGCCGGCGACGAAGGCGGATGCGGCTTCCCCCTCCCACCAGTTCAGCCAGGCGGTGCGGGCGCCGCGCGCCGTCTCGTCCAGGTCGTCAGGCAGGGCGGCCCGCGCCCCGGCGGCGGCGTAGGTGATGGAGCGCAGCATCCCCGCCACGTCGCGCAGGATGCAATGCTTGGCCCGCCGTTCGGCCAGTGGGCGCATCGGCTCGCCCTCGAAATCGACGATGAACAGGTCGTCCTTGCCGGCCAGCACCTGCCCCAGGTGATAGTCGCCGTGCAGGCGCATGGCGTGGAAGGTGCCGTGCGGCGGCGTCAGCGTCTCGATCTGGCGCATCACCGTCGCCTCGCTGTCGGCCAGCGACGCGGCGTAAGGGGCGAGGTCGGCGTTCAGTTGCGGGGCGGCCTCGCGCAGCTGGCCCAGAACGCGGCGGGCAAGGGTGCGCACTCCGTCCGCCCAGCCCCTCAGCATGGCGGGGGTCACCGGCTCCGGTGTGAACGCGTCGCCGCCGCCGGGGGTGGCGAGCGCCCGGTGCATCTCCGCCGTGCGGCGGCCCAGCCGGCGCATGAAGGTCATCAGGGCGACGTCGTCCACCGTGTCGTCGAAGCGCTCGACACGCTTCGCCAACTCGGCGGTGACGTGGCTCCAGGCGTCGCGGGCCTCGGGGACAAGCTCCTGCAGGATGCACAGGGTGGCGGCCTCGCCGTCGCCCGTGCGCTCCACCCAGCCGAGCAGGGCGGGGGTGTTGCGGAAGTTGGCGACCTCGGTCAGGAAGCGCCCGACCTCCAGCTCCGGATGGGTCCCGGATTCCAGCTTGCGCAGCCCCTTCAGGATCGCCGCGTCGCCGACGCGGACGGAGGTGTTGGATTGCTCCACCCCGGTCCAGCGCAGCGGGGCGCCGCCGTCCAGCGCGCCTTTCACGGTGTCGAAGGCGCGGCTGCGGCCATAGCGCAGGCCGCCGTTCTCGCCGCCCTTGTGGATGCCGTCGAGCAGGGCTCGCACCACCTCCTCGTCGCCGTAGCCGTCGCGCAGGCTGCCCGGCCAGGGGAGCGCATCCGGACCGGCGATGGAGAAGGGATCGGCGGTGTCGGTCTCGCCGCCGTCGCCTTGGCCGTCGCGGTTGAGCACCAGGGGAAGCTGGTAGAGCTGCGGCTCGCGCCCCGGTGCTTCCACCCGCAGCAGGCAGAGCTGGGCGGAACCGGAGGCCAGCGGAAGCGGCAGAGCATCGACGATGCGCACGGTGGGCGTGCCGGCGTCCTTGGCGGCGTACCAGCGCCGTCCGGTCAGGAAGCCCGGAAGCAGTTTGTCCTGAAGCAGGGACAGGGCCTCACCCTCGATGGGGCTGGAAAAAGCGTTCGATTTGGGCGCTGTCGGCAAGACACGTCTCCCCTGTTGGGCGGCACGGCTCGCACAACAACCGGGGCGGTGCGGTGTTCCTCCCGCCTAACCGTAGGTGGCTAGCCGTCGGACATGCGCGGATGGTGGGGCAGGCGGCCCAGCCGGCCGATCCGTTCGGCCAGTTGCAACGCTTCGACCACGTCGTCGAGCCGCCCGCACTGCATCAGCGTGTGGGCGTGGGTGTTGAGCGCGGCGATCACCGCGCGTTCGTCGGACACGCCGTCGGCCGGGCGCCCGTCGCGGTCCAGAATGACCGCACCGAGCGCGGCCAGCGCCTCCGCCGACAGATTCACGGCGTCGAGCATCGCCGCGTCGTCCTTCTCCGCGGCGTTCAGCACGGGTTCCAGCACCTCGGCGAGCAACCGGGGATTCATGAAGGCACGCTCCTGACGGCATCTGTGCTTTAAAACATTGAAAATGGCCCGTTGTGCCGCCGCCGCAAGCGGCGGTCCCGTCAACTGAACGGGAGGTAGAGGGCGTCGATGCTGTCAAAGGCGGTACCGGAGCGCCAATTCCTGAAATGCCCGGTGAAGCCTTGTCGGCACCGGCCTGAAAGCGGGAGGCCGGAGAAAAGGAAAAGCCAGCAACCCGTCAAGGTTGCTGGCTTCATGATGGTGGAGCCAAGGAGGATCGAACTCCTGACCTCTACAATGCCATTGTAGCGCTCTCCCAGCTGAGCTATGGCCCCACTTGTCGATCAGACCAACACAAGAAGTGTTGGTGCGCTTGGAGGGACTCGAACCCCCACGGCCTTTCAGCCACTAGGACCTGAACCTAGCGCGTCTACCAATTCCGCCACAAGCGCATCGTCTGCTCTTTGTCCCGCATCCCTTGGGGCGACGCGGGAGCGCTGATATAGCCGTGCCGCCGCTGGCGCTCAAGCGAAATCTTTCGAGGCCATCATTTTTTCGGGGGAGAGCGCCCGCTCCCTTCGGTGCACTCCGAACACGCCGAACACTACGACTTCCCCCCTTTCGCGCGGGGCGGGCGCCGTTGCTATCTTCAGCTTGCCCCAAGGGCGTGTGCCTCCCTGTTTTGCACCTCAAGGGCCCGCTGTTCAACCGGACGGCGGGCCGCTTTCTTTTCCGGCGGCCGCGAGGCCTCTAAAGCGGCAGACGCTCCCCCTCCGCGCCGGTCATGCTGTCCGCCGTCCTTCTGGGCTGCTTCGCCATGGCGCGGTCGAGGACACGGCGGAGCTGGCGTGGCGTCACCGGCTTGCGGACCACCTCCAGCCCGTGCGCGGCGGCGTCCGTCTCGCATTCCGGACCGGCTTCCCCGGTCAGGATCATGGCGGGCACATCCCATCCCGCCATGGCGCGGACGCGCACCACCGCCTCCGTCCCGACGCGCCCTTCACGCAGGCGGTAGTCGACCAGCATGACGTCGGGCATGCGGCCGTCCGTCTCGACCTTCGCAACGGCCTCGTCGGCGGAGCCTGCGATCAGCACCTCGTAGCCCCATTCGCGGAACATGTCGCGCAGCCCCAGCAGGACGATGGCGTCGTCGTCCACCAGCAGGGCGCGCGGCGAGTCGCGGCCGCCGGTGAAGAGGGAGGCGGTCGGCAGCGGTGGCGGCGCCGTCTCCACGGCGGCCAGCGGGACGGTGATGGCGAAGACGGAGCCGCGGCCCGGCTGGGACTTCACCTCCACGGGATGGTCGAGGATCGTCGACAGGCGCTGCACGATGGCGAGCCCGAGTCCGAGTCCGCGCGCCCGGTCCCGCTCCGGGTTGTTGATCTGGTGGAACTCCGCGAAGATCCGGGTCAGCTGGTCGGGCGGGATGCCGATTCCGGTGTCGCTGACCTCGATCCGCGCCAGGCCGTCCCCTGTCTTCCCGTCCCGCGTCTTCCCGTCCTGGATCCGGATGGCGATCTGCACCGCCCCGCGCTCGGTGTACTTGACGGCGTTCTCCAGCAGGTTGCGCACCATGCGGCCGAGCAGCACGCGGTCGCTGCGCACCGTCGCCGACCGCTCCTGCACGATGCGGAAGGCCAGCTTCTTGCTTTCCAGGATCGGCGCGTAGGAGGCGGCGATCTCGTCCAGCAGGCTGTTGAGGGCGAAGGGCTCCACGCGCGGGTCGACCGCCCCGGCGTCGAGCCGCGAGACGTCCAGCAGGCTGTCCAGCAGCCCCTTCAGCGTGTCCAGGCCGCGCTCCAGCATTTCCAGGCTGCGCTGCCCCTGCTCGTCGCTGATGAAACGGTGCAGGATGCCGGTGAACAGGAACATGGACTGCATCGGCTGGCGCAGGTCGTGGCTGGCCGCGGCGAGGAACTTCGATTTGGCGCGGTTGGCCTCGTCGGCCTCCTCCTTGGCGCGCTGGAGCGCCAGTTCCATGGCCTTGCGCTCCCCGACGTCGCGCAGCGTGCAGATCGCCAGGATCATCCGCCCATCGGGGGCCCGGACCGGAGTGGCGCTGACCGACAGGGTCATGGCGGTGCCGTCGGGCCGGGTATAAGGCAGATCCTCCTGTTCGACCGTCTCGCCCTGCCGCAGGGCGCGGGACAGCGGGCAGCGCCCCTCGCCGAAGCAGGCTCCGCCGTTGCAGGTCCGCGCGCCGTCACACCCGCATCCGGCGGCGGGAGGCGGCGGGCCGCCGAGCAGGTGAAGCGCCGTGTCGTTGACCTTGACGATCCGGCCGCTCGGCGCCTCCGCCACCAGCAGCCCCGAGGGCAGATGGTCCAGAATGGCCGTCAGCAGGCTGCGCTCCGCTTCGAGTTGCCGGGTCAGGAGCCTGCGCTCATCCTCCAGGCGCCGGCGGTCGGTGGCGTCGCGGAAGTAGAGGGCCAAACCCTTGCGCGAGGGGAAGGCACGGACGGCGAACCAGACGCCGCTGCGCGGCCCCTGGGTCTCGAACTCCACCGCCTCGCGGTTCTCCATGGCCTGCTGCAAGGTCCGCCCGGACTCGCCGGCCATCAGCTCCGCGAAGTTCTGGCGTCCGTTCCGGCCAATGGCTTCCCCGGCCTCGGGCAAGAGGGTCCGGGCCCGTTCGTTGACGAAGACGACCCGCCAGGACCGGTCGAGCTCGGCCACGGCGTCCGTCGTGCTCTCCAGGACCGACGCCTTCTCGACGACGGTCTCCAGCATCCGATCGCGCACGCGCAGGAACTGCCGCATGCCCCAGGCGGCGCCCAGGCAGGTGAGCAGAAGCACCCCGCCGAACAGAGACAGAGAAAAGAGCATGGCGTCACGGACCGGGCGCATCGCGGCATCGCGGTCGATCCCGATGGCGATCATCGATTCGCGGGTGCCGGTGTCGAGGGGGGCGGACACCACCATCCGTTCCGTCCCGTCGGTGTCGAACACGGCCGCGGACCGTGTTCCCCGCGCCGCGTGCATGGCCTGGAGCATGGCGGTGGGCAGGGGCTGTCCGATGGCGTCGGGCGCCTCCGGCAGGCGTGCGACCGTATGGCCCTGACGGTCGGCGATCACCATCTCCATGCCCGGGGGCAGGGGGCGGTTGCCCAGATTCTCCTCGAGCCAGCGGGCGTCGAGAAGCACGGTGACCACACCGCCCGGGGGACCGCCCGGCGTGCCGTCCGGCGCCGGATAGGCCAGCCGGAAGGGCAGGATGGGACGCTGGTTGGGGTAGCGCAGCCCGTATTCGCCCGTCGTCAGGGCGCCGGTGGCCAGCGCGTTCTGGAAGGTGCGGATGCCGCCAAGATCGACGCCCAGCGAGACCGGGTCGGTCGCGCACCACACCCGGCCCTCCCGGTCGGCCACCTCCACGGACAGATAGGCGGGGTAGCGGGCGCGCAGCCGGTCCATGGTCTGCTGGCAGTCCGGCGGTCCGGCCTGCGGCACGCCGGATTCGACGATCGTCGCCAGCACCTGCCGCGCCTCCGCGGCGATGCGCTGCTGTTCGGCGTCCAGCAGGTCGAGGAGGCGCAGGGTGTCGTTCCGCACCTCGTTTTCCCGATCCTGCCGCAGGCTGTGCTGCGTCATGAACTGGAGCGCCGCGAGCGGCACCACGGCGGCCACGAGCAAGAGAAACAGACGCAGGTAATGGGGCATCGCCAAGAAAATCTGATGAAAGAGAGCCGCCGCCCCTGCACCCGGACGGGCCGAGCCGGCGCAGGCGGCAACTGGACAAGGACCGTCGGCGGTGGATGTTCTTCAAACTCCACAGGGCGTTCATGCCACATGGGGGCGGAGATGCAACGATTAACGGACCGGATAACTCCATTTTGCTTCGGAACCGACGCGCTCCTCAGCGGCGATCCGTAAGGAAGCCGGCCATCCCGCAGCACAGGGCGGTCACGACGACGCGCAAGGGCGTCGGATCATAGGACACCACCGTCACCAGAGGGACGAGAGCGCTCACCACCATCAACGCTCCGGCATCAACGCTCCGGCATCAACGTGCCGGATGTGCCCATGAGCATCGCCTCTCTTTTCAGCAGCCGGTCCGGCAAACAGGCTTGCGCGTGATGCGTCGCGGCCCTGTCTTACGTAACCGCTCCGAGCAAAGCAGGGTCCCGTGCGCAACGAAGAATTTTCATGGCGTCTCTCGCATTCGCGTAATATTTCTCCATTGTAATAGGTGCCCCCGCCACCATTCATCCGCGCGAGCCGACCATGCCGTGGAGCCGCACTCCCTCCTATCAGGCCATCACCTTGTTGCGCCGGCACAGCCGGGAATGCCGGGGGTTGGAAACCCGCGAGTATCTGGTCGCCGTGGAACGCCGGATGGTCGAACTCATCGATCTGGAGCGGCGGGAGGCCCGCGACAAGGCGGAGCCATCGGTCCGTCAAGCGGCGGAGTGACCTGGGCGTTCGACGTATTTCAAAACGGTAACGTAGTAATCGTCTCCTGAAACACAACCGACACAGATCGGTGTTAAAGGCCAAAGTGTCTTTCATTGACACGAGGCCGCCGCGTTCATGGCTTTCCCGACCGAAATGGCCGGCAACGATGGTGCCGACGGCAGGGAGGGTTGCGACGCCACCCTTTGCACCGTCCCCGCCGAGTCCATCCACAGCCGCATTCGCCGTGTCCACCAGCGCGCCACGGCGATGCTGAGCGACGCGTTGACCGGCTTCAACCTGACGGCGCCGCAATGGGCGGCACTGGCCGCGCTGCACCAGCATGGGCCGATGTCGCAGATCGATCTGGGCCGGAGCATCGCGATGGACCCCGCCACGATGCAGGGGGTGGTGGTGCGGCTGATCGACCGCGGTTATCTCCTGCGCAGTCCCGACAGCCTGGACCGCCGCCGCAACCTCGTCCGGTTGGCCGACAGCGGGCGTCGGGTGGTGGAGGCGGCCGGGCCGGCCATCGCGCAGGCGGAGGCCGAACTGACCGGGCGCTTGTCGGCGGAGGAACGGAGCCGGTTGGCCGATCTGCTGGCCCGCCTGTGCCTGTGAGCCCCAGCGGTTCCCCGCTGTTCGCGTCGAAACGGTGGGCGGTGCCAATGGTCCGGGTTAGCCCGAGTTATGCACATTCACATGAACGGCGTCCTTGACTCTGCGAATGTTGCTTTTTTGTTTTTCCGGACTCGTTTGGAACCGTTAAAACCCACAAAAGCTGGGCAATTCCGGCATTTCATTGGTGCCTGAAATTTAGGCAATTCGGTCAAGGTCGTGGATTCACGGCCGTGCTCACAGGTTGCCCCTGGATTCGCTCACAGAGTTACCCACAGCTTCTGGGGATATCCCGATATTGCGGATAGAGTTGCCTGCCCTCCGCGCCCGTCCTCAGCCGATCACCCGCCATTGGCCGTCCGGGTCCAGGCAGGCGGTCCCGACGAGCGTCGCGGGGCGTCCACCGACGATTCCCGGCATCTGGAAATCGCGGCAATAGCGCCCGCCGGGGCCGAGATAGGTGGGGGAGGTCCGGGTGGCCAGCGGTGCGGCCGGTACCGGCTGGGGAGCCGGCGCATAGACCGCGGGCGGATAGGCAACGGGCGGATAGACGACGGGAGGCGGTGGAACATAGACGGGAGGCGGAAAGCCGAAGGCCAGCGGCAGTGAAATGCTGAAGCCGAAGAAGTTCCCTCCATGCCAGCCGCCGGCGAACACCGGAGTCGGGGTCATCAGAAGGACGGGCAGGAGCAGGGCGCACAGCCGCGCCGAAGCCGGGAAGGGGATCATGACGCACCTCCGCCGCGGCGCGGGACGGAGCGCCGCCATAAGAAAGATGGGTACGAAAAAAGGCGCCGTCGAGACGGCGCCTTTTCTACGTTCTGCAAAGCCTGAACCCTGCGTGGAGCGTCACATCGCCGTGCGGACGGCCTCGGCCCCGTTGCGCGTGTCGGCGGCGCGGGCCGGGGTGGCCGTGGAGGAGGACTGGGCGGGCGCCGGGGCCGGCTGCGGGGCGGCGGCCGGGGTCGGGCGGACGGGCTTCGGTTCCACCCGGCGCGGGGCCGAGACGGTTCCCGCGGCGGCGGGGGCCTGGCTGGCCGACGGAGCGGACGAACTGGTCGGCACGTCGTCGTAGATGCCCGGATGCACCCGCACGGTGCCGTCCGTCTCCACCGTGGAGGTCCAGTAGACGAAGCGGACCGGGACGGCGTTGGGCAGGGACACCGTCTTGGTCTTGCCGCTGTCGAGCTGACGCTCGATCGCCGCGGAGTCGAGCTTGGCGGGGCGCAGCAGGGTTTCCGCGACCATCCGCGCATCGGCCAGTCGCACGCAGCCGGAGCTGGCGGCGCGCAGGTCGCGCTCGAACAGCCGCGGGTCGTTGGTGCCGTGCAGGAAGATGCCGTCGCCGTTGGTCAGGTTGAAGCGGAAGCGGCCGAGGGCGTTGTCGTCGCCGGGCTTTTGGACGATGCGGATGCGCTCCGGCGTGACCTGCCACCAGTTGATGCTCTCCGGCACCACCTCGACCCCGTCCAGATAGACGATGGCGTCCTTGATGCCGGTGTTCCCCTTCTTGCGCAGCACCGGCAGCTTGTCCTCGACCAGAACGGTCGGCGGCACGGTCCAGGTCGGGTTGATCGTCACGCTGGTGACGCGGTCCTGGAGCAGCGGGGTCTGGCGCGACGGGCGGCCGACCACGGCGCGCATGGTGAAGTTCAGCTTGCCGCGCTCGATGTAGGTCACGGTCTGGCTGGGCAGGTTGACCAGGATCACCGTGTCCGGAACCGACGCCTGGAAGGCGCGCATCGACGCGGTGGCGCCGCGCATCAGCTTGGCGGCCTCCTTGGGCGTGCGGTCGAGCGCTTGGCGCGTGACCTCGCCGACCTTGCCGTCCTGCATCAGCCCTTCGGACAGCTGGAAGGCGCGGACCGCCACTTCGAGGGTGTCGTCGAAGGTTTCCGTCCATTGCTCCTGGTTCAGGAAGCCCAGCTCGATCAGCCGGGTGGACAGGCGGCCGACGCGGTCGGCGGTGCGCGCCCGCACCTGGATGGTCAGGGCCGGGGGCGGGGGCAACACCTCCACCACCGTGCCGGGCGTCGCCGTTCCGCTGAGCGCGTTGCCGGGCGTCGCCGACGGATCGGCCTGCGGGATCGGTTCGGCGGGCGGGGTCACGACGACCATCGGCGCCGCCCCGGCGGCGGGGGCGGTGCCCTCCGGCACGTCGGACGGGCGCATGGGGCCGGGGGCGACCACATCGACCATGCCGCCGTCGCCCTTCTTCAGGACGGAACCATAACCCACGCGCGTTTGCTGCACACGGGGCATGGCTTCCAGTTCGGCGGCGCGCTGGTCGATCCGCGCGATCCAGGTTCCCACGACATCCCGGCCCGTGGAGGTGCCCGAAGCGGTGGACGGCGCGGCCTGCGCGGGCAGGGCGAGCAGCCCGGCGAGGAGGCACGCGGCGACCCTCGCTCCGAGGGCGGGCCGGGCGCAGGTGCGAATGGTCGTCAGCATAATCGAAGCATCCCACGCGGCGATGAACAGACGGCTAACGAAAGGCTCTGTCCATACGTGAGGTCGCACGGACGACACGCGGGAACCAGCGCCCTTTCGGCATAAGACATCTGACGCCCGCGGCGGCGCGGCACAAGTGACATCGCGCCGGATGATGCTTCTGTGCCACAATGTGCACAGCAGAGTTGCCGCTGCGACACAGGCAATGGCGGAGCCGTGGATGATCGATTGGTAAATGGCGACGCTCACGCCGGAACCGCAAAATCACACAAGGCTCCAGAGATTCGACACATTTTTTGTTAACCGCTTTCAGGGTACAGGAGGCGACCATCTCTCCATCCGGTCGCCATCATGCCGCGTTCGCCGTACGGTTTCGTCCTGCCGCTGCTTCTGTCCCTGGCCGTCGCCACGCCTGTCGCCGTCAACCCTGCGGACGCCCTCGCCAAGGCGGCCCAGGAGACGGTGCACAAGCAAGCGCCCAAGCCCACCGCCAAGACGGCCGCCAAGGCTGCGCCCCAGAAGGCCGCAGCGTCCAAGACCGCGGCGAAGCCCGCCGCCGTCCGGACCGTGCACAAGGCCGCCGTCCACAAATCCGCCACCCAGAAGGCCTCTTTGCGCAAGGCCGCCGTCCATCGCACGGGCAAGGCGCGCCGCGCGGGCCGGGTCGCCGCCGGGGCCGCCGCCGGCACCGTGGCGGGCGCCGCCGTCTTCCGCCCGGTCCACGCCTATGTGCTGATGGACGCGCAGTCGGGCCGGGTCCTCGATTCGGAGAACGCCGACACGCTGACCTACCCGGCGTCGCTGACCAAGATGATGACCCTGCTCCTGACCTTCGAGGCGCTGGAGCGGGGCACGCTGCGGCTGGACCAGGAGCTGCCGGTGTCGCGCCACGCCACCAACCAGAAGCCGTCGCGCCTGAACCTCGCCGTCGGCTCGACCATCCGGGTGGAGGACGCGATCCTCGCCCTGACGGTGAAGTCGGCCAACGACGTCGCCGTCGTGCTCGCCGAAGCTCTGGGCGGCAGCGAGGAGCAGTTCGCCGAGATGATGACCGCGAAGGCGCAGGCGCTGGGCATGGCCAGCACCACCTTCCGCAACGCCTCCGGCCTGCCGCACAAGGAGCAGCGCACCACCGCCCGCGACATGGCCCGCCTGTCGCGCGCCATCGTGTCCCGCCCGGCGCGGGAATACGCCTACTTCTCGCGCACGCGCTTCGACTGGAACGGCTCGGTCGTCCCCGGCCACAACCGGCTGCTCGGCCGCGTCGAAGGCTATGACGGCATCAAGACGGGCTTCATCAACCTCAGCGGCTTCAACCTTGCCGGCAGCGCCAGCCGCAACGGCCAGCGTCTGGTCGCCGTCGTGCTGGGCGGCACCACCGCCGCCTCCCGCGACCGCGAGGTCGCCGAACTGCTGGAGCAGGGCTTCGGCGCCGCTCCGCCCAAGCAGACGGTGGCCGTCACCGACGTGAAGGCCGTCCGCTAACAGACGTTTGCCCTCATGACCCCGCCGGCCGCTTGCGGTCGGCGTGGCCGAGGGCCTTGTCCGGGGCGATGTGGTCGCGCACCCGCTGCTTCAGTTCGGTGATGTCGGGGAAGCGGCCCTCCTCCTTGCGCGACCAGACCACCGCCGCGCCGTGCCGCACCTCGAAGATGCCTCCGGTGCCGGGCATCAGGGTGACGCCGCCCAACTCCTCCTCGAAGGTGGTCAAAAGCTCCTGCGCCATCCAGGCGGCGCGCAGCATCCAGCGGCACTGACGGCAATATTCGATCTGAAGGATGGGCCGGTCGGGGGCTTCGCTGGTCACGGTCCGCGCTCCTGTCGCTTGGGCTGTCGTCCTAAGGGGGCTGCCTAAGGGTGCTGCCAAACGGCTTGTCTTCCAAGCCCTTCGCGCGACTCCGTTCGAAAGGGGGCGTCGCGGCCTCCCCACAGAGCGGTATTGCCAAAGACGCTTTGCTTCATGACCCCCTCCGGCGTTTTGCTGGAGTCGGACCAACGAGGTGGAGCATGCCGGTACACACCGCGAAGCGCTTGTGGCGCCAGGAAACGGGCTGCGGATTCTGCATGCGGTCGGAAACCGGCGCCCTGTGGTGCCGTGGCCTGTGCCGCGACATATCCCTGGCCGAGCTGGTCCATCGCGTCCACGCGGTGCGCGACAACGCCATGCGGCTGGAGGTCTCCACCCTGCTGGTGACGCGGCCGGCGCCCCTGCACGCCGTCCCTGACGACAAGAACGCGCCCGCCGCCCGCGCCGCACAGCTCCGCGGCGCTGCGGTGGACAGCATGGTGCGCAGCCTGCACCGCCTGCGCAAGAGCGCCAACGCCGTGGCGCGCTCCGCCGACCGGCTGGAGGCCACCCGCAACGCGCTGGGCCTCTGCAAAGAGGAAACCGAGGCCGCCGAACCTCCTTCCGCAGGCCGTCCCCTTTCCCTGTGCCGTCCCAATCGGGTATGACGCTGACGACCGTCCGGAACGGCCGCCGTCACGCAGCTGTCATGGTTCTGGCGTAAACAAGGGCCTTCGTTCGCATGCCGGGGCACTCCAGAGGAGGCTCCGGACCGGCGGAGACGACCAGAGAGGGAAACGGGAGACATGAAGGCCAAGCGCACACACCTCGCCGCGGCGTTCGCCGCCATCGGAACGACCATCGCCGCCGCCGCCGGCGCGCTTCTGCTGGCCTTGCCCGCCCATGCTGCCGCCCAGGCCGCCACCGACAAGCTGGCTGGGAAGCTGGTCCTCTACACCTCGCAGCTCGAAGCCGACGCGAAGCAGACGGTGGACGCCTTCAAGGCGAAAAACCCCGGCGTCGAGGTCGAGTGGGTCCGCAGCGGCACGACCGAGCTGATGAACAAGCTCCGCGCCGAGATCGCCGCGGGCAGCCCGCAGGCCGACCTGCTGCTGATCGCCGACGCGGTGACCATGGAGTCGCTGAAGGCGGAGAAGCGCCTGCTGGCCTACAAGGACGCGCCGGTCCAGGGCTACCGCCCCGGCACCCATGATCCGGACGGCACGTGGTTCGCCACCAAGCTGATCACCACCGGCATCGCCTACAACACGGCGGCGCCGATGAAGCCCTCCTCCTGGCTCGACCTGCTGAAGCCGGAGGCCAAGGGCACCACCGTGATGCCGAGCCCCCTCTATTCCGGCGCTGCGGCCATCCACATGGCCGCCGTGAAGGAGCAGCCGGACCTCGGCATGGCCTATTATGAGAAGCTTCAGGCCAACGGCACCACCGCGGCCAAGGGCAACGGCGGCATCCTGAAGTCGGTGGCCAGCGGCGAGAAGCTGTACGGCGTCATCGTCGATTACCTGCCGATCCGCGAGCAGGCCAAGGGCGCCCCGGTCGCCTTCGTCTTCCCCAAGGAAGGCGTCAGCGCGGTGACCGAGCCGGTCGCCATCCTGAACACCAGCAAGAATCCCGACGCCGCCAAGGCCTTCATCGCCTTTCTGCTGAGCAAGGAGGGGCAGGAGCTGGCCTCCCGCCAGGGCTTCCTGCCGGCGCTGCCGGGGGTAGCGCCGCCGGCTGGGTTCCCGGACACCTCCTTCATCTCGCTGATGCCCTATGACCCGGCCAAGGCCCTGAAGGACGACGAGGCCAACAAGAAGGACTTCGCCGACCTGTTCGGCGGCTAAGGATGAGTTTGGCAACACTCAACGACCGGCGGCCTTTCCACGCCGCCGGTCGTTTTTCCGTTTCGGGGGCGCCGCTGCTGTTCGCGCTGGCCGGGCTGATCGTCCTGCTGCCGATCCTGCGGCTGGTGTGGGAGGTCGCCGGGCCGATGGCGACGGGCGACCTGACGGCGTTGACCCGCGTGCTGACCTCCAAGATGACGTGGCGCGCCACCGGGAACAGCGTCGCCATCGCGGCGGGGGCGACGGTCGTGGCGGCGGCGCTCGGCGTGCCCTTCGCGCTGCTTTGCGGCATGACCGACCTGAGGGGCAAGACGGCGCTGGCCTTCTGCCTGATCCTGCCATTGATGATTCCGGCGCAAATCGTCGCCCTGTCGTGGATTCACCTCGCCGGCTCGGGCAGCCCGCTGCTGAAGCCGCTGGGGCTCGCCCCGGCGCCGGGCACGCCGAACCCGGTCTATTCCTCCGCCGGGATGATCCTGGTGATGGGAATCGAGCACGCGCCGCTGGTCTTCCTGGCGCTGCGCGCCGCCCTGCGCGCCGTGCCGCGCGATCTGGTGGAGGCGGCGCAGGCGGCGGGCGCCCGCCGCGGGCGGGTGCTGCGCACCATCGTCCTGCCGCTCAGCCTGCCGGGGCTGGCCGCCGGGCTGGCCCTGTCCTTCGTCGCGGCGCTGGGCAATTTCGGGGTTCCGGCGCTGCTCGGCATCCCGGCGGGGATTCCGGTGCTGCCGACGCTGATCTACCGGCGGCTGGCCGGGTTCGGCCCGTCGGTCCTGCCGGAGGTCGCGGTGCTGGCCGTGCTGATCGGCGCCATCGCCTGCGTCGGCATCGCCGCGCAGATGGCGCTCCAGGCGCGGGTGGACGCGCGGGTGATCGGCGGCTCGGCGCCGGCGGCGGTGCTGCGGCTGGGCCGGGTGCGGCGCCCGCTGGAACTCCTCTGCTGGACCGTGGTGGCGCTGATCCTGGCGGCGCCGCTGGCGGCGCTGGCCTCGACCAGCCTGATCCGCGTCTACGGCCTGCCGCTGGGGCCGGAGACGGCGACGCTTGCGCATTACGCGACGGTTCTGGGGCTCGATCAGGTGGGGCGGGCCTTCACCAACTCCTTCGCCCTGTCGGGGGCGGCGGCGCTGCTGCTGATCCTGCTGGCGATTCCGCTGGCCCACGCCATGGCCGGGCCGGGGAAGGGCGGGCGGCTGGTCCGCGCCGTCGGCGTGTTGATCGAGCTGCCGCACGCGGTGCCCGGCGTGGTGCTGGCGATCGGCTGCATCCTGGTCTTCCTGAAGCCGTTGCCGATGCTGGGCGTCAGCCTCTACGGCACGCTGGGGATCATCCTTGCGGCCTATCTGGCGCGCTTCCTGTCGCTGGCCCTGCGCCCGGCCCAGGCCGCCTGCGCCGCGCTGGACCCGGCGATGGAGGAGGCGGCGCGCGCCTGCGGCGCCGGGCCGCTGCGCCGCCTGCGCACCATCGTGGCGCCGCTGGTGGCGCCCGCGGCGGCGGCGGGCGGGGTGCTGGTGTTCCTGACCGCCTTCAACGAGCTGACCGTGTCGATCCTGCTGTGGTCGCAGGGGCGGGAGACGCTGGGCGTCGTCGTCTACGCGTTGGAGGAGGGCGGCAGCCCGACGCTGGCCGCCGCGCTCAGCGTGGTGACGATCACCGTGGTCGTGGCGGTGCTGCTGGCGGTCGGCTGGCTGGGGCGGCGGTTGCCGGCGGGGATCATTCCCTGGCGGGGGTGAGTGGTTGAGATGAGCCCCCCTCCCGACCTCCCCCCGCTTTGCAGGGGGAGGAGATAAAGCCCTCCCCTGCGGGAGCGGGGGAGGGTTGGGTGGGGGTCCGGTTCCCGAACTCCCTCACACCCCCTCCGGCACCACCCAGCCGTCGCGCACGGCGAGGCGCAGCGCTTCGCCCGGCGCGACCTGCGCGTCGCCGGACACCCGCAGCAGCAGGCGCACCCCCGGTGCGGCCTGCGGTTCGGCCTCCACCAGAACGAAGCCGCCCTTGTAGGCGGCGCGCACCACGGTCGCGGCGATGGGACCGTCCACCGCCGGCTCCAGATCCTCGGGCCGCAGGCAGACCAGCGCCGGCCCTTCCGGCTGGCCGGGGCGGCAACGGACCAGCGCCTCCGCTCCGAACAGGCGCACCCGCGCGCGGCCGTCGGCGACCGGACCCGTCACCACGCCGTCCACCACCGCGCCCTGGCCGACGAAGCCGGCGACCATGCGCGTCGCCGGTTCGCGGTAGAGCGTGCGGGGCGCCGCCACCTGGGCCAGCCGCCCGCGGTCGAGCACCGCGATGCGCGTCGCCAGCGCCATCGCCTCCGCCTGATCGTGGGTGACGTAGACCATGGTGGCGCCGGTCTTGGCGTGGAAGTCGGCGAACTCCTCCTCCATCGCTGCGCGCAGATGCACGTCGAGGTTGGCGAGCGGTTCGTCCAGCAGCACCAGCTCCGGGCTCATCACCAGGCAGCGTGCCAGCGCCACGCGCTGCCGCTGGCCGCCCGACAGCTCGGCGGGGTGGCGCGCGTCGAAGCCCGACAGCCCCACCGTGTCGAGTGCCGCGCGCACCCGCTGCTCCCGCTCCGCGCGGGGAACGCGGGCGGTCTCCAGCGGGTAGGCGACGTTGCCGGCCACCGTCATGTGCGGCCACAGCGCGTAGGACTGGAAGACGAGGCCGATCCGCCGCTCCTCCGGCGGGACGTGGGTGCCGGGTCCGGACAGGGTGCGGCCGCCGACCGTGATGCGCCCGCCGTCCAGCCGCTCGAACCCGGCGACCATGCGCAGCAGCGTGCTTTTCCCGCAGCCCGACGGGCCGAGCAGGGCAAGGAACTCCCCCGCCGCCACGTCGATGGTCACGCCGTCCACCGCGGGTGCCGGCGTCCCGGCATAGTGGCGGGAGGCGTCGTCGATCAGGAGAGCAGGCGTCTGAGTGGTCATGGCACCGGAAGTCGCGCTATTCAGGAAGTCGGCGAGGGATAGGCACAGTGCGGAACGGGGGCGTGATGTCAAGTGACGCTGCGATGACGGGGGCGATGACGGGGCGTGGGCAGAAGGTCCGGCTGCGCGCCCTGTCGGGGCTGGGCAGCAAGGGGCCGGCCTGCTTCCTGGCGATGATCGGTGGGGCGCGGCTGCTGCTCGACCTCGGTGAGGGGCCGGACGCCGGGCGCCTGCCGCCGTTGAGCGGCGCAGGGCGGGTGGACGCCATCCTGGTCACCCACACCCACGGCGACCACGCCGGCGCCCTGGGCCTGCGCCACCGGGTCGGCAGCCCGCCGGTCTACGCCACGCCGCTGGCCGCCCGCCTCCTGCCGCCGACCGTCGCGGCCCTGCCGCTGCCGGTGCGCGGAACGGTGGAGATCCAGGGCGTTCCGGTAACCACCGGGCGGTCCGGCCACGCGCCGGGCGGGGTGTGGATCCACCTGGGTACGGAGGATGGCGGGATTCTCTACATGGGCGACCATTCCGACGAGTCGGCCCTGTTCCCCTTCGACCCGCCGCCGCCGGCGCGGCGGGTGATTCTCGACGCCTCCTACGGGCTGGACGACACCCCGCAGGCGGAGCGGCTGGCCGCGCTGGAGCCCTTCCTCCACGCGGGTGGCGCTCTGTTCCCGGTGGCGGCGGACGGGCGTGGTCCGGAAATGGCCCTGTGGGCGATGGATCATGGCGTGGTTCCGGCCATCGACGACGCCCACCGCGCCGCCATCGGCCATCTTCTGGCGGAGGCCGACACCGCCCTGCGTCCCGGCGCGGAGGAGCGCCTGCGTCGGCTGCTCGACCGCGCCAAGGCGCCGGGCGCCCCGCGCGACGTGACCTTCGCCGCCGGTCCCAACGCCACCAGCGGCACCGCCGCGGAACTGGTGGAGCGCTGGGCGGGGGTGGATGGGCCGGACATCGTCTTCACCGGCTACCTCGCCGCGGGAACGCCGTCGCGGACCCTGGTCGATGCCGGCCGGGCGCGCTACCGGCGCTGGAACGTCCATCCGACGCTGCGCCAGTTGACGGCGCTGGTGGCCGCCACGGGGGCAGAGCGGGTGCTGCCCGCCTTCGGCGACATCCGGCACCGGGAGGGCTGGCAGGCCGCCTTCGCCCCGGCGAGCCTGGAGGGGCTGGACGGTCCGGAGGTCTGAAGCGCGAGAGGAACGCGGCGGACATCCTGTTGGCATGGCTTGTCCCTTTGCCGACGGATGTCCATGGGCACCTTCGAGTTGCTGTCCATTCTGCTCACCCTGGCGGCGCTGTTCAGCTTCGCCAGCCGCGGCCTGCTCGGCTTGCCGGCGACGGCGGGGGTGTTCCTGCTGGCCTTCGGCTTCGCCTTCGCGACGGCGGTGGTCGGGACGCTGGTCCCGGCCATCGACATCCGCGTCTGGGAGGAGCGTCTGGTGACCAGCGCCCACCTGCCCGAAGCGCTGCTGGAAGGGGTGCTGGCCTTCCTGCTGTTCGCCGGGGCGGTGGAACAGGACAGCGGTACGCTGTGGCGGCGGCGCTGGGCGGTGGCGCTGCTGGCGACGCTGGGTGTCGTGATCTCGACCGCCGTCATGGGCACCGGCATGTGGCTGGTCTTCGACGCCATGGGGCAGCCGGTGCCGCTGATCTGGTGCTTGGTTCTGGGGGCGGCGCTGGCGCCGACCGATCCGGTGGCGGTGCTGGCCGTGCTGCGCAAGGCGCCGTTGCCGGAAGGGCTGCGCACCGCCATCGCGGGGGAGAGCCTGTTCAACGACGGCATGGGGGTCGTGCTGTTCACCCTCCTGCTCGGGCTCGCCACCGGGACCGACACCGACCTGACGGTGACGGGCGTGGCCTGGGACATCGTGAAGGAGGCGGGCGGCGGCGCCCTGCTGGGTCTGGCGACCGGCTCGATCGCCTTCTGGGCGAAGAGCCGGGCGGACGACCCGGCGGTGGAGCTGTCGATTTCGCTCGCCCTGGCGGCGGCGACCTACAGCCTCGCCCAGCGGCTCGGCCTGTCCGGCCCGATCGCGGTCGTGGTGGCGGGGCTGCTGATCGGGAACACCGCCAAGCACCACGTCTCGTCGGAGCGGACGGGCTTCATCATGAAGGCCTTCTGGTCGATGGTGGACGCGATCCTAAACGCCATCCTGTTCATGCTGGTCGGGCTGGAGGCCGCGGTGGTGCTGTCCTGGCAGGCGCCGGTGATGGTTGCGGCGTTCCTGGCGCCCATGCTGGCGCTGGTGGCCCGGCTGGCGAGCGTGCTGCCCGTGGTCGCCGTCCATCTGCGCAGCCAGCGCAAGGCGGCGGCGACCGCCGTCCTGACCTGGGGCGGGGTGCGCGGCGGCATCGCGGTGGCGCTGGTTCTGTCGCTGCCCGACAACCCGCACCGCGACCTGCTGCTGGTCGCCTGCTACGCCGTCGTCGCCTTCACCATCATCGTGCAGAGCCTGACGCTCGGCCGGCTGGCCCGTCGCCTGTTCCCGGAGGGCTGACAGACAAACCTCGCGCAGGACAGGGATGCGCAGAACGGCCTTTCCTGTGGAAAGCATCCCATTATCTACTGGAACCAATCAGGCAATCGCCTCTATCAACGTATCATTTTTGTTGTTTTGGAGTGTCGGGATGACGGACACGACTCTGGGCCGGGCGGCGGGTTCGGCCACGCTTCTGCCGGGCATCGACTGGCGGGTGGTCACCGTGGCTCTGCTTGCCCTGGTGGGCGGCGGCCTGTGGATCGGCGACGCCGTATCGGGGCGGCAGGCGGCGCTTTATCTGGTGGGCGGCGTCCTGGGCCTCGTGCTCTACCACGCGCTGTTCGGCTTCACCTCCGCCTTCCGCGTCTTTATCGCGGACCGGCGCGGGGCGGGGCTGCGGGCTCAGATGGTCATGCTCGCCGTGGCCTGCGCGCTGTTCTTCCCGGTGCTGGCGGCGGGGACGCTGTTCGGCACGCCGGTGAAGGGGCTGGTGTCGCCGGTCGGCCTGTCGGTGGTGGCCGGGGCCTTCCTGTTCGGCATCGGCATGCAGCTCGGCGGCGGCTGCGCCTCGGGCACGCTGTTCACGGTGGGCGGCGGCAGCACGCGCATGGTCGTGACGCTGGCCTTCTTCATCGTCGGCTCGGTGCTGGGCGCCTATCACCTGCCCTGGTGGCAGGCGCAATGGACCGCCGCCCCGGTGTCGGTGGTCGCGGCCTGGGGCTGGCCGGTGGCTCTGGCGGTCAACTTGGCCATTTTTGCCGCGGTCTACGCCGGTACCCTCGCGCTGGAGAAGCGGCGCCACGGCCGCCTGATCGAGGGCGCCCCGGCCAGGACCGAGGGGCTGCGGCGCTTCCTGCGCGGTCCCTGGCCGCTCGTTTGGGGAGCGGTCGCTCTGGCCGTGCTGAACTTCGCGACGCTGGCGCTGGCCGGGCGTCCGTGGGGCATCACCTCGGCCTTCGCGCTGTGGGGCAGCAAGGGGCTGGCCGCGCTGGGCGTGGACGTCGCCTCCTGGCCCTTCTGGCAGGCGCCGGCCCAGGCCAGGGCGTTGCAGGAGAGCGTGCTGGCCGATGTCACCTCGGTGATGGACTTCGGCATCATCCTGGGCGCGCTGCTCGCCGCCGGGCTGGCCGGCAAGTTCGCCCCGGTGTGGAAACTGCCGCTGCGGTCGCTGGTGGCGGCGGTGATCGGCGGGCTTCTGCTCGGCTACGGGTCGCGCCTCGCCTATGGCTGCAACATCGGCGCCTATTTCAGCGGGATCGCGTCGGGCAGCCTGCACGGTTGGGTGTGGATCGTCGCGGCTCTGGCCGGCAATTATCTGGGCACCGGGCTGCGCCCGTTCTTCGGCCTGGAGGTCGAGCGCACGCCGCGCCCGACCGCCTGCTGATCGGAACGCCCCGATCGGAAACAAGCGACGCGGCGGGCCGTCGAAGAGACGGATCGCCGCGTCGCCGACCCGAAGTGTTTACAAAGGCTGGGAAGGGACGGACACGATGTCCGACGCGGACAGAGTCCTCACATTCAGCGTCGCCATCACGACGGCGGTGCCGGTGCCGGAGCCGTCAGCGTCGTAGGACAGCGTTCCCGTTGCGGTGTCGAATACGAAGCGGTCATCCGCGTCCATCGGCGCATCCAGCGCGAACAGACCCGCGTCGAGCGTTCCGTCGGGGAGGCCGAAGCTCCAGCCTTCGAGTTCGATGCGATCCACCCCGCTTTCAAAATCCAGGATCACGTCCGCATTCCCGAAAACCCGGTTGAAGCGGAAGGCGTCGGCACCGGCACCGCCGATCAGGACATCGTTGCCGAAGTCGCCCAGAAGGGTGTCGTTGCCGGCCCCACCGGAAAGAGTGTCGTTGCCGCTTCCCCCTTGCAGCTTGTTGTCACCGGAATCTCCGGTCAGGGTGTCGTTCATATAGGACCCGTAGAGATTCTCGATCCCGCTGAGAAGGTCGCCCTCCGCGTGGCCGCCAGCGCCGACGCCGGTGGAGAGGTCAACCGCGACCGCCTCGTTGGAGTACATGTAGGAAGCCAGGTCGATGCCGTCGCCACCGATGAGCACATCGGCCCCCAGGCCACCATTGATGGTATCGTTCCCGTCATCGCCGCGCAGGGTGTCGTTTTCGTTGCCTCCGAGCAGATTGTCGTTGCCGGCTCCCGCGTCGATCTCGATGGCGGCGGCGCCGAAATGGTTGCTGTAGCTGTCATTTCCATCGCCGCTATAGACTCGTTCGATCTGTGACGCCACGAGGTCGACGATGATGGAACCGTCCCCCTCCACGACAAGGGTGTCGAAGCCGGCTCCGCCATTCACCTGATTGTAATGGTTGGGGATGGCTGCGACATGGAGGTGGTCATTGCCATTGCCGCCAAGCAGCGTGTCGGAGCCGGAGACACCATAAAGCCAGTCATCGCCGTCACCGCCTTCAAGGAGATCGCTGCCTCCCCCACCGCGCAAGGTGTCGTCGCCCTCCAGTCCCGAAAGGGTATCGGCATCATATCCACCTGTCAGGGAGTCCGCGCCCGCAGTGCCAATGATCGTCAACATCCTCATCTCCTGATTGATCGTTGTTCGGTGCCTGCATCCATGCGACGCACGACGGTATCGGCAATTCAAGGTAGACGAACGTGACGGCCATCACTCCTGATGAGAAATGATCTGCGGCAGGAAGACGCATGAGGGGTGTCGGGTGAGATGATTTTCTCTTTGAGCGTGGGTGTGGTGTCGTCAGCGGTATTCCGGCCGCCGGGCCAGCCCTTCCTTGAGATGCTGGATCAGCAGCCGCACCTTGGGTGACAGGTGGCGCTGCGGCGGGTAGACGGCCCAGACGGCGGTGTTGGGCGGGCGGTGGCTTTCCAAAAGGGCGACCAGCCGGCCCGCCGTCAGATGCTCCACCACATAGTAGTCGGGCAGCTGGCACAGCCCGAAACCGCGCAGCGCGGCGTCCAGCACCGCCGTGCCGCTGTTGCAGCGCCAGCGACCCTGCGGCCGGAACAGCCATTCCGGGCCGTTTCCTTCCGAGGTGCCATCCTCCAGTGATCCCGCGTCGAAGGTCCAGCCGTCCGCCGTGCCGGTCAGGCAGTCGTGCTCGGCGAGGTCGGCCAGCCGGCGCGGCGTCCCGCGGCGCTCCAGATAGGACGGCGCGGCGCACAGATGCATGACCCGTGGCGCGATCCGCGTGGCGACGAGGCTGGAATCCATCAGCCGGCCCAGCCGCACCGCGAGGTCCACCCCCTCATGCACCAGATCCAGCCGGCGGTTGGTCAGCTCGATCTCGACGCGAAGCTGGGGGTGGCGCTCCAGGAAATCGTTGACCAGCGGGACGACGAACCGCTCGCCGTAGGCCACGGCACAGGTCAGGCGCAGCAGGCCCTTGGGCTCCGCCTGGAGGTCGCTGACGGCAAGCAGCGCCTCGTCCCGTTCCTCGATCAGGCGGCGGCACTGGGTGAGCAGGGAGCGGCCGGCCTCGGTCAGCGTCACGCTGCGGGTGGTGCGGTAGAACAGGCGGGCCTGCAGCCGGTCCTCCAGCCGCGCCACCTGCCGGCTGACCTGCGACGAGGAGATGCGCAGCCGCTCCGCCGCGCGGGAGAAGCCGCCGCACTCGGCGACCGCCACGAATTCGTCGATGCCATCCCAGCGGCTCACCCGTCCGGCCCCCATTCCGCGCCGATTATCCCCATACGGCAACAATCCTCTCCAACATTGCAGCGTTGTCAACGCGCGCGGAATGCTAACGTCGATCATCAAAGAAACGCGAACGCATGGAGACGGTGGGATGGTGAAGTCACGCGCGGCGGTGGCCTGGGAAGCGAAGCGCCCCCTGGAAATCGAAGAGGTCGAGGTCGCGGCGCCCAGGCAGGGCGAGGTTCTGGTGCGCATCGTCGCCACCGGCGTCTGCCACACCGACGCCTACACCCTGTCCGGCATGGATTCGGAAGGCGTGTTCCCGGCGATCCTGGGCCATGAGGGCGCCGGCATCGTCGAGGAGGTCGGGCCGGGCGTCACCTCCGTCCAGGTCGGCGACCATGTCATCCCGCTCTACACACCGGAATGCGGCAAGTGCAAATTCTGCCTGTCCGGCAAGACCAACCTCTGCCAGGCGATCCGCGCCACCCAGGGCAAGGGGCTGATGCCGGACGGCACCAGCCGCTTCACGGCGAAGGGCCAGCCGGTGTTCCACTACATGGGCACCTCCACCTTCTCCGAATACACGGTGCTGCCGGAGATCGCGGTTGCCAAGATCAACAAGGCCGCGCCGCTGGAGAAGGTCTGCCTGCTCGGCTGCGGCGTGACCACCGGCATGGGCGCGGTGCGCAACACCGCGAAGGTCGAGCCGGGCTCGACGGTCGCCATCTTCGGCCTGGGCGGCATCGGCCTGTCGGCGATCATCGGCGCCGTCATGGCCAAGGCATCGCGCATCATCGGCATCGACATCAACCCCGACAAGTTCGAGATCGCCAAGCAGCTCGGCGCCACCGATGTGGTGAACCCGAAGGACTACGACCGCCCGATCCAGGAGGTTCTGGTCGAGATGACCGACGGCGGCGTCGATTACAGCTTCGAGTGCATCGGCAACGTGAAGGTGATGCGCGCCGCGCTGGAATGCTGCCACAAGGGCTGGGGCGAGTCGGTGATCATCGGTGTCGCCGGGGCCGGCGAGGAGATCAGCACCCGCCCGTTCCAGCTCGTCACCGGGCGAGTCTGGCGCGGCTCCGCCTTCGGCGGCGTGCGCGGCCGGTCGGAGCTGCCGGATTACGTGGAGCGCTACCTGAAGGGCGAGTTCGAGTTGGACACCTTCATCACCCACACCATGGGGCTGGAGGACATCAACAAGGCCTTCGACCTGATGCATGAGGGCAAGAGCATCCGCTCCGTCATCCTCTACAACCCGTGAGGATCGGATGGAGTCGCAACTGACCCAGATCGCGGCGAACCGCTGTTTCGGCGGTTGGCACAAGCGCTTCCGGCACCGCTCCGCGGTGCTGGACTGCGACATGGTGTTCGCCGTCTATCTGCCGCCGCAGGCCGAATCGGGCACCAAATCGGGCAAGGTGCCGGTGTTCTACTGGCTGTCCGGCCTGACCTGCACCGACGAGAACTTCATGCAGAAGGCCGGCGCCATGCGGATGGCGGCGGAACTCGGCATCGCCATCGTGGCGCCGGACACCAGCCCGCGCGGCCCCGACGTCCCCGGCGACCCGGACGGCGCCTGGGACTTCGGGCTCGGCGCCGGCTTTTACGTCAACGCGACGCGGGAGCCATGGGCGAAGCACTACCGCATGCACGACTATGTGGTGCGGGAACTGCCGGAGCTGGTCGAGGCGGAGCTGCCGGTGACCGACCGGCGCTCCATCTCCGGCCATTCCATGGGCGGGCATGGCGCGCTCGTCTGCGCGCTGCGCAACCCCGGCCGCTACTGTGCCGTGTCGGCCTTCGCGCCGATCGGCAACCCGGCGAGCGTGCCCTGGGGCGAAAAGGCGTTCGAGCGCTTCTTCGGCACCGACTACGCGGCGTGGCTGGAGTGGGACAGCTGCGCCCTGCTGGGCCGCGCCTCCGAGAAGCTGCCGATCCTGGTGGACCAGGGCGACGCCGACAGCTTCCTGGAGAAGCAGCTGAAGCCGGAAAACCTGCAGCGGGCGGCGGCGGCGGCGGGCCACCCGCTGACCCTGCGGATGCAGCCGGGCTACGACCACAGCTATTTCTTCATCGCCAGCTTCATCGACGACCATCTGCGCCACCACGCGGCGGCGCTGCTGGCGGACTGACGCGTTCCGCCCGGACATACGGCCCACCCATTCACGGAATGGGCCGTATGTCCGGACCGGTCTCCCATTCGTATCGACAAGCCTCCGACCCAAAGGCATCATTTCGTTACGACGCGAAATAATTGGGAGGTTGTCGTGAAGTTCATGTCCAAGACCCGCCGTCTGGCCTTCGCCGCCGTCGCGGGCGCGGTCGCCATCGGCGCCACCGTCGCCGTGGCGCAGACCCCGGCCTTCTTCCGCATCGGCACGGGCGGCACCGCCGGCACTTACTATCCGGTGGGCGGTCTGATCGCCAACGTCATCTCCGGCGCCAACGGCGGCGTGCCCGCTCTGGTGGCGACCGCCGTGGCCTCCAACGGTTCCGTCGCCAACATCAACGCCATCAAGGGTGGTTCGTCCGAGTCGGGCTTCTCGCAGTCGGATGTCGCCTACTGGGCCCACACCGGCACCGGCCTGTTCGAGGGCAAGGGCAAGGTGGAGGACCTGCGCGTCATCGCCACGCTCTATCCGGAAACCATCCATCTGGTCGCCCGCAAGGACGCCAACATCAAGTCGGTCGCCGACCTGAAGGGCAAGCGGGTGTCGCTGGACGAGCCGGGCTCGGGCACGCTGGTCGACTCGCGCATCGTGCTCGGCGCCTTCGGCCTGACCGAGAAGGACGTGAAGGCGGAGTATCTGAAGCCGGGTCCGGCGGGCGACCGCCTGCGCGACGGGGCGCTGGACGCCTACTTCTTCGTCGGCGGCTACCCGACCGGCGCCATCTCCGAACTCGCGACCTCCTCGGGCATTTCGCTGGTGCCTATCACCGGGCCGGAAATCGACAAGATGCTGGCGCAGTACCAGTTCTTCGCCAAGGACACGGTGCCGGCCAACACCTACAAGGACGTTCCGGAGACGCCGACCATCTCCGTCAACGCCCAGTGGCTGACCAGCGCCAAGCAGCCGGACGACCTCGTCTACAACATCGTCAAGACGCTCTACAACGAGAAGAGCCGCGCCGCGCTCGAGGCCGGCCATGCCAAGGGCAAGCTCGTCACCTTGCAGACGGCGACCAACGGCCTGGGCATCCCGCTGCATCCGGGTGCCGAGAAGTTCTACAAGGAACAGGGCGTCCTGAAGTGAGGCGCGACTTCCATTAACTTTCCCATGTCGCATCCGACCAGCATAACCCTCTCCCCTCCGCTCACGCGCAAACGTCGTTTGCGCTGACGCGGCAGGCGGACCTTCGGTCCGCCGAAAGCGGGGAGAGGGTGGTCCGAAGGGCCGGTGAGGGGGATGCGCTTTTGCCGAACTTCCCGACACGCGCAACCCCCTCACCCTAACCCTCTTCTCAGAGGGGAGAGGGGAACGGAGAATCCATGACCGATACTCATCGCGATCCGCCATCCGACATCCGGCTGGATTCCGCGTCCATGGAACTCGACGAGGCCAAGGCGCGGGAGTTGGAGGAGAAGTTCGACTCCGAAATCCGCTTCCGGCCGCTGTCGCCGCTGGCGGGAAAGCTGGTCGGCGGGCTGCTGATCATTCTGTCGCTGTTCCACTATTACACCGCCGGCTTCGGCCTGCTGCCGGAGATGGAGCATCGCGGCATCCATCTGTCCTTCGTGCTGGGCCTCGTCTTCCTGGTCTTCCCTTTCACCAAGCGCGGCTACGGCGAGCCGGTGATGGGCACGCTGCTGCGCCCGCTCGGCATCGGCCTTCAGGACTGGGCGCTGGCCATCGGCGCGGTCGTCGCGGTGATGCACGTCCCGCTGATCCCGCTCGACGATCTGGCCTTCCGCGTCGGCAACCCGACCACCACCGACGTGATCCTCGGCTCCATCCTGATCATCGTGTTGCTGGAGGCGACGCGCCGCTCGGTCGGCTGGCCGCTGCCGATCATTTCGCTGATCTTCATGAGCTACGCGATCTGGGGGCCGCAGATGCCCGGGCTGCTGAAGCATCCCGGCGCCACGGTTTCGCAGCTCGTCGACCACCTGTACCTGACGACGCAGGGCGTCTACGGCATCGCGCTCGGCGTGGTGGCGACCTACGTCTTCCATTTCGTGCTGTTCGGCGTCTTCGCCACACGCATCGGGCTGGGGCAGCTCTTCCTCGACTGCGCGGCCTGGGTGGCCGGGCGCTACGCCGGCGGTCCTGCCAAGGTCGCCATCTTCGGGTCGGCGCTGTTCGGCATGATCTCCGGCTCCTCGGTCGCCAACACGGTGACGGTGGGCTCGCTGACCATCCCGGCGATGAAGCGGATGGGCTACAAGCCGCATTTCGCCGCCGCCGTGGAATCGACGGCCTCCACCGGTGGGCAGATCACCCCGCCGATCATGGGCGCCGCCGCCTTCCTGATGATCGAGTTCCTGGGGCTGCCCTACACGACCATCATCATGGCGGCCATCGTCCCGGCCTTCATGCATTTCTTCGGCGTGCTGGTGCAGGTGCATTTCGAGGCCAAGCGCAACGGCCTGCGCGGCTTGCGCCCCGACGAGATGCCGGATCTGAAGGAGGCCTTCCGCCGCGACTGGCCGACGGTCATTCCGCTGGTCGTGCTGATCGGCATCCTGATCGCCGGCTACACCCCCTACATGGCGGCCTTCTGGGGCATCACCCTGTGCATCGCGGTCGGCCTGCTGAACCCGCGCAAGCGCATGACCATCTGGGAGGTTCTGGACGGGCTGCGCGACGGCGCCAAATACGCGCTGGCGGTCGGCGCCGCCGCCGCCACGGTGGGCATCATCGTCGGCGTGGTCACGCTGACCGGCGTCGGCTTCAAGATCTCCTACATCGTCACCTCCACCGCGGGCGAGATGGCGGTGTGGGCGGGGGCCTTCCTGCCGGGCTGGCTGGCCGACGCCAAGGCTCTGACGCTGCTGTTCACCCTGATCATGACCGGCGTGGTCTGCATCCTGATGGGCTGCGGCATTCCGACGACGGCCAACTACATCATCATGGCGACCATCGCCGCCCCGGCGCTGGGCCTGCTGGGCGTGGCGCCGATCGTGGCGCACTTCTTCGTCTTCTATTACGGCGTGCTGGCCGACATCACGCCGCCGGTGGCGCTGGCCGCCTACGCGGCGGCGGGGATGGCGGGGGCCGACCCCTTCAAGACGGGCAACACCGCCTTCCGGCTGGGCTTGGCGAAGGCGCTGGTGCCCTTCGTCTTCGTCTTCTCGCCGTCGCTGCTGCTGGTCGCGCCGGGCTTCAACTGGCCGGACTTCTTCATCGCCTTCCTCGGCTGCATCGTCGGCATCGTCTGCCTGGGCGCCACCCTGACCGGCTGGCTGCTGACCAACATGCGGGGGTGGGAGCGGCTGCTGCTCGGCATCGCCGCCATTCTGCTGGTGACGCCGGAGTTGTATTCGTCGCTTCTGGGGCTGGCGCTGATCGTGCCCGTCCTGCTTCGCCAGATGTCCGCCCGCCGCCTGATGCCCGAAGCTGCCTAAAGACAACATCCGGTCTCTTCGAGAGGACCCGACCATGAACATTCCCCATCCCTACCTGATGTTCCTCGGCGACGTTCAGGACCAGCTCGGCGCCAAGACGGCGCAGGGCATCGTGGACTGGCGGCGCGACTGGTGCCTCGGCCAGATCCGGCTGGAGGGCTGCAAGGCCGACCTCGGCATCCCCGACATGACCATCGCCGAGGCGGCGGGGCAGGGCGCCCGCACGCTGGTGGTCGGCGTGGTGAACGCCGGCGGCGTCCTGCCGGAGCATTGGACGAGCGTCATCGTCCAGGCCATCGAAGCCGGCATGGACGTGGCGAGCGGCCTGCACACCCGGCTGGAGAGCATTCCGGCCATTGCCGAGGCGGCGGCGCGCCACGGCCGCCAGCTCTTCAACGTCCGCCATTCCGACCAGCGCTTCGCCACCGGCAAGGGCACCAAGCGTTCGGGCCGGCGCCTGCTGACGGTTGGCACCGACTGCTCCGTCGGCAAGAAATACACGGCATTGGCGCTGGAGAAGGAAATGCGCGCCCGCGGCATGGACGCCGATTTCCGCGCCACCGGCCAGACCGGCGTGTTCATTTCCGGGCGCGGGGTCGCCATCGACGCGGTGGTGGCGGACTTCATCTCCGGCGCCGTGGAATGGATCGCCCCGGCGGCCGATCCGGCCCATTGGGATCTGATCGAGGGGCAGGGCTCGCTCTATCACCCCTCCTTCGCGGGCGTGTCGCTGGGGCTGCTGCACGGCGCCCAGCCCGACGCCTTCGTCGTCTGCCACGAGCCGACCCGCAGCACCATGCGCGGCGTGCAGCACCCGCTGCCGTCGATCCAGGAGGTCATCGACCTGACGATCCGCTGCGGGCAACTGACCAACCCCGCCATTCGCCCGGTCGGAATCGCCATCAACACCAAGGCCTATGGCGAGGACGAGGCGCGCGCCTGCCTGGAGGCGGCGGCAAAGGCCCATGGCCTTCCGGCCAGTGACCCTATCCGGTTTGGCGTAGGCGAAATTATTGACCGTCTGACGGAAGAATTTGCCACTGAGTAACGTTAATAGGGGATGATCATGGTGCCGATGGGCGGCACAAAGCACAGCCGCCCATCGTCATAAGAATGATCGCCCGCCATCCCGTTCAGCCGAATTGGATCGCGGGTCCGGCCTCCCCACTTGGACATGATGAGCAACCGCACTCCCGCCACCCAATACGCCGCCCTTCCTTTTCGCCTTCGCAACGGCCGGCCGGAAATCCTGCTGGTCACGTCGCGGGAAACCAAGCGGTGGATCATCCCCAAGGGGTGGGCGGAGGAGGGC
This sequence comes from Azospirillum baldaniorum, assembly GCF_003119195.2. Lineage (NCBI taxonomy): Bacteria > Pseudomonadati > Pseudomonadota > Alphaproteobacteria > Rhodospirillales > Azospirillaceae > Azospirillum > Azospirillum baldaniorum. The sequence continues at coordinate 739,835 of NZ_CP022254.1, read as the reverse complement.
GTGAAGCCCTGCGCCATGGCGGCGCGGGAAGCCTATGAGGAAGCCGGCGTGCGGGGCACCGTCGATCACCGGCCCTTCGGAAATTTCCGCTACATGAAGCGGCTCAGCGTCAACAAGTCGGTGCTGTGCGCGGTGACCGTCTTCCTTCTGGAGGTCGAGGAGGTGCTGGACGAGTGGCCCGAGAAGGGCCAGCGCGAGCGCCGCTGGCTGACCCCGTCCCAGGCCGCCCTGGCCGTGGGGGAAAGCGGCCTCGTGGAGATGCTGCTGCGGCTGGGCATCCCACCGGACTGAGCCGGACCGGCAAGGGCCTACCGCTCGGGAGCGGATGGCCCCGGAACCTCCTCGCTGGCCCGACGGTAGCCTCCGGACCGCGCGGCGTCCGTACCGGATTGGGGCCCGGATTGGCCCCCGGAATCAGGATGGCCGGGCTCTTCCATGCTGGGGGACGGATGCTGGTTGACGGCCAGCGGCCCGCTGAACAAGCGGCGGATCACCGTGTAGAACACGGGGGTGAAGATCAGGCCGAACAGGGTGACACCCAGCATCCCCATGAACACCGCGGTGCCCAGCGACTGGCGCATTTCCGCCCCCGCGCCTTGCGCGATCATCAGCGGCACGACGCCCAGGATGAAGGCGAAGGACGTCATCAGGATCGGGCGGAGCCGGGTGCGCGCCGCCGCGACCGCGGCCTCGAAGCGGTCCTTGCCCTCGAACAGCTCGTTCTGGCGGGCGAACTCGACGATGAGAATGGCGTTCTTGGCGGCCAGCCCGACCAACACGACGAACCCCACCTGGGCCAGGATGTCCACCGCCAGCCCGCGCATCAGCAGGCCGGTCACCGAGGCCAGCAGGCACATCGGCACGATCAGGATGACCGACAGCGGCATCGCCCAGCTCTCATACTGCGCCGCCAGCACCAGGAAGACGAAGACGACGGACAGGCCGAACACCAGCAGGCCGGTGTTGCCCGCCGCCTTCTCCTGATAGGCCAGTTCGGTCCATTCGAAGCCGAAGCCGTCCGGCAGCGTGTCGGCCGCCGCCTTCTCCATCGCGGCCAGCGCGTAGCCGGTGGAGAAGCCGGGCAGCGTGTTCCCCTGAAGCTCCGCCGCCGGATACAGGTTGTAGCGGGCGACGCGGTAGGGGCCGGTGATGTTCTGGAACTCCGCCACCGCGCCGATCGGGACCATGTCGCCCTGCGCGTTGCGGGTCTTCAGGTTGGCGATGTCGCGCGGAGTCTGGCGGAACCGCCCGTCGGCCTGCGCGGTCACCCGGTAGGTGCGGCCCAGCAGGTTGAATTCGTTGACGAAAGAGGAGCCGACATAGATCTGCAGCGCCTCGAACACCTGATCGGCGGTGACGCCCAGCATTTCCGCGCGCTGGCGGTCGATGTCGGCGAAGACCTTCGGCGTCTTGGTGTTGAACAGCGAGAACACGCCAACGAGGCCTGGAATGCGGTTCGCCGCGGCGGACAACTCGTTCACCGCCTCCTCCAGCGCGGGCAGGCCGCGGCCCCGCTTGTCCTCCACCATCATCTTGAAGCCGCCCGAATTGCCGATGCCGCGCACGGGCGGCGGCGGGATGGTGATGATGAAGGCGTCCTCGATGGCGCCCAGCCGGGTCCTCAGGTCGCCCAGCACGGACTCCGCGGTCTGGCCCTTCGGGATGCGGTCCGCGAAGGGGGCGAGCGTCACGAAGATCGCTCCGGCGTTCGGCGCGTTGGTGAAGGTGGCGCCGTCGAAGCCGGCGAAGGGCACGGCGTGGATGACCCCCGGCGTCTTCAGCAGCGTGTCGACCGCGGTGCGCACCACCTCGTCCGTGCGGGCGAGCGACGAGCCGGGCGGCAACTGCACCACCGTGATGAGATAGCCCTGGTCCTGGTTCGGGATGAATCCCGTCGGCGCCCGGCTGAACTGCCACGCCGTCAGGGCGAGCAGCACCCCATAGACCGCCAGCACGATCACCGGCAGCCGCACCAGACGGCCGGTCAGCCCGGCATAGCCGTTGGACAGCCGGTCGAATCCCCGGTTGAAGCCGCGGAAGAAGGCGTGGACCGGGCGCGTCAAAGGCGACGGCTTGGGCGGGTGCTCCTCGTGCGGCTTGAACAGCAGCGCACACAGCGCCGGGCTGAGGGTCAGCGACACCAGGCAGGAGATCACCGTGGCGGTCGCGATGGTCACCGCGAACTGACGGAAGAACTGGCCGGAGATGCCGCTGACCAGGGCCGCCGGGATGAACACGGCGGTGAGCACCAGGGCGATGGCGATCAGCGCGCCGCCGACCTCGTTCATCGTCTCGTGCGCGGCGTCCTTGGGCTTCATGCCCTGGCGGATGAACCGCTCCACATTCTCCACCACGACGATGGCGTCGTCCACGACGATGCCGATCGCCAGCACCAGCCCGAACAGCGACAGCGTGTTCAGCGAATAGCCCAGCGCCGCCAGCACCGTGAAGGTGCCGATCAACGAGACCGGGATCGCGGCGATCGGCACGATGGAGGCGCGCCACGTCTGAAGGAACAGGATGACCACGACGACGACCAGCGCCACGGCTTCGAAGATCGTCTTGTAGACCTCCTCCACGGACTGCGCGATGAACTCCGTCGGGTTGTAGACCACGTCGTAGCGCATCCCGCTGGGGAAGCCCTTGGACAGGTCCGCCATGGTCGCCAGGATGCGGTCGGCGGTTTCCAGCGCGTTTGAGCCCGGCCTCTGGAAGATGACCAGCGGCACCGCCTGCTGGCGGTCCAGATAGGCGTTGAGGTTGTAGTCCTGCGCCCCCAGCTCGACCCGCGCCACGTCGCGCAGACGGGTGACCGCGGCCCCGTCGGTCTTGACGATGATGTTGCCGAACTCGCGCGGATCGGTCAGGCGGCCCAGCGTCTCGACGTTGAGCTGGAAGGCGCCGGGGGCCGGCACCGGCGGCTGGTTGATGACGCCGCCCGACACCTGGACGTTCTGCGCCTGGATCGCCCGCACCACGTCGCCGGCGGTCAGGCCGCGCGCCGCCACCCGGTCGGGGTCGAGCCAGACGCGCATGGCGTAGTCGCGGGCGCCGAACACCTGGATGTCGCCCACCCCGTCAAGGCGCGCCAGCACGTCCTTGATCTGCAGCAGCGCGTAGTTGGACATGTAGAGCTGATCGCGCGTCCCGTCCGGCGAGTTCAGATGGATCACCATCAGCATGTCGGGCGAGTTCTTGCGCACGGTCACGCCGATGCGCCGCACATCCTCCGGCAGGCGGGGCTCCGCCACGGCGAGGCGGTTCTGCACCAGCACCTGCGCGGTGTCCAGGTCGGTGCCCAGCTTGAAGGTGATGGTGAGCTGGAGCCGTCCGTCGCTGGTCGCCTGAGAGGCCATGTAGAGCATGTCCTCGACGCCGTTGACCTCCTGCTCGATGGGAGCGGACACGGTGTCGGCGACCACCTGTGCCGACGCGCCGGGGTAGGTCGCGTTGACCACGATGGTCGGCGGCGCGATCTCCGGATACTGGGCGACCGGCAGGGTCAGATAGGCGAAGACCCCGATCAGCGTGATGAAGATGGACAGGACCGCCGCGAAGATCGGCCGGTTGATGAAGAAGTGCGAAATGTTCATGGCCCCGGCTCCGCTCAACCGGCCGGCGGCTTGGGTGGCTCGATCCGTCCGTCCTGCGGAGTCACCTTGGCGCCCGGCCTGGCCCGGACGAGGCCGTTGATGATGACCTTGTCCGTTTCCTCCAGCCCGGAGCGCACGACGCGCAACCCGTCTTCGATGGGGCCGAGGCGCACCGGCTTCGGCACCACCGTCCCGTCGTTCCCGACCGTCAGGACGATCTTGTTGGCCTGGTCGCTGACCACGGCCTGATCGGGGATCAGCGTGGCGGTGTAGCGGTCGGACCCCGGCAGGCGCAGCCGCCCGAACTGGCCGGGCGTCAGCAGCAGCGACGGGTTGGGAAAGACGGCGCGGGCGCGGATGGTGCCGGCGCCGGGGCTCACCTGATTGTCGATGAAGTTCAACGTGCCCTTCAGGGGCCAGCTCTGCTCGTCGAACAGGCGGCCCTCGACCTCGATGCCGCCGTCGCGTTGCGACTTCAGCGCGCCGCGCGCCGCCGCCCGCTGGTAGGCGAGATAGTCGGATTCGCTCATGTCGAAGATGAAGTAGATCGGGTCGAGGGAAACGATGGTGGTCAACAGGGTCGTCGTGCTGGTGTCCCCGCCGACGATGAGGTTGCCGACGCTGACCTCGCGCCGGCTGATGCGGCCGGCGATCGGGGCGGTGATGCGGGTGAAGTTCAGGTTCAGCTCGGCCGTCCGGACGGCGGCCTTCGCCACCTCGACCCCGGCGGCGTCGACGCGGACCTGCTGCTGGCGCTCGTCGAACACGCTGGCCGCGACGTTGTCGCTGCGCCGCAGTTCCGACGCGCGGGCGAGCTGGCGGTTCGACAGGTCCAGCTTGGCTTCGGCCTGCTGCTGCTCCGCCCGCGCCGAGGCCAGAGCCGCCTCGAACGGGCGCGGATCGATGACGAACAACGGATCGCCCTGCTTGACGAGCTGGCCGTCCTGGAAGGCGATGGAGTCGAGATAGCCGCTGACCCGCGCCCGGATCTCAACGAAGTCCACCGCCTGGAACTGGCCGGTGAACTCGTCCCATTCGACGATCTCCTTGCGCAGCGGCGGGCTGACCGTCACCGGCGGCGGGGCGTTCTGGGCGGTCTCGGCGGCGCGGGCGCGGTTGCCGGACGGACCGGCCAGCCATAGGCCGCCGAGCGCCGCGATTGCAGCAAGGAGCATCGCCGGACCGACCCTCCTCCAGGATGCGGCCCTGCTCGTCCCCACCACCGTCATGGCCGCCTCCGCTCCCGCTTCCGGAGGATCAATGGTTGCATGGATCGGTCGAGTTCCCCAGAGCGCGAAAGCCGCGGCCATCATCCGTTATAAAAGGGAAGCGGGACGCCGGAGGGTCCGCCCCAATGGGTCAGACCGGGATGGAGTTGGCGACGAGGCTCGCGTTGAAGTCGTGGACCAGCCTGTGTTCGCCGCTGCCGGGGTTGTCGCGGATGGCGCCGCAGGGAGCTGCTGCGCGGGTGGGACGTCCCGGATGCGAGACATGGCGAAGTCGTCTGGTTGCAGAGTGGCGGGCCGCAAGGCGGCCTGGGTTTCCGGCCCGCTGGACCAATATTGACCTCATCAGTTCGCCATCAACCGCGGTGGTCCAATGCCGAAGCCGTTCCGCCGCAAGCCGCTTGCCCTCATGGCCATTGCCGTTTCGATCGCGTGTTCCGCTTCAGTGGGGTTGGCCGCGGATCCCGGTAAGGTCGATCCAAGGGGATTGATCATCCTCATGAGGCACGCGGAGGCGCCCGGAGTTGGCGATCCGTCGAATTTTCAACTCCGCGACTGTGCGACCCAGCGCAACTTGGACGCGAACGGCCGCGAGCAGGCACGGCGGGTCGGTGATCGGCTGCGCAGCCTCGCTGCCGGGGAGGCCAGGGTCTATTCAAGCCAATGGTGTCGATGCCTGGAAACGGCGCGGCTTCTCGATGTCGGGGCGGTGCAGGAGCTTCCGGTGCTCAACTCCTTCTTCGAGCGGCGTGAGGAGCAGGATGCGCAGATGGCCTCGTTGCGCCGCTTTCTGGCGGGACTGCCGGCCGATGGCGCGCCGGTCGTGCTGGTGACGCATCAGGTGGTTGTGACCGCGCTGACCGGTGTCTTCCCGGCGTCCGGAGAATCGGTTCTCCTGCGGGCGAACGGGACGGACAAGCCGGCCATCGAAGAGCGCATCAAGACCGACGGCTCCAGATAGATGGTTGGCGTGTGGAAGCCCGCGGGGCACGGTGTCAGCACCGTGCCCCGCGGGCTGACAACATCGGACGGCTCCGGGCGCCGTCGAGCACCCATTGCGCCCGAGCACCCTTTGCGCTCCCAAGGCTGGCCGGGAATGTCCCCTGTTACTCGGCCGCGATGGCCAGGGGGGTGTAACAGGATTCCTGCGGTTTTGGCGTGGCCGCCCTGAAGTACTCCAGCACGTAGACCCGTACGGCGCTGGACAGGTTGTTGGCATCCACAGCCTCCACCCGCTCGGAGAGGCGATTGCAGAGTTCGCCCACCGTCAGGCTTTCCTTCTGCGCGATTTCCTCCAGCCCCTCCCAGAAGGCGGTCTCCAGCCGCATGCTGGTGCGCTTTCCGGCGACATAAACGTTTCTGAGCTTCTTCGATGACATGGCAGGACCGTTGCGCGACAGGTTGCACTCTTATGTGTGAAGCGTCGCGGAGTCCGAGCCGAAAAACATGTGATGAACTTCACATGAAACGCAGGGGTTCATGGCGCGGGGCCATAAGGTCACAGGGTATGCCATCAGCCGCCTACGCCTCCAAAACGGATTCGACATCCGACAGGTCGCTCAGCCGGCGGGCCAGCTTGTCCGTGCACTGGATTTCCAGGATGCCGAAGCCGGCGTTGGGCGCGATCGCGTGCAGGTCGCCGGCCATGCCGTTCTGGCTGGCGAAGCGCTTGACCCGCTCCACCATGGCGTCGCGCTCGGGCCGGCCCGGACGCAGACCGGGCAGGGGGCGCGTGAACAGGATCTTGTAGCGCTTGAACATGGCGTGAGCCATGGGAGGGGCTCCCGGCCTGGGTGGGGCCTGATTGGGGACGGACGCGCCAGGGGGTGTGGCACGTCCGCCCCCGCCGGTGCAAGCTCTTCGGGCCGGCCTCAGTCCCCGGCCTCAGTCCCCGGCCTCAGTCCTTGGTCGGCTCCACATTCTCCGCGCCCTTGCGGGTGCCGCCGAAGCGGTCGGCGCCCTTGGCGTCGGGGGCGTCCGGCTTCTTGTGGTTGCCGGTGTTCTGCTGGTCGTCGGTGTGCTTGACGGTCTCTTCGGTGTGGGGCTGCTTCATCGCGGGGCCTCTTGCTCCGTTCGGAAAGGTGACCCCATCAACCGGTCAGACTCGTGGCCGTTCCCTCAGATCACGTTGGTCTCCAGCAGGGGGCGGTTCTCCACCAGACGGTCGTAGGCGAAGGCCGACAGGTTCAGGCTGCGGTAGGCGCCGGTCGCGATCAGCTCCGCTAGCCCGCGCCCGGCGCCCGGCGCCTGTTGCAGGCCATGGCCGCTGAAGCCGTTGCAGAACAGGAGGTTGCGAAGCTCCGGATGCGGCCCGATGACGGCGTTCTGGTCGATCTCGTTGTATTCATAGAAGCCGGCCCAGGCGTTGGTGACCTTGATCGCCTCGAAAGCGGGCACGCGCTCGGCCAGCGCCGGCCACATCATCTCCTCGAACAGGTCATGCTCCACCGTCAGGTTGTCGGTGTCCGGGTCGCGGTCGGCGGGCGGCGGGGCGCCGCAGATGAACTGCTTGCCCTCGGGCCGGAACCACACGCCGGACGGATCGATGACCAGCGGGCAGCCGGGAAGCTCCTCGCGGCAGTCGAACACGAAGACGCAGCGCTTGCGCGCCGACACCGGCAGGTCCACCCCGGCCATGGTGGCGACGCGGCGGGCCTGCGGCCCGGCGGCGTTGACCGCCACCCCGCAGGACAGCCGCTGCCCATCGGCCAGACGCACCGCGGTGACCTTGCCGTCGGCGGTGTCGATGCCCGCGACCTCCCCGGCGATCATGGTGACGCCCAGCGCCTTGGCCTTGCGGCGGAAGGCCTGCATCAGGCTGTAGCCGTCGAACCAGCCCTCCCCGGACAGGCCGAGCGAGCCGAGCGCGATCCCCTCCGCCGACAGCCAGGGGAAGCGGGCGGTCAGTTCCTCCGGCGACAGCAGCGCCACGTCGGCCCCGCAAGACCGTTGGATGGCGTTGTTCCGGCGCAGGATGTCCGCCCCGGCCCCGGTCGCCAGATAGAGATAGCCCGGCTCGCGCAGGCCCAGATCCACCGGGTCGCCGTCCACGGACAGATGCTCCGTCGCGTTGCGGATGAAGGACAGGCCGAACTGCGACAGCGCGATGTTCGCCGGCGTTGAGAACTGTTGCCGGATCGAACTGGCCGACAGGGCGGAGGAGGCGCGCTGGTAGGTCGGGTCCCGCTCCACCACCGCCACGGTGCCGCCGAAGCCGGGGTCGTTCGCCAGGAAATAGGCGACCGCGCAGCCCATCACACCACCGCCGACGATCACGACGTCGTACCGATCCGCCATCGAACGCTCCCGAATTAACCTTGTTTATCGTTCCGGTGATCGGGCCAGAAGGCGGGGCCGCCGTCAAGAGGGCTCAGGAGGCCCGGCGCTCACAGCCCGGCGATGGCGCGGGCGACCGTCATCCACTCGTCCCCCGGCTCGGCGTCGCGCAGGGCCAGCAGGGGCGGCCAGACGCCCAACCGGCTGCGGCGGCGCTCGGTGACGAAGCGGTCGATCTCCTCCGGCGTCGGCAGGCGGTCGGCCTTGCGCTGGTTGCAGCGGCGGTGCGCCAGCACGACGTTCGGCGCCGCGTCGAGGCCGCCATAGGCCAGCGGAATCAGATGGTCGAAGGTCGCCTTGGCCCCCACCGGCTCCCCGCAATAGAAGCAGCGCCCGCCTTGCTGGACGTCCATGAGGCGGTACTCGTCGGGACTGACGGGCATGACGGGTTCTCCGGAAGGCTTCACACCGGCAGGCGGATCAGCACGCGCAGGCCGCCGTAGGGGCTGTCGCTGAGCGTGATGTCGCCGCCGTGGCTGCGGGCGACGTCGCGGGCGATGGTCAGCCCCAGCCCGGCCCCGCCGGTCGCCTGGTTGCGCGAGCTGTCCAGGCGGAAGAAGGGCTTGAACACGTCGTCGCGCGAGGCTTGCGGGATGCCCGGCCCGTCGTCGTCCACCAGGATGTCGATGAAGCCGTGCTCCCGCTCCGCCCGCACCCAGATGCGGTCGCCGTGGCGCCGCGCGTTGGACAGCAGGTTGGCGAGGCAGCGCCGCGTCGCGTTGGGGCGCAGCGGCAGTGTCAGCCCGTCCGGTGCCGTCAAGGCCACCTCCGCCCCCTCGCGGCGGACGCCGGAGACCACCTCGTTCAGGATGCGGGTCAGGTCGGTCGGTTGCACGGCCTCTGTCCCCTCGCCGCGGGCGAAGGCCAGATAGCCCTCGATCATCGTCTCCATCTCGGTGACGTCGGTCAGAAGCTCCTCGACCTCCGGCCCGTCGCCGATCATGTCCAGCGCCAGCTTCATGCGGGTCAGCGGCGTGCGCAGGTCGTGGCTGACACCGGCCAGCATCTCCGTCCGCTGGGTGATCTGGCGGTGGATGCGCTCGCGCATGCGCAGGAAGGCGACGGCGGCCTGCCGCACCTCGGTCGCTCCCTCCGGCTTGAAGTTGCGCACGTCGCGGCCCTTGCCCAGCGCGTCCGCGGCGGCGGCCAGCCGCTTGATCGGGCGGATCTGGTTGCGCATGAAGATGATGGCGACGGTGAACAGCACCAGGGCCGAACCGACCATCCACAGGATGAAGATGTAGCTGGTCGGGCTGAACAGGCGGCGTTCCGGCGACATCACCGACAGCACGCCGTCCGGCATCTGCACGCGGATCTCGTACCATTCGCGGGTGATTCGGGTGTTGATGGCGAAGGGCCGCCGCACCCGCTCGTGCAGCGCCTTGCTGAGCGTGTTCTCCAGCATGCCGCGCAGCTTCGGCGGATGGTCGGGCAGGGTGCTGCCGGGTTCCAGCGTCACGATCAGGTCGGTGCTGCGCGCGGTGGCGGCCAGCGTCCAGTTGCGCCCCTCGGGGGTCGGGTCGTGCTCCAGCATGCCGATGACCATGGCGATGTCGCCGGCCACCGCGAAGGCCAGCCGGTTCGTCATGGTGTCCCAATGCCGGTCGTAGAAGATCCAGGTGGCCACCGCCTGGGCCAGGATGACCGGCGTCACGATGATCAGCAGCGAGCGGCCGAACAGCGTGCGCGGCAGGAACCGCTTCAGCAGCCCCGTCTGCTCGCGGCGCGGCATCGGCATCGGTGCGGCGGCGGTGTCGGTGGTCATGGTCCTGGTCCTAGTGCTCTGGGTCCTCTGGGTGCTCCGGCGGCCCCCGTTACGGGTCCGGCCTCAACACATAGCCCTCGCCGCGCACCGTGTGGAGGTAGCGCGGCTCCCGCGGGTCGGGTTCGATCTTGCGGCGCAGTCGGGTCACCTGAACGTCGATGGTGCGGGCGTTGCCGGCGACCTTGCTGCGCTCCGTCAACTCCTCGCGTGAGAAGATGGTGCCGGGGGAGGCGGCGAGCACGCGCAGCAGCCCCGCCTCCGCTGTGGTCAGCCGCACCACCTCCTCGCCCGCCCGCAGCTCGTCGCGGTCGGGCAGGTAGATCATCGGGCCGAGCTTGACCGGCTGGGGCGGCACCGGGTCCGCCGGTCGGCTGGCCTGGCGGCGCAGGATCGAGTTGATGCGCAGCAGCAGTTCGCGCGGGTTGAAGGGCTTGGCGAGATAGTCGTCGGCCCCGGCCTCCAGCCCGGCGATGCGGTCGTCCGGCTCGCCTCGCGCGGTCAGCAGCAGGATGGGCAGGTCGCGCTCCCGGCGCAGCGATTCGGTCAGCTCCAGCCCGGTCTCGCCCGGCATCATGATGTCGAGCACCAGCAGGTCGAAGGCGAGCCCGGCCAGCTTGGCCCGCGCCTCCGCGGCGTCCTTCGCGGTGGTCACCAGGAAGCCGTTGCCGGCGAGATACTTGCGCAGCAGTTCGCGCAGGCGGGTGTCGTCATCGACGACCAGGATGTGGGGCTGGTCTTCTTCAGTCATGGCGCGACTGTAGCGCAACCGCACCCCCCGCACCAAGGGAAGCGGCGCCGGCCAGACCACGCATCAAAATGCGCTTCACACCCGTATCAAGCCGCCGCATCGGCGCCCGCGGTCAGCTCCGCCAGGGTGGACAGGATGCGGTTGGGAGCCGCGGGCTTGGTCAGCACGAGGCAGCCCGCGTCCTTGGCGGCGCGCACGAGGTCGGCGGAGAGTTCCCCGGTCAGCAGGATGGCCGGAACCTCCCGTCCCAGCACCCCGCGAAGGGTCTGGATGCCGCTCAACCCGTCGGTGCCGCCGGGCAGCCGGTAGTCGCTGAGGATCACCGACGGCGCCTGAAGCGTGGCCTGCGCGGCGGCGAGGGCGGAATCGAAACTCTCCGCCGCCATCACTCCCGCTCCGGCCTGCTCCAGCAGCAGGGTCAGGGAACTGCGCTGCAGCGGATCGTCCTCGACCACCAGCACCCGCCGTCCGGCCAGACGGCCGGGAGAGGACTCGGCGGTGCGAGCCGGGGGGGCGGGGTCCGCCGACCGAGGAACCGCCATCGGCGCCGGGGCCGCGGGGGGCGGGACGCGGGGCAGGGTGACCGTGAAGACCGAGCCGCGGCCGACCCGCGACCGGACCTCCAGCGGGTGTCCAAGCAGGCGGGCGGTGCGCTCGACAATGGACAGGCCGAGGCCGGCACCGCGCGACCCGTCACGGGCGGGGTTGCCGATCTGGTAGAACTCCTCCCAGATCGTGCCCAGCTCGGCGGCGGCGATGCCTTGGCCGCTGTCCCAGATTTCCACCCGCAAGCCGTCGCCGCGGGGCCGTGCCCCGACGATCACCCCGCCGCGCGCCGTGTACTTGACGGCGTTGGACAGCAGGTTGCGCAGGATCGGCTGCAGCCGCGCCGGATCGCTGCGCACCCAGGCTTTGGTGGGCATCACGGTCAGCCGGAGGCCCTTGCTCTCGGCCTCCGTCCGCAGTTCGGCGGCGAGCTGGTCGAGCAGCGGGGCGAGCGGGAAGGCGCTGATCTCCACCGGAACCACGCCGGCCTCCAGCCGCGACAGGGTCAGCAGATCGTCGAGCAGCCGCTGCCCGGCCTGGAGCGACGCCGAGGCCATGGCGCCCAATTGCTGGAGCGTCGGGTTCGGCGCCTCCTTCAGCAGCAGTTCGTGGAAGGCGGCCAGACCTTGCAGGGGTTGGCGCAGGTCGTGGCTGACGGTCGCCAGCACCTTCATCTTGGCGAGGCTGGCCATCTCCGCGCTGCGCAGGGCCTTCTCCAGGTCCGCCGTGCGCTGGCGGACGCGTTCGTCCAGGCTCTGGTTGGCGCGCAGAAGCTCCGCCCGGACCGCGTCCTCCCGCCGGGCCCCGGCGAGGGCGAAGACGAACAGCACCAACGCCCCGGTCAGGATGCCGCCGCTGACCGCCGTGGTCCACAGGGCGCGCTCCCGCCAGGGGGCCAGCACCTCGGCCAGGGGGCGGCTCGCCACCACGACGATCGGGAAGCCGGTCAGCATCCGCGCGGCGGTGATCTGCGTGCCCTCGATGATCGCCGGGCCGTCCGGCGGGTCCCAGGGCTGGGGCCAAGCGGTGGTGGGGGGCTCGACGGCGCTGTTCGGCGGCCATTCCGCCAGCTTCTCCTTGGCGCTGGTGAACAGGGCCAGCCGGGCACCCTCGCCCCAGCCGGCCTCCCCATACATCTGCGAGAAATAGGTGTTCCGGATGCCCGCCACCGCGATCGCCTGGAGGATTCCCTCCTCGTCGCGCAGGGCGCGGCTGATGGTGAAACGCCCCTGGCTGATGCCGGGGCCTGCGGGCAGGTGGGACCCGACATGGAGGCCCAGCGGCGGTCCCTGGTTGACGCCCAGATGGGCCTGGGCATAGTCCCGCTCCGACAGGTCGCGGGGCGGCGGCGGGTGTTCCGCGCTGTCGAGAAGCAGTCGGCCCCGCGCATCGAGCGCCCAGACGCCGCCGACCTGCGGCAGGCGTTCGGCGCGGGCGTGCATCGCCGCCTGGATGCGCCGCCCTTCGGCGGGGTCGCGGCGGTCCCACCGTTCCAGCGCGTCGAGCAGCATGCGCAGCTGGGCGTCCCCGGCTTCGATGGCGCGGCTGGCGTGTTCGTCGAGCAGATGGGCGGTCGCGGCGAACTCGCGGCGGGCCTGTTCCAGCGTGACGTGGCGGTCGCGCGACACCGACAGGGCGGACACGCCGACGCACAGAGCGGCAAAGGTCAGGAACGCGGCCACGAGATGGGCACGCTGCATGCCGCCGGCTCCTTCAGGAAAGCTAAGTCAAAAGAATCGGGTTGCCAAAATCATGGGCTAAGCAACAAGCCGGGGACAACTCCGCCGAAGGGCAGGGACGACACCGACGAACGAGGCAAGAGTCGTGAGTCGAAACAAGTGGGCGGGGCTTTGCCCAAAGGGTTCGGGTTGCATCCCGGCCTTTCGATCCCCACATGAAAAGAGTCGAATTTCTTTGGGTCTACGGTCCGCTTGCAGATCGCTGCGTCTGGTCCTTCCCCTCGGTGATTTGATGTGAACCCGTGGCACGAGCGCCATGGGAAACCTCGTTCAAGGAACTACCAGATGGCTACTGGAACCGTGAAATGGTTCAACACCACCAAGGGCTACGGCTTCATCCAGCCGGATGACGGGACGGCCGACGTGTTCGTCCACATCTCCGCCGTTGAGCGGTCGGGCATCAACATTCATGAAGGCCAGAAGCTGTCCTACGAACTCCAGCGCGACCCCAAGAAGGGCAAAAGCGCCGCGGCCAACCTGAAGGAGGCGTGATTTTCCGCTCCGATTTTTTCGGAGCCGCCCGTTCAGGGGCCGCCCGTTCAGAAACCGGTTGCCCCCAATCCTGTAACAGCCGCTTCACAAAAGAAACGCATGCTCCATGGACCGCCGGGACCGCCGGGACCGCCCGGATGGTGCTATGGGGCACGATGACGATCACAGGAGGCATGCATGGCATCCGATAACCGCAGCGCGGATCGGAATGATCTCGACTCCATGACCCGCGAGTTTCTTGCGAAGGGGGGTAAAATCGTTCAGTGCCCGCCGGGGTCCTCGGACAGCGTGGTGTACAAGCGCACGTCCTTCCGCCGCCGCGGCGCCGCGAACGCCGCGGGCAAGGACGGGGCGGAGGGCGCCGCCGGCACACCGCCGGCGGATGCGGCTCCGGCCGCCACCGCCACCGCCGCCGCCGAGCCGGCCCAGACCCCGGCCAAGGATTGAGTTGACCGGAGAGTGAGTTGGCCGGGGTTTGACCCGACGGGTTTCCGGTCCGGTTCCTACCGCTTCACGGCGGCGAGCCGGGCCGGCACCGGGGGTGCGAACTTCACCCGGTCCTCCTCGTCCATCATGCCCAGCATCACCTTGCGGAAGCCCTCCACGGCCTCCGCCCCGGCCATGCGGTAGGCGCGGGCGATCCGCTGCCGCTGCGTTTCGGAAAGCTGGCGTTCCAGCTCCACGCCCTTTTCCGTCAGTTCCAGCAGACGCTGCCGCCGGTCCCGCACGCCCGTCTGCTGCTGGATGAATTCCTGCCGGACCAGCTCCCCCAGCACGCGCGACAGGCTCTGCTTGGTGATCTTCAGGATCGCCAGAAGCTCCGACACGGTGATCTTCGGGTAGCGCCCGACGAAATAGATGACGCGGTGGTGCGCCCGGCCGAAGCCGATCTGCGCCAGGATCTCGTCCGGCTCCGCGGTGAATTCCCGATAGGCGTAGAACAGCAGCTCCATGCCCGTGCGAAGTTCCTCTTCGCGCAGGAAAAGCTGGTTCACGCCCGCTTTTATGTCAGCCATGTTGACGTGATCGGTGCGATTCGTTACAAATGGGTCAATAAGCCAGACATAAACGAACAAAGCCCGCGAGACAAGCGCGGCTTTCGACAATTCCATTCCAAGTCCCGAGCAACGGGCCAAAGACCAAGGTGGGAGCCGCCATGTCCATCCTTCCCTTCGACGACCGCGACGGCGTGATCTGGTACGACGGCGCGCTGGTGCCGTGGCGCGACGCGAATCTGCACGTCCTGTCGCACGGCCTGCACTACGCGAGCTGCGTGTTCGAAGGCGAGCGCGTCTACAACGGCACGGTGTTCAAGCTGACCGAGCACAGCGAGCGCTTGGCCGCCTCGGCCCGCATCCTCGGCTTCGAGCTGCCCTATTCCGTGGCGGAGATCGACGCGGCGACCAACGAGACGGTGAAGGCGATGGGTTTCACCGACGCCTATGTCCGCCCGGTGGCGTGGCGCGGCAGCGAGATGATGGGCGTGGCGGCGCAGGCCAGCCGCATCCACGTCGCCATCGCCGTCTGGCAGTGGCCGAGCTACTTCAGCCCCGAGGCGAAGATGGCCGGCATCAAGCTGACCTGGTCGCGCTGGCGCCGTCCGGCTCCGGACATGGCGCCGACGGCGTCGAAGGCGGCGGGTCTGTACATGATCTGCACGCTCTCCAAGCACGAGGCGGAGGCCGAGGGCTACCAGGACGCGCTGATGCTCGACTACCGCGGCTATCTGGCCGAGGCGACCGGGGCGAACCTGTTCCTGGTGATGGACGGCAAGATCCACACGCCGAAGCCCGACTGCTTCCTAGACGGCATCACCCGCCGCACGGTGATCGACCTCGCCAAGGCCCGCGGCATCGAGGTGATCGAACGCCACATCCAGCCCGACGAACTGGCGAACACCCAGGAGGTCTTCCTGACCGGCACCGCCGCGGAAGTGACCCCGGTCGGCCAGATCGGCGACCATCGCTTCACGCCGGGCCGCGTCTGCGAGACGCTGGTGAAGGACTACGACGCGCTGGTGCGCGGGTAAGGGGCACGCCCTTTTTTCCCTCCCCTGCGCAGCTCTCGCGCAAACCAAAGGTTTGCGCTGACGCGGCAGGCGGACCATAGGTCCGCCAAGAGCGGGGGAGGGCCAGGGAGGGGGCAAGCGCGAGCAGACACTCCGGACAAGCCCACGCTCGACAGCGGGGGTGGGGTGGGCCATATACTCGGTTCCCGTTCCGTACCCCTGGCGCGAGCGCACCCGCATGTCCCATCCCGTCCTGACCGCCCTCCCGCAGAAGTCCCTGCCCAAGCTGGAGGCTGGCAAGAAGTTCGAACTGGTGTCGGAGTTCAAACCCTCCGGCGACCAGCCGCGCGCCATCGGGGAGCTGACCGAGGGGCTGCGCGCCGGCGAGAAGGATCAGGTGCTGCTCGGCGTCACCGGGTCCGGCAAGACCTTCACCATGGCGCACGTCATCCAGCACGTCCAGCGCCCCACCCTGGTGCTCGCCCCGAACAAGACGCTGGCGGCGCAGCTCTATGGCGAGATGAAGTCCTTCTTCCCGAACAACGCGGTGGAATACTTCGTCTCCTACTACGACTACTATCAGCCGGAAGCCTACGTTCCGCGCACCGACACCTTCATCGAGAAGGAATCCTCGATCAACGAGCAGATCGACCGGATGCGCCACTCGGCGACGCGGGCGCTGCTGGAGCGGGACGACGTCATCATCGTAGCGTCGGTCTCCTGCATTTACGGTATCGGTTCGGTCGAGACCTATTCGGAGATGACCGTCGATCTGCGCAAGGGCCAAGTCGTCGCCCAGCCCGACCTGCTGCGCAAGCTGACCGAGCTTCAGTACAAGCGCAACGACGCAGCCTTCGGGCGCGGCCTGTTCCGAGTGCGCGGCGACACGGTGGAGCTGTTCCCCGCCCACATGGAGGACCGCGCGTGGCGCATCTCGCTGTTCGGCGACGAGATCGAGGGCATCCACGAGATCGATCCGCTAACCGGCGAGAAGATCGCCTCGCTGGAGGCCGTGCGCATCTATCCCAACAGCCACTATGTGACGCCCAAGCCGACGCTCAATCAGGCCATCGAGCAGATCAAGCGCGAGCTGAAGCTCCGGCTGGAGGAGTTCAACGCCCAGGGCAAGCTGCTGGAGGCGCAGCGGCTGGAGCAGCGCACGACCTTCGACATTGAGATGATGGCGGCCACCGGCGCCTGCGCCGGCATTGAGAACTATTCCCGCTACCTGACCGGCCGCGCGGCGGGCGAGCCGCCGCCGACGCTGTTCGAGTATCTGCCGGGCGACGCGCTGCTGATCGTGGACGAAAGCCACGTCATGGTGCCGCAGATCGGCGGCATGTACCGTGGCGACCGGATGCGCAAGGAAACCTTGTCCGAATACGGCTTCCGCCTGCCCAGCGCCATGGACAACCGCCCGCTGAAGTTCGAGGAGTGGGAGGGCATGCGCCCGCAGACGGTCTTCGTCTCGGCCACCCCCGGCCCCTGGGAGATGGAGCGCACCGGCGGCGTCTTCGCCGAACAGGTGGTCCGCCCGACCGGCCTGATCGACCCGGAGGTGATCATCCGGCCCACCGAGACGCAGGTGGATGACCTGATCCACGAGTGCAAGGAGGTGGTGGCGAAGGGCAACCGCGTGCTGGTCACCACCCTCACCAAGAAAATGGCCGAGGCGCTGACCGAATACATGCACGAGGCGGGGCTGCGCGTGCGCTACATCCACTCCGACGTAGAGACGCTGGAGCGCATCGAGATCATCCGCGACCTGCGGCTCGGCGCCTACGACGTGCTGGTCGGCATCAACCTGCTGCGCGAGGGGCTGGACATCCCCGAATGCTCGCTGGTCGCCATCCTGGACGCCGACAAGGAGGGTTATCTGCGCTCCAAGACCTCGCTGATCCAGACCATTGGCCGCGCCGCGCGCAACGTCGAGGGGCGGGCGATTCTCTACGCCGACAAGATCACCGGCAGCATGCAGTACGCCATCGACGAGACGGCGCGCCGCCGCGAGAAGCAGCGGGCGTACAATCTGGAGCACGGAATCACGCCGGAATCCGTGAAGAAGGCCATCGGCGACATTCTGGAGAGCGTGTACGAGCGCGGCGACCACGTCACCGTGAAGACCGGCCTGAACGCGTCGGAACTGGTCGGTCACAACCTGAAGTCCGTGATGGCCGACATGGAGAAGCGCATGAAGGCCGCCGCCGCCGATCTGGAGTTCGAGGAGGCCGCCCGTCTGCGCGACGAACTCCGCCGTTTGGAGGCGATGGACCTCGGGCTGGAGCAGCCGGGCAGCATCGGCATCAGCTCCGCCCGCCAGGGCCGCGGCATTCCCGAGGGCGCTCCGAAGAAGCAGGGCCGCCGGGGACGGCGCTGATCGCCACATCACCACCCTCTCCCTCCGTCGCGGGGGAGGGCGGGGCGCGGCTTTCCTCTTTCCCTAGGCCCCCGTCATGGTCTGCAAATCCTTCAGCGCCGCCCCGAGGATGGGCCAGGGAAACTCCGTCTCTTCCGCGCCGTAGGTTTCGCGGAGCGCCACCGCGACGGTGAGCTTCACCACGATCCCGCGCAGGGAACGGGCCGGCACATGTTCGGCCCGTGCGGTCAGGGCATCCACCCGTTTCCATGCCGCGTCCTCCTCCCGTTCCATGACATCCAGCCCGAGCCGCTGGGCCTCCATGTCCCAGCGCTCCTGCTGTTGGTCGAGATCCGCCACCAGCCGGCCGTACCGCTCCTTCGCATCCGTCGCTCCGGCGAGTGCCCGCGTCACGTCCCGCTCGGTCGTGGCGTAGACATCTCTCCGCCCGCTGGCCCCGCGCGCGACCAGCACCCTCGGGTAACCGAACCGGGCGACCATCCCCCGCTCGATCCGCCGCCGTTCCGTCTCCTTCGCCCGAGCGTCTTTCAGGGCAGTGCACCATTCCTGCCAGAGCGCCAGCATGGGGTCGTACGAGTCTTCTTCCGTTTCCACCATCGGGGAAGCCGCCACCCCTGCCAAGACCGAGCGCCGTGTGAGTTTTGACATATCTCACCTTTGCTGATTCGTTGCCAATACTTGGGTGAACAGCATGGCATAGACATGATCATAATAGAAATGCCGTATTTATCGAAAATAGATGTATGCATCGAAAACCGATGGTTTCGGGGCAATCTTCTAAATATCTTTCTCTATGCTGTATTCCTGCAGCGGCGTGTGTCGCTGCCGGTAAGGTGAAACTTCAGAAGCTGTCCACATAGGCCCTTGAATAGACTGGCATTCCTGTCTTTTTGCATTGGCCCTGTCTTTGTGAAACCCTGCCCCCACCCCGGCCCTCCCCCGCTTTGCGGGAGAGGGTGCCTTCCGCGAAGCGGCGGCAGTCCCCTCCACCTCGAAGAGGGGGAGGGTTAGGGAGGGGGCCAAAGTCACCGTTTATGGGTCTTGTCAAAAGTGACTGTCCCTCTCTGCTGATATCCGCCTGCTCTGCGAACGATCAGCGCCATCGGATGATGTCGGGATGCTCTCACCTCCGCCACCACCGGAATAATTTCCCCAAATCGAGCGTTCATCCCGTCAGTACGGTACGACCCCTGGCACAGGAACGCCCATGTCGACGCTCCGCTCGCTGTCCCTTCTGACCTTTGCCGCCCTTCTGCTTTCCGGCTGCTACGTCGCCGCCGGGACTCCCGGTCCCGTTTACGGCTACGGACACCGGTCCTATGGCTACGGCTATTACGAGCGCCCGCAGTATCGCTATTACGCGCCGCCGCCCGTCGTGTATGGCCGCCCCTACTACGGTGGCTATTACGGGGGGCATCGCGGGGGTCACCATAGCGGCCCCCGTCACCATCACCGGCACGGCGGCTGGTGATGGGCGGCTGGTGAGGAGCGGCCCAGGCCGTCCCGCCACCGGCAATCGTCGTTAACAAAGGCTCAATGCTTTGGTCCGATCATGACCTGAATACATTCGTTCCCTCTGATGCACGAATCCGAGGCGCGGGGAGCGACGCAGGGCAGGAAAGGGTCCGGGACCCATGAGCGACCAACTCACCAAGGACGACGTGTCCCGTCTGTTGTCGGACCCGTCGCCGAACAGCCGTTCCGAACTGGCGGTCAAGATCGCCAAGCAGTTTTCCGCAACCACCTTGTCAGACAGCGAGCGCCGGCTCGCCGAAGACATCATCCGCTTCATGGCGCGCGACGCCGTGGTGCGCGTGCGCCAGTCGCTGGCCGAGAACCTGAAGGCCAACCCGGCGTTGCCGCGCGACGTCGCGCTGATGCTGGCGCGCGACGTGGAGGCCGTGGCGATCCCGGTGCTCAGCGTCTCCACGGTGCTGACCGACGCCGACCTCGTCGAGCTGGTGCGGACTGGAACGGACGCCAAGCACACCGCCATCGCACAGCGTCCGGCCCTGTCCGCCAGCGTCGCCGACGCGCTGATCGACACCGCGTCGGAGGGGGCCGTGGCGGTCCTGGTCGCCAATGAGAGCGCTGATCTCGGCGAGCAGACGCTCGGCCGGGTCATTGAACGCTTCGCCGACAGCGAAACCGTGCAGGAGCCGCTGGTCCAGCGCGCCCGCCTGCCGATCACCATCGCCGAGCGGCTGGTCGCCGTGGTCTCGGAAAAGCTCCAGCAGCATCTGGTGGCCAACCACGACCTTCCGGCCAAGGTCGCCGCCGACTTGATCCTGCAAAGCCGCGAGCGCGCCACCGTCGCCCTCTTCTCGGGGGAAAGCGACGAGGGCGCGCTGGAACGGCTGGTCGCGCAACTGTCGCGCAGCGGCCGCCTGACCCCGTCGCTGCTGGTGCGGGCGCTGTGCATGGGCGACAGCGCCTTTTTCGAGACGGCGCTGTCCCATTTGGCCAACGTGCCGCTGACCAATGCCCGTCTGCTGATCCACGACGCTGGGCGGCTGGGTCTGAAGTCCATCTACGACAAGGCCAAGCAGCCGCCGGCCCTGCTGCCCGCCTGCCGGATCGCTTTGGACGTGCTCAAGGAGACCCCCTACGACGGCGAAGCGCACGACATCGAGCGCCACCGCCGCCGGGTGATCGAGCGCATCCTGACCCAGTACGAGGATCTGGCGGCGGAGGATCTGGACTACCTGCTCGACAAGCTGGGCGATCTCATGCGTATGGAAACGAGATAACGCCGGCAGCTTCGAAAATTGCTTGATGCGCAGTTTTGAGTTGCGGTTGCAAGTGGTCCTGGCAACCTTTCATTTGCCGTAGCTTTGAGGTTGATCTGATCGTTCCGTTACGATCACCTTGAACGACCATGCCCCATGGTGCCATTTTTCGGTGCCCGCTGTTCCTAGCCTTTGCGTCTGGCCGCGGTCTTTCTGCCAGATCCTTGGAAGGGAGAGCGCGTTGCCTGCTGACAGACATGGACGGGAGTCGGCGCCTTCGGACGAATCCGGTCGCGGCTTCCGGCCGGCGTCGCTGGACGCCGTGAATTTCCTGCTGGCGGACGTGCGTGGGGCGCTCGGTCCCTATCTCAACGTCTTTCTGGTGACCCAGCAGCATTGGAGCCAGTCCGAGGTCGGTCTGGTGACCAGTCTGGCCGGCTGGCTCGGGCTTGCCGTGCAGACGCCGATCGGGGCGGCCATCGATGCCACCCACCGCAAGCGCGAGGCCATCGTCCTGGCGCTGGTCGTGCTGGGTGCGGGGGCGCTGTGCATCTACCTGTTCCCCAACTTCTGGCC
Source organism: Azospirillum baldaniorum (assembly GCF_003119195.2). NCBI lineage: Bacteria > Pseudomonadati > Pseudomonadota > Alphaproteobacteria > Rhodospirillales > Azospirillaceae > Azospirillum > Azospirillum baldaniorum. The sequence continues at coordinate 718,700 of NZ_CP022254.1, read as the reverse complement.
GGTCCTGATCGCGAACACGTTGATTGCGGTGGTCGGGGACGTGTTCGGCCCGGCAGTGGCGGCCCTGACCCTCGGTCTCGTCCCGCAACGCCTGCTCGCCCGGCGGATGGGGCGCAACGCCGCCTTCGACCATGCGGGCAACGTCGGCGTCGCGGCGCTCGCCGGGCTGGTCGGCTGGCTGTTCTCGCAGCAGGCGGTCTTTCTGCTGGTGCCGGTGTTCGCGGTCCTGTCATCAATTGCCGTCCTGTCGATCCCGGCCTCCGCCATCGACCAGCGCCGCGCCCGCGGGGTCGAGGCGTCGGCAGGCGGCGGGTCGGAAGGCGGTGCGGGCGACGGGGAGAAGGTCTCCGGCATGGGCATCCTGGTCCAGTGCCGGCCGCTGCTGATCTTCGGCAGTTGCGCCTTGCTGTTCCATTTCGCCAACGCCCCCCTGCTGCCGCTGGTCGGACAGAAGCTGGCCGCGGGGCACCCGGAATGGGCGACGGTCATGATGTCGTCCTGCATCATCGCCGCCCAGCTCGTCATGCTTCCCATCGCCATCCTGGTGGGACGGACGGCCGACCGTCTGGGCCGCAAGCCGATCCTGCTGGTCGGCTTCGCCATCCTGCCGTTGCGGGCCGTCCTCTACACCCTGTCGGACAACAGCGCTTGGCTGATCGGCGTCCAGCTTCTGGACGGGGTGGGCGCCGGGATCTTCACCGCCCTGACGCCGCTGGTGATCGCCGACCTGATGCGCGGAACCGGGCGCTACAACCTCGCCTTCGGGGCGGTCGCCACGATGCAGGGGGTGGGGGCTGCGACCAGCGGCTTCGTCACCGGCGTGATCGTGGACCGCTTCGGCTATTCCGCCGCCTTCCTTACGGCTGGGGCGATGGCCCTGATCGCCCTGGCCGCCCTGTTCCTCGGGTTGCCGGAAACCGCTCCGCCCAACCCTGCCGAGGCTGAGGTCGGACCGTTGGAGGAACCCAGCCTCGCCGAATGACCAGCCTCGCCAAATGATCTGTCCGAAGCCGGGGCCCAACCCATCCGGAACCGGGGACGCTTTAGAACGCCCGGGATTCCCTGAGGCCAGCGATGGGCGGCGCCGTCAGTCGGGCGGCGGGCAGGAGGATGGTCACGGTCGTGCCGTGCCCCGGCGCGCTGTCCAATTCCACGCTGCCGCCGTGCAGTTCGGCGAAGCGGCGGACGATGGGCAGGCCGAGCCCGATGCCCTCGTGCTGACGCACGAGCGAGCGTTCGCCTTGGATGAACGGGCTGAAGACGTGGTCGACGATGTCCGGCGGGATTCCGGGCCCGTCGTCGGCGACGGCGACGGCGACCATCCCGCCCTGGAGGGAGATTCGCAGCGAGACCCGAGCGCCCCGGTGACCGAACTTCACCGCGTTGTCCAGCAGATGGACGATCATCTCCGCCAAGCGCCGCTGGTCGGCGCGCAGCGTGATGGGCGGTCCCGGCTGAAGCGTGATGGTCTGCGACTTGGCCTGCGCCTTGGCGCCGAGCAGATCGATGCATTGGATCAGCAGGCCGGGCAGGTCGATGGTCGACTCGGCGAGGTCGATGCCGCCGGACCCCCGCGTGAAGTCCAGGATGTTGTTGACCATGCCGAGCAGCGCCTTGCCGCTCTCCTCGATGAGCCGGACATAGTCCATGTAGTCGTCGTGACCGAGCGGCCCGTGCGCCTCGCTGGACAGCACCTCGGCGAAGCCGATGATGGCGTTCAGAGGGGTTCGCAACTCATGGCTGGTCACCGAGAGGAAGTCGAGCTTGGCCCGGTCGGCCTGCCGTGCCGCCTCAAGGGCGGTGCTGAGTTCCGCCGTGCGCTCCGACACGCGGCGCTCCAGCCCGCGGTTCTGCTCGGCTGCGCGCTGGTAGAGCTTGCGGATCTCCAGCACGCTGCGCACGCGGTGCAGCAGTTCCCAGGCGATGAAGGGCTTGGTGAGGAAGTCGTTGGCCCCCATTTCCAGCGAGCGACGCCGCGTCTCCTGGTCGGTATGGGCGGTCAGCACCAGGATGGGCACGTAATCGTCGCTGTACAGGGTGTTGACGCGCTCCATCAGATCGAAACCGCTCATGTGCGGCATGCGGATGTCGATGAGCAGAAGGTCGAAGCGCTGCGCCTCGCAGAGCGCGGGAACCCGCCGGGGATCGGTTTCCCCCCGCACGGCGGTGTAGCCCTCGTGGGTCAGGATGTCGCGCACCAGATCGACGTTCGACGCGTTGTCGTCGACGATCAGGATGGCGGCGTCCTTGACGTCGCGCGCGAGCGTCGGGTCGAGAGCGCTGCGGGTCATGGCAGTGCCGCCGCTGCCGGTCCGACGCACTTGTGCATGCTGCCCTCCACCTGTGCGCCGCCCCGCGGGATTTTACGGGTTTTAGATTAACCTTGTGCACAGCAGGCCCGTCAAGGCCGGTGGAGACACATGAACGCTATATTGTGCCGCGTTAGCGGTATCATTCGGAGAACAGTTTAAAACCTACAGCAGTCCTTGGTTTCAGGCGCGCTTTTCCCAACCGCCGCGGTCGTTTTGCTGCCAGTAGGTGAGGGCGTGTCCGGCGGCCTTGCAGATCTTCCAACGGTCCCTGGCGGCAAGCACCGCGTCGCCGTCATTGCCGTCGAACAGGTCGCAGACGAGGTCGAAGGAGCCCATCGCGTCGCTGGTCACCCCGTCCACCAGAACCAGGACGGTGGCCCCGTTGGGGTTTTCCTCCTCGGCGGTCAGCCAGACCGGCTGTTCGGCGGCGAAGCCGTCGCGGGACGCGCCGTGCGGCAGGAAGGAGGAAGGATCGTAGGTCCACAAATGCTGATTGAGCGCGTCCACCCGCTCCGGCGAGCCGGCCAGGACGACGGCGCGCCAACCGCGCTCCAGGACCTTTTCCAGAATCTTCGGCAACGCCTGTTCGAGCGTGCGCCGCTGGAGGTGATAGAAACGGACCTCGGTCATGGCCCCTCGTGGAAATTTCCCTCTCCCCGAGGGGAGAGGGAAAAAAACGGCCCCCGCCGGACGGGGACTTACTTGCCCTCGTGATAGCTCGCCACGAAGCGGTCGAGCAGACGCACGCCGAAGGCGGTGCCGCCCTTCGGGACGATGGCCGTGTCCTTCTTGGACCAGGCGACGCCGGCGATGTCGATGTGCGCCCAGGGCAGGTCCTCGACGAAACGCTTGAGGAACTGTGCGCCGACGATGCTGCCGGCACCGCGGCCCGACCCGACGTTCTTCATGTCGGCGATGTCGGAGTTGATGTCCTTGTCGTAGGCGTCGCCCATCGGCAGGCGCCACAGCGGCTCGCCCACCGACCGGCCGGCGGCCAGCAGGTTCTCGGCCAGCCAGTCGTCGTTGGCGAACAGGCCGGCGTGCTCATGGCCCAGCGCGATGATGACCGCACCGGTCAGGGTGGCGAGGTCGACCAGCAGGCGCGGCTTGAAGGTCTCCTGCGCGTAGGTCAGGCAGTCGGCCAGGACGAGACGGCCTTCGGCGTCGGTGTTGATCACCTCGATGGTCTGGCCGGACAGCGAGGTCACCACGTCGCCGGGCCGCTGCGCGGTGCCGGACGGCATGTTCTCGACCAGGCCGACGATGCCGACGGCGTTCACCTTCGCCTTGCGGGCGGCGAGTGCGCGCATGGTGCCGATGACCACCGCGGCGCCGCCCATGTCCCACTTCATGTCCTCCATCCCGGCGGCGGGCTTGATGGAGATGCCGCCGGTGTCGAAGGTCACGCCCTTGCCGATGAAGGCGAGCGGGCGGCGGTCCTCGGCGTCGGGGGCGCCGTCCCAGCGCATCACGACGACGCGCGGCTCGAAGGCGCTGCCCTGGGCGACGCCGATCAGCGCGCCCATGCCGAGCTTCTTCAGCTTCTTGAGGTCCAGCACCTCGACCTGCAGGCCGACGTCGGTCAGGTCCCGGCAGCGGTCGGCGAGGCTCTCCGGGTTCAGGACGTTGGCCGGCTCCGACACCAGATCGCGGGTGTAGGCGACGGACTCGGCCAGCGGCTCCAGACGGCCGTAGGCGCGCTTGGCGGCGTCCGGCTCGGCGGTCAGGACGATGATCTTCTTGAGGGAGGGCTTGGCCTCCTTCTTCTCGGTCGTCCGGTACTTGTCGAAGCGGTAGGAGCGGAGCTGCGCGCCGAAGGCGAGTTCCGCCGCCGCCGCGTCGGGTGCCACGGTGCCGCCGTCCGGCAGGTCGAGCAGGACGGAGACCTCCGTCTCGCCGGACTTGTCCAGGGCGGCGACGACGGCGCCGCCGACGGCCTGGAGGGCGGCCTCGGACAGATCCTCACCCTTGCCGATGCCGACCAGGAGGACGCGGTCGAACTCGACCCCGGCGGGGGCGAGGATGGCCAGCGTCTCCTCCTTCTTGCCGGTGAAGCGGCTGGCCTTCATGGCGCGGGACAGCGTGCCGCCCGTCTTCTGGTCGAGATCCCGCCCCGCGGCGCCGAGCGCGCGATCGGTGGCGACGGTGACGGCGACGGTGCCGGACTTGGGCAGCGCGGGCTTCGCAAAGGCGAACTTCATCGGCTCCTCTCGGGCTCCTCTCGGCTGGGACGGCCGGCGCGCGGGCGCCGGGGCGGGTGGGATCGATCCGCAACCACCCTGGGATAAAGACCTTCCCGTGCGCCCTGTCAAGGCGCGGACCGGTTGTTTCCCGCGCCCGTCCGCAGTACATAGCCCCGGCACGCCGTGGTGGAAGCCCCCGGCGCGCCGCGTACCGCCCGTCGATCGGCCGGGGAGGCCGGAGCCCATGTATTCATCCGCCACGCTGTCGCGCTACATCGGGCGCCAGTTCGTCACCTGGTTCCTGCTGCTGCTCGGCATCCTGCTGTCGATCATCCTGCTGCTCGACGTCGTGGAACTGCTGCGCCGCGCCGGGACCAAACCGGACATCACCTTCTGGCTGGTCCTGCGCATGGCCCTGCTGAAGCTGCCGGAGATCGGCCAGCAGATCTTTCCCTTCGTGATCCTGTTCAGCGGCATGTTCACCTTCTGGCGGCTGACGCGCAGCGCGGAGCTGGTGGTGGCCCGCGCGGTCGGCGTGTCGGCCTGGCAGTTCCTGACCCCGGTGCTGATCGCCGCGCTGATGATCGGCGCCGTGAAGGTGACGATGATCAACCCGGTCGGCGCCGTCTTCATCGCCAAGTACAACCAGCTCCAGGACCGCTATCTGAAGCTGAAGTCGAGCAGTTTCGACGTCTCGCGCAGCGGCCTGTGGCTGCGCCAGCAGGAGGCGGGGGAGCAGTATTTCATCCACGCCGACGGCGTGAACCCGCTGACCTTCGAGATGAGCCAGGTGATCGTCCTGCGCTTCGACACCAACATGACCTACATCGGCCGGGTGGACGCGCCGCGCGCCGTGCTGCGCGACCGGAAGTGGGAGTTGCAGGATGCGACGATCAACCTCGGCAAGAAGGAGTCGGAGACGGTGCCGACCTACGTCATCCCGACGGAGCTGAACCGGACCACCATCGAGGAAAGCTTCGCCGCGCCGGAGACGATCTCCTTCTGGGATTTGCCGCAGTTCATCCGCACGCTGGAGGCCACCGGTTTCCCGGCGGTCCGGCACCGGCTGCATTACCAGTCGCTGCTGTCGCAGCCCCTGCTCTATGTGGCGATGGTGCTGTTCGCCGCGGCCTTCTCGCTGCGGCTGCCGCGGCGCGGCGGCACCATGACCATGGTGTCCGGCGGCGTTCTGACCGGATTCGTGCTGTTCGTGATGACCGACGTGATCCGCACCTTCGGCATCTCCGAAACCATCCCGCTGGCCATGGCGGCCTGGAGCCCGGCCTGCGTCAGCGTGCTGCTCGGCACCGCGGTGCTGCTGCATCTGGAGGATGGCTGACGCCGGATCCGGAGCAGGGCTGACGTCGGCCGCCCGGTCTTTGGACACAATTCCGTTCCAGGATGCGGTCCACGATTCCGTTTACACGCGCCCGGGGGGGCCGTATTAAACGGCAACCACCTCTGGAGTCTGGAGCACCATGCAGAGTTTGCGAGCCGTCCGGTCTGCCTTCGCCGTGGCGACCGCCTGCGCCCTTCTTGCCGCCGGCGCGCCCGCCGCGGCCCAGACGCGGGCTCCCAACGCTCCAAACAGCCCTGCTGCGGGAACGCAAGGCCCCGCGGAACGCATCGCCGCCGTCGTCAACGACGAGGTCATCTCGCTGTCCGACGTGCACGCGCGCATCCGCCTCGCCCTGCTGAACGCCGGTGCCCAGGACAGCGCGGAGACGCGCCAGCGCCTGACCCCGCAGGTGCTCCGCCAGCTGATCGACGAGCGGCTCCAGCTCCAGGAGGCCAAGCGTCTCGGCGTCTCGGTCCCGTCCAAGGAGATCGACGAGGCCATCGGGCGCATTGCCGAACAGAACCGCATGGGCCGCCCGCAGCTCGAAGCCATGCTGAAGGCGCAGAACGTCCCGGTCTCCACCCTGCGCGAGCAGGTGCGGGCGCTGCTGTCCTGGCAGCGGGTGATGCAGCGCCGCATCCGGCAGGAGGTGGTGATCGGCGACGAGGAGATCGACGCCGTGATGCAGCGCATCAAGGCCAACATCGGCAAGCCGGAGTATCTGGTGGCCGAGATCTTCCTGGCCGTCGACAGCCCCGACCAGGACGAGGAGGTGCGGCGCAACGCCGAACGGCTGGTCGAGGAGGTCCGCCGCGGCGGCAACTTCGCCGCCCTGGCCCGCCAGTTCTCGCAGTCCGCCGGCGCCGCCTCGGGCGGCGACATGGGCTGGGTCCGCACGGGTGAGCTGAACGCGGAGCTGGACAAGACCCTGTCCACCATGCGCGCCGGCCAGCTCTCCTCGCCGGTCCGCACGGCGACCGGCTACCACGTCCTGCTGGTGCGCGACCAGCGGCCCTTCGGCAGCACCGCCTCCACCGCCCCGCCGCCGGCCCCGCCGCCGCGCCCGCGCGCCCAGCCGAAGCCCGATCTGGCCAAGGCCAAGGTCAACATGAAGCAGATCGTCATCCCGGCCCCCTCGAAGGAGGAGCTGAAGGCGGTCCAGGCCCAGGCGGAGAAGCTGCGCAAGTCGATCAAGAGCTGCACCGACTTCGACGAGAAGGCCCGCGCCATGGGCATTCCGGAGTCGGGCGACATGGGCACGCTGCGGGTCAAGGACTTGGCGCCGGGGCTCCAGCAGCTCGCCGTCGGCATCCCGCTTGGCCAGCCCAGCCCGGTGCTGATGAGCCCGGGCGGCGCCGTCATCCTGATCGTCTGCAAGCGCGACGTGCCGATGATCGAGCCGCCGCCGGAAGCCGAGCCGCAGCCGGTGGCCGCGCCGGCCCCGCCGCCGATCGACCCGAAGGACATCAAGATGCCGCCGCGCGAGGAGATCGAGCGCGACCTGATCAACGAGCGCGCCGACCTGCTGGCCCGCCGCTACCTGCGCGACCTGCGCCGCACCGCCTTCGTGGAGATCCGCAACTGATGACCGAATCCGGCGTCCGGCCGCCGCTCGCCCTGACCATGGGCGAGCCGGCGGGGATCGGCGGGGAGATCGCTCTTAAGGCTTGGTCGATAGCCAGGGGGGCGGCCCGCGCGGACGGCGCGGTGCCGCCCTTCGTCCTTCTGGACGATCCCGCCCGCCTGGAGGCGCTCGCCGCCCGGCTCGGCCTGCCGGTCCCGGTCAGGGCGGTGGGCAGCATGGCCGAGGGTGCTGCGCTGTTCGGTGCGGCGCTGCCGGTGCTGCCCCAGCCGCTGGCGGCGCCGGTCACGCCGGGCCGGCCCGACCCGGCCAACGGAGCGGCGGTAATCGCCAGCATCGATCGTGCGGTCGAACTGGTCCGCCGTGGCGAGGCGTCGGCGGTCGTCACCAACCCGATCCAGAAGTCGGCGCTCTACGCCGCCGGCTTCCGTCATCCCGGGCACACGGAGTATCTGGCCCATCTGGCCGGGCTCACCGATGAGCCGGTGATGATGCTGGCCGCGCAGGATCTGCGCGTCGTGCCGGTGACCATCCATGTCTCTGTCCGCGACGCCGTGCCGCTGGTGACGCGGGAGGCGATCCTGCACGCCGGGCGGGTGACCGCGGCGGCGCTGGCCCGCGACTTCGGCATCGCCCGGCCCCGGCTGGCCGTCGCTGCCCTGAACCCCCACGCGGGGGAGGGCGGCGCCATGGGGCGGGAGGAGATCGACGTCATCGCCCCGGCGGTCGCCGACCTGCGGGCGGAGGGCATCGACGCGGTGGGGCCGAAGCCCGCCGACACGCTGTTCCACGCGGCGGCGCGGCGCGGCTACGACGCGGCGCTGTGCATGTACCACGATCAGGCGCTGATCCCGCTGAAGACCATCGACTTCGACACGGGGGTCAACATCACGCTGGGGCTGCCCTTCGTCCGCACCTCGCCGGACCATGGGACGGCGCTGGACATCGCCGGCACGGGCAAGGCCGGCGCGTCGAGCCTGATCGCCGCCCTGACGACGGCGGAGGCCATGGCGGCCCGCCGCCGCGCCTGACCTTCGCCGCGGGTAAGCGTCAGAGGCGGACCGAGCTGCTGGAGAAGCGGCTGGCCGAGCTGTGGTCGATGGCGGTCAGCGCGACCGACGCGCCGACGGCGATGACGATGGCGGCGGCGAAGCCGAGCAGCATGGCTTTCATGGGGGACGCTCCTGGAACCTGATTTTGGTCGTGGTTTCGGCGCAAACGCGCCTTTTTCCAAGACCATAAGCGGGGCGGAGCGCGCTTTCAACCACACTTGGGACTCGGCCGGGAGCGGCAATGCCTAGGCCGCGGAGGTCAGCGCGTTGCGCAGCACCTCGGGCGCCACCGGCTTGTGGAGGAGGCGGTGGCCGCTCTGCTGGACCTCGGCGATGCGGGCGGGGTCGGTGTCGCCGGTCAGCACCAGCGCGGGCACCCGCACCCCGCAGACGCCGTAGATGTCGCGGATGGCCTGAAGCCCGGTCCGCCCTTCACGCAGGCGGTAGTCGGCGACGATCATGTCGGGGCGCTGGCCGAGGCTGGTCAGCGTGCCCACCGCCTCGTCGGCGGAGACGGCGGCGACCACCTCATAGCCCCATTCCTCCAGCATGGTCCGCATGGAGAGCAGGATGATGGCGTCGTCCTCGACGACCACGACCAGCCCCTTTCCACCGTTCGCGGGCGGCTGGGCGGCGGACTGGGCGGCCGGGCGGCAGGTCTTCATCACCTGGCGCGGCGCGACCGAGGGCACGGTCAGGCCGAAGGCGCTGCCCCGTCCCGGCCGGGAGCGCAGGGTCACCTCATGGCCGAGCAGCCCGGCCAGACGCCGCACGATGGCCAGCCCCAGCCCCAGCCCCTTGCGCCGGTCGCGCTCGGGGTTGGCGAGCTGGGCGAATTCGACGAACACCTCGTCGCGCTTGTCCTCGGGGATGCCGATGCCGGTGTCGAGCACCTCGATCCGCAGGCTGTTGCCGGTGCGGCGGCAGCCGATCAGGATCCGCCCGCTCTCCGTGTAGCGGATGGCGTTCTCCACGAGATTGCGCAGGATGCGCTCGACCAGCGCCGGGTCGCTGCGCGTCCAGCCGTCGGTGGGGACGTGGCGCAAGGCGATCCCCACCTCCGCCGCGCGGCCCCGGTATTCGTCGGCCAGACGCTGCAGCAGGGGACCCAGCGCGAACTCCGTCACCGCGGGGGTGACCACCCCGGCATCGAGCCGCGACACGTCCAGCAGGCTGTCCAGCAGCGTGCGCAGGCCGTTCAGCGACTCGCTCATGCTCGCCAGCAGGGGCGAGGCGGGATGGCCGTCGAGCCGGTCGGACAGGGCATGGGCGAAGAAGAACAGCGACTGCACGGGCTGGCGCAAATCGTGGCTGGCCGCGGCGAGGAACTTGGTCTTGGCCATGTCCGCCCGTTCGGCTTTGTCGCGGGCGGCCAGCGCCTCCTCGCGGGCGCGCTCCGCTTCCGCCTTGGCGCGGTGCAGCGCGTCCTCCGCCGCCTTGCGGGCGGTGATGTCGCGCATGATGCCGGTGAACAGGCGCTGCCGCCCGTCGTGCCATTCGGCCACCGACAGCTCCAGCGGGAAGAGGGAGCCGTCCTTGCGCCGGCCCTCGACCTCGCGCCCGATGCCGATGATCCGCCGTTCGCCGGTTTCGCGGAAATGCGCCATGTAGCCGTCATGGGCGGAGTGGTGCGGCTCCGCCATCAGGATGCGGACGTTCGCGCCGACGGCCTCTTCCGTGCCGTAGCCGAAGGTCGTCTCGGCCGCCCGGTTGAAGGACTGGATGGTGCCGGTCTCGTCGATCACCACGATGGGGTCCACGGCGGAGTCGACGACGGCGCGGTAGCGCGCCTCCTGCCCCGCCGCGCGCTCCGCCGAGCGGCGCCGGTCGATCAGGACGGAGAGCAGCCCCAGCGAGAGGATCAGCAGCGTTCCCACCCCGGTCCCCACCGCCAGCGACGGGGTCGACAGCACGAAACCGAGGTCGTCCCCGGTCGGGACGGCGCCCGTATTGGCGGCATGCCCAATGGCGGTTACGTCCGCGTTGGCGGCGGCCATGCCGATGTAATGCATGCTGACCACCGCAGCGCCGAGCACCAGCGCGCCGGACAGGCGCTGCAGGGGGCTGGCCGTGCGGAAGGCGAGCCAGAGCGCGGCGGTGGAGGCGGCCACGGCGATGACCACCGACGCGACGACCAGAAGCGTGTCGTAGATCAGCGGCACCGGCAGCCGCATGCCGGCCATGCCGACGTAGTGCATGGAGACGATCCCGAAACCGGTCAGCAGACCCGCCGCCGCCAGGGTCGCCCGGCCGCCCCCGCCGTGCGCCACCGCGAAGAGGCCGGTTCCCGACACCCCGACCGCCAGGAGAAAGGATAACGCGGTCAGCAGGATGTCGTAGGACACCGGCACGGGCATGCGCATCGCCATCATGCCGATGAAGTGCATCGACCAGATCCCCGCCCCGAGCGCGAGCGCCGCGGCGCCCAGCCAGCCGTTCCGTCCCCGCCCGGCATCCCGCGCGTGGGAGGCGAGGTCCAGAGCCACATAGCCGCCGAATGAGGCCACGACAATGGACAGCGCAACGAGGTAAGGATCGTAATGGCCGAGCACGATGGGGCGCACCGAGAGTGGACGAGGGGACGGACGCGCAATGGCAGAAACGTTAGATAGTGGAAATCCGCGGCGAACCCAAGCCGGCGAAACGCCCCTGTACGCCTGACGAAAGACCTAATGGCTACCTCGAACGGAAATTCCTCCTCTCGGATTTTGGGGCGGAGGCTGGCGGGGCTGCTGCGCCGCTTCGTCCTGCGCCCTCTGCTGACCGTCGCGGCGCTGGTCTATTTCCTGATCGACGCGGTGGCGCTGGAGGCGTTGCGCCCGCTGGCCGCCTGGATCGGACGGCAGCGCTTCGCCGAACGGCTGGCCGCGCGCATCCGCCGGCTCGGCCCCTATCCGACGCTGGCGCTGTTCGTGATTCCGCTGGTGATTCTGGAGCCGCTGAAGCCGGTCGGCCTGTATCTGATGGGAACCGGGCACGCGGTCCAGGGCGCGCTGCTGCTGGGGGCCGTGGAACTGGTCAAGGTCACGTTGGTCGAGCGGCTGTTCCACATCGGCAAGGACAAGCTGCTGACCATCCCGGCCTTCGCCTGGTGCTACGTCCGGGTGATGCGCTGGCTGGCCTGGCTGACCGCCCTGCCGCCCTGGCAGGCCGCCAAGCGGGTGGTGGGGCGGGTGCGCGAGGCGATTCGCCCGGCGCTGACGGTGGTCCGCGGCTGGGCGCGGTCGCTGCGCGATCGCCTGCGCGCTGTGTCGAAAAGAGGGTAACCCTGCCCTGCGCTTGCCGTGTCCTGCGGGGAGCCTCATATCAATGCGGTTTTGCAGACCGTTCCAAGGCCAACCCGTGCGTTTCCTCCCCCTGACCTTCGCCCTTTTCGTCGCCTTGGCGGCCCCCGCCGCCCTCGCCGCGGGCAAGTCCGGCTCCGTCTCCTCGCGCGAGTCGCGCATGGCCGACTGCGAGGCGGCGGAGAAGGGCGATCCGGAGGCCTCCTACCGCATGGCGCGGCGCTTCCTGTTCGGCGTCGGGGTGAAGCGCGACCAGCGGGTCGGCACGGCGTGGCTGCGCGCCGCGGCGTCGCGCGGCCACAAGGAGGCGCGGCGGCTGGTCGCCTATGTGCCGGGGCGCATGGGCCATGTCCGCCCCTGGTGCCGCCCCGGCGCCGCCCCCCTGCGCGAGGCGCTGCCCCCGCCGCCGGAAATCATCGCGCTGGTCCACAAGACCGCGCCGCAATACGGGCTGGACCCGGCGCTGGTCATGGCGGTGATCCGGGTGGAGAGCGCCTTCCGCTCCGACGCGGTGTCGCCCAAGGAGGCGGCCGGGCTGATGCAGCTCATTCCCGACACGGCGGAGCGGTTCGGGGTGTCCGACGTCTTCGACCCCGCCCAGAACATCCGCGGCGGGGTGCGCTACCTGCGCTGGCTCTTGGCCTATTTCCAGGGGGACGTTACGCTGGCCCTTGCCGGCTACAACGCGGGGGAGCGGGCCGTGGACCGCTACCGGGGCGTTCCGCCCTACGAGGAGACGCGGAACTACGTGCGCGCCATCCGCCGCTTGTACGACGCGCCGCGGCATCCCTTCGACGCCGCGGCGGCGGACCCGTCGCCCATGGTCGTCCGGCAGGCGGCGGAGCTGGCGAAGCCCGGCAAGGGCTGAGGACGAACCAACAGGGGAGGGGCCACCCGTGCCGATGTCCGAACGCAGCTTTCTCGGCCTCAGCGCGGCGGGGTTCCACCGCGTCGCCTACACCCAGTGGGGGCGCGAGGACGCGGCCCGCACCGCCGTTTGCGTGCATGGCCTGACCCGCAACGGCCGCGATTTCGACGCGCTGGCGCTCGATCTGGCCGACCGCTACCGCGTCGCCTGCCCGGATGTGGTGGGGCGCGGCAGGAGCGGCCGGCTGGCCAACCCGACGCTCTACGGTTACCCGCAATACTGCGCCGACATGGCGGCGCTGATCGCCCGGCTGGGGGTGGAGTCGGTCGATTGGGTCGGCACCTCCATGGGCGGGCTGATCGGCATGCTGCTGGCCGCCCAGCCCGACAGCCCGATCCGCCGTCTGGTGATCAACGACATCGGCCCCTTCATCCCGAAGGCGGGCTTGCAGCGCATCGCCGATTACGTCGGCAAGGACCCGGTGTTCGAGGATCTGGCGGCGGTGGAATCCTACCTGCGCTTCGTCCTGATGGGCTTCGGGCGGCTTTCCGACGAGGCGTGGCGCCACATGGCCGAGCACAGCGCCCGTCTGCGTCCGGACGGCTGCTACGGCCTCGCCTACGACCCGGCCATCGCCGAGGCCTTCAAGGCGCAGCCGATGGAGGACGTGGACCTGTGGGCCGTCTGGGACCGCATCCGCTGCCCGGTTCTGGTGCTGCGCGGTGCCACCTCGGATATCCTTCCGGCGGAGACGGCGGAGGAGATGACCCGCCGCGGCCCCAAGGCCCGTCTGGTGGAGTTCGCCCACACCGGCCACGCCCCGGCGTTGATGACCGGGGACCAGATCGCCGCGGTGCGCGACTTCCTGCTGGAGGACTGACGGGAGTACCGCGGCTTGGGCGCGGCATGCGGCCCGGAATCCGGCTGGCGATGGCTGTGCTCCTGGCTTAGCATCGCTGCCACGGTTGCGCCGCAACGATGGTCCGGAGGCCCGACGCCATGAGGGGTTTCGCCGCGCTTGTCCTGTTGCCGTCCTTGATGTTTCCGCCCTTCGCCTCCGGTCCGGCCCAGGCCCGCGACGCGCTGGACTGGCTGGCGCGGGAACCGGTGACGCTGCTCGACTGGGGCATGACCCGGCTGCGCGGCGATCTGCACGACACGGTGGACGGGCTGTCCCACGATCTACGGACGGAGGTGTCGCGCAGCGGCGTCTTCTACCGCTTCCAGGACCGGCGGATCGTCGCCTACGCCAACTTCGTCGACCTGCCGCGCAACCGCACCGAGGAGGTGTGCAAGGACGTCTACACCCGACTGGCCGGCGCGCTGGTCCGCGGCGGGCCGCAGGGGGCGGGCGGGGCGGCCTGGTATCTGGAGAGCGTGTTCAGCCATGATTCCCAGGGCGGCGACCGGCCCCAGGATCTCGGCGACCAGCTGGCCGACAGGGTGGTGTTGCAGGTGACCATCGGGCCGAAGCCGTCCCAGGCCTTCGACGACGGGCGCCGCATCACCTGTACGGGCCGTCTCGACGCCACGCCGGAGAACATCGCGCTCAAAAGCGAAGGGTGACGGTGACGCGCGGCAGATGACGGCGGGCCTGCGCCGTCCTATAAGTGCGGCCATGACCGACGCCACGCCCGACTCCGCCCCCATGCACACCGCTTTCGACCCGCAGGCCCTGCCGCCGCTGCGCGAGGTGATCGCCCGTTTCGGGCTGGACGCCCGCAAGGCGCTGGGGCAGAACTTCCTGCTCGACCTCAACCTGACGGGGCGCATCGCGCGCTCGGCGGGCGACATGACCGGCGTGACGGTCGTGGAGATCGGTCCCGGTCCGGGCGGGCTGACCCGCGCCCTTCTGGCGACCAAAGCGAAGCAGGTCATCGCCATCGAGCGCGACCATCGTTTCATCGAGGCGTTGCAGGACGTGATCCAGGCGGCGGACGGGCGGCTGTCCATCGTCGAGGGCGACGCGCTGGAGGTCGATCCCATCCAGATCGCCCCGGCCCCGCGGGTCATCGTGGCGAACCTGCCCTACAACGTGGCGACGCCGTTGCTGATCGGCTGGCTGGGGCGGATCGAGGAGTTCGTCAGCCTGACGCTGATGTTCCAGAAGGAGGTCGCGGACCGTCTGGTCGCCAAGCCGGGCAGCAAGGCCTATGGCCGCCTGTCGGTGATCACGCAGTGGCGGTCGGACGCGCGGGTGCTGTTCAACCTGCCGGCCAAGGCCTTCACGCCGCCGCCCAAGGTGGAGTCCACCATCGTCCACCTGACCCCGCGCGCGAACCCGGAGCCGGCGGAGTGGAAGGCGCTGGAGCAGGTGACCGCCGCCGCCTTCGGCCAGCGCCGCAAGATGCTGCGCCAGAGCCTGAAGAGCCTGGGGAACGCGGAAGCGCTGCTGGCCGCCGCCGGCATCGAGCCGACCGCGCGGGCGGAGGAGGTGGATGTGGCGGGGTTCGCGGCGCTGGCGCGGGCGTTCAAGGCGCGATAGGTCCTTGCCCCCTCCCTAACCCTCCCCGCTTCGCAGGGGAGGGGGCAAATCTCCCTCCCCTGCGAAGCGGGGGAGGGAAGGGGCCCACGCGGAGCGTGGGAAGGGTGGGGGCAGTACGCCGCCTTACAGCGCCGCCTGCACGCTCTCCACAAAGGCCGGCATCCCGACCTGCCGCGTCCGGCGCAGCCGCTCGGCGCGCAGGATGGCCTGAACCGCCTGCACGCTCTCGTCCACGTCGTTGTTGACGATCACGTAATCGTATTCGCCCCAGTGGCTGATCTCGTCCGACGCCTTGGCCATGCGCTGGGCGATCACCTCCGCCGAGTCCTGGCCGCGGGAGTGCAGGCGGCGCTCCAGCTCGGTGCCCGAAGGCGGCAGGACGAAGACGCTGACCAGATCGGCGCGGGCGTTGGCCGCCAGCTGCTGCATGCCCTGCCAGTCGATGTCGAACAGCACGTCGCGCCCGGCGCTCAGCGCGGTCTCCACGGCGTGGCGCGGCGTGCCGTAGCAGTTGCCGAACACGCGGGCGTGCTCCAGAAGCTCGCCCTGTCCGGCCATGCGGTCGAACTCCGGCATGTCGACGAAGTAGTAATGGACGCCTGGCTGCTCGCCGGGGCGCATCGGCCGGGTGGTGACGGACACCGACAGGGTGATGCCGGGGTCGCGGTCCAGAAGGCGACGCGAAATGGTGGTCTTGCCCGCCCCGGAGGGGGAGGACAGCACGAGCATCAGGCCGCGCCGGGCGATCTTCGTGTTCATGGTCTCGGGCATGGGTCGGGCGTCACTCGATGTTCTGGACCTGCTCGCGAAGCTGCTCGATGGAGGCTTTCAGCGACAGGCCGATGCGGGTCAGCTCCACGTCGGCGGACTTGGAGCACAGGGTGTTGGCTTCGCGGTTGAATTCCTGGCACAGGAAATCGAAGCGGCGGCCGATGGCGCCCCCCTCCGCCAGCATGTCGCGGGCGGCCTGGATGTGGGCGCGCAGGCGGTCCATCTCCTCGCGCACGTCGGCCTTGGCGATCAGGATGGCGGCCTCCTGGGCGAGCCGCTCCTCCGGCAGGGCCGGGGCGGCGTCGAGCAGGGCGGCGACCTGGCTGCGCAGCCGTTCGCGCAAAGCCTCGGGCTGGGTGCTGGCGCAGGCGGCGGCGGCGGTGATCAGCCGCTCGATCTCGTCGAGATGGCCGTTCAGGACGGTGACCAGACGCGCCCCTTCCGACAGGCGGGCGGTGACCAGTTCGCCGATCAGCCGGCCGAGGTCGGCCTTCAGCGCGGCCTCCACCCGCTCCCGCGCGTCGCCCTCGTCCTCCTCCACCGGCTCGATGATGCCGCGGACGGCGAGCAGCGAATCGAGCCGCGGCGCGGCGGCCCCGGCGCCCTCGATCTCGCGCGCCAGCTCCAGCACTTGAGCCAGAAGCTCGCGGTTGATGCGGAGCTGCGACACCGACTGGCTGCGGTTGACGGTCAGGTTCAGGTTGACGCTGCCGCGGGCCAGCCGCTTGGGAATCTCGGCGCGGGCGGCGGCCTCCAGCGTGTCGAAGCCGGCGGGCTGGCGGCAGCGGATGTCGAGGTTGCGCCCGTTGACGCTCTTCACCTCGAAGGTCCAACTGTAGCCGTCGGCATGCCCGTCCACGCGTGCGAAACCGGTCATGCTGGATACGGCGGAGCGTTGGGCGGGCAAAGCGGCCTCGACGAGTATTTGTGGGATCGGGAGGCTCACGTTATAGCGTCGGGCGGCCAAGGCAACAAGCGTCAGGGACAAGGGGGAAAGGGGCATGCGCGATCCGCGCTCGATCGTCATCACCGGGGCGTCCAGCGGCATCGGGGAGGAGCTGGCCCGTGCCTACGCCGCCCCCGGAGTCGCGCTGGCCCTGAGCGGGCGCGACTCCGCAAGGCTGGAGGCGGTGGCGGAGCGCTGCCGCGCCGCCGGGGCGGCGGTGGAAACGGCGCTGGTCGACGCGGCGGACCGCGCGGCGATGGCGGCGTGGCTGAGCGCGCTGGACGCCCGCGCGCCAGTCGATCTGGTCATCGCCAACGCCGGAATCTCCGCCGGGACCGGGGGCGGCGTGGAAAGCGCCGAGCAGGCGCGGCGCATCTTCCAGGTGAATGTGGACGGCGTGCTGAACAGCGTCCACCCGCTCTTGCCCGGCATGCAGGCGCGGCGGCGCGGGCAGATCGCCCTGATGGCCTCGCTGGCCGGCTTCCGCGGCATGCCCGGCGCGCCCGCCTATTGCGCCAGCAAGGCGGCGGTGCGGGTCTACGGCGAGTCGCTGCGCGGCGATCTGGCGGGGCAGGGGATCGGCGTGACGGTGATCTGTCCGGGTTTCGTGAAAAGCCGGATGACCGCGGTGAACCGCTTCCCCATGCCCTTCCTGATGGAGACGGACCGCGCCGCCCAGGTCATCAAGAGCGGGCTGGCCCGCAACAAGGCGCGCATCGCCTTCCCCTGGCCGATGGCCGCCACCGTGTGGCTGCTGGCGGCTCTGCCGGTGGGCTTGACGGATGTCCTGCTGCGGCAGGCGCCGCGCAAGGAGTGATCGGGGGGATTAAAGCGGATTTCAATCCGCTTTGGATCGCGACTGCGGTCCCGGCCGCACATGCGGCCGAAGCCCGCCGGCGAATGAGGCGATGTGAATCTAAAGCGAACGGAAGTTCGCTTTAGGGCTTGGCTTTCCAATAGCCCCAGACGGAGGCCGGCGGGACGTTCAGCGGGGTGAAACCCAGCCGCTTGCCCTTGACGCCCAGCGCACGCTGGTTCAGCGGCGACACGAGGCCGTAGGTGTAGAGAACGAAGCGCCCGCCTTCGGGCAGGATGCGGAAGCAGGCCTCCACGACCTCCTTCTGGGCGCGCATCGGCAGGTTCAGCATGGGGATGCCGATCACCACCGTGCCGACCTTGCCGACCAGTTCCGGGCCGAGGATGTCGGCGGCCTTGCGGCAGTCGTCATGGACGACGTTGACGTCCGGGTAATGGCCGCGCAGGAAGCGCGACAGATGGTCGTCGATCTCGAAGGTGAAGATGCGGTTGCCCGGAATGCCGCGCTGGAGCAGGGCCTTGGTGATCGCGCCGGTGCCGCCGCCGAACTCCACGACGACCTGATCCGGCCCGCACAGCACCTGCTCCCCGATCAGCCGGCAGAGCGCGCCCGAGGATGGTGTAACGGAACCCATGGAAAGGGGATTTGCCAACCAACGCTGGAAGAAAAGCCACGCGGCCGGCGGCGTCTTGCCGCTTTTCTGCTTCTCCGCGACGGTGATTTCCGTTGGTGTCATGATCGGCCTTTCGCCGTTGGCTGTTGAGCGTTTTACCCCGGGGCTAAACAAGCTGGAGCCTCAGGGGGTCCCGAACCTAACAATCCCAGAGCGCACTTATGTCGCATCCCGGGTTCCCCCGCAACCGGCCGAAGCGGCGGGAGCTATGCCATGAACGCGGGATATGACGTGGCGGCCAGCAGGGTCTGGCCGGCGTAGGACAGGCTGCTGGCGACCAGCGCGAAGAAGACCAGGGCGGCCACGGTGAGGGCGAGGCTGACCGCGACCGCGGCCCCGTCGCGCTCGATCAGCCCCAGCGACAGCAGGACCAGGGCGAAGCCGGGCAGCCAGCCGGTCAGCGGCAGCGGCACCACGCAGGTCAGCGACAGAAGCAGCACCAGCACGCCGAACCAGCGTTCCCCGTCGATGCTGGCGAAGCGGCTGTGGCGCGGCTTCAGCATCCGCTCGATGGCGGTCAGGCGCGGCATCGCCTTGTCGATCATCCGGGCGGCGAGGGAGCGGCTGACCGAGCGGCGCAGAATCCAGCCGGGCAGGGCGGCGCCGCGCTTGCCGAAGGCCATCTGGGCGGAGAAGAGCAGGATCGGCAGGTCGAACAGGCAGGACACGCCCAGCGGCACCGGCGCGATGGTGGGCAGCGACAGGGCCAGCAGGATGGTGCCGAGAGAGCGGTCGCCCAGCGCCTGGATCAGGTCGCCCAGCGACACCCGCCCCTCCGGCAGGTTGGCGCGGAAGGCGGCCAGGACGTCGGAGGTCCGCTCCTCCCCATGGTCCTGCCGCCCACGTCGGGCGACGGTGGCGGGGAGCGAGGCCGCTCCGGTGAAGGCCACGTTGCGCGGCACGCTCATACGCCGGCCTCCGCCGCCGCCGACTCATAGGCTTCGAGATGCTCCAGCCACGCCTCCTCGGCGGCGGACAGCTTCTTGTCCACGACGCCGAGGTCGATCTGGAGCTTCTGCAGCTTGTCGCTGGGACCGCTGTAGAGGGCGGGATCGGCCAGCTTCGCTTCGATCTTGCGCTTCTCCTCGGTCAGCTTGTTGACCTGCGACTCCGCGTCGGTGGCCTTCTTCTTCAGCGGGGCGAGCGTGGCGCGGGCCTCCGCCGCGGCGCGGCGCTGGTCCTTGCGGCTGGCCCCGGCGTCCACCGTCTCGCCGCCCTTGGCGGCGGCGCGCTCGGCCCGCGCGCGGTCGAGCAGGAAGCGGCGGTAGTCGTCGAGGTCGCCGTCGTAGGGCTGCACCGTGCCGTCGGCCACCAGCAGCAGCCGATCGGCGGTCAGCTCGATCAGGTGCGGGTCGTGGCTGATGAGGATGACGGCGCCCTCAAACCCGTTGATCGCCTCGATCAGCGCCTCGCGGCTGTCCACGTCGAGGTGGTTGGTCGGCTCGTCGAGCATCAGGATGTGCGGCGTCTCGCGGCTCATCAGCGCCAGCAGCAGCCGGGCCTTCTCGCCGCCGGACAGGTCGGAAATGCGGGTTTCGGCCTTGCTCTGCTGGAAGCCGAAGCGGCCGAGATGGGCGCGCACCTTCTCCTCCGGCGCCAGCGGCATGATGCGCTGGGTCTGCTGGATGGGGGTCAGCGACAGGTCCAGCTCGTCCTGCTGGTGCTGGGCGAAGTAGCCGACGCGCAGCTTGGTCGGGCGCTTCACCTCACCGGCCATCGCCTCCAGCCGCCCGGCCAGCAGCTTGACCAGCGTGGACTTGCCGTTGCCGTTGGCGCCGAGCAGGGCGATGCGGTCGTCCATGTCGATGCGCAGGTTGACGCGGCGCAGGATGGCGCGGTCGCCGTAGCCGATGGTCACCCCGTCCAGCGCGATCAGCGGCGGGGCCATCTCGTCCGGCTGGGGGAAGTTGAAGACGACCTCGGCGTCGTCCTCCATCAGCGTGATGGTCTCCAGCTTCTCCAGGGCCTTCAGGCGGCTCTGCGCCTGCCGGGCCTTGGTCGCCTTGTAGCGGAAGCGTTCGACGAAGGCCATCATGTGCTTGCGCTTGGCCTCCTGCTTGGTCGCCATGGCCTGCAGCCGCTCCATGTTGGCGCGGCGCTGCTTGAGGAACTGGTCGTAGTTGCCGGCGTAGGTCACCAGCCGGCCCTGGTCCACATGGATGGTCGTCGTGGGGACCGAGTTCAAGAGGTCGCGGTCGTGGCTGACCAGCAGGATCGTGTGGGGGTAGTTCTTGAGGTACCCCTCAAGCCAGATGGTCGCCTCCAGGTCGAGGTGGTTGGTCGGCTCGTCGAGCAGCAGCAGGTCGGGCCGGGCGAACAGCACGCCGGCCAGCGCCACGCGCATCCGCCAGCCGCCCGAGAAGTCGGAGCAGGGCCGCGCCTGCGCGTCGGCGTCGAAGCCCAGGCCGGAGAGCACCTGGGCGGCGCGCGACGGCGCCGAATGCGCCTCGATGTCGGCCAGCCGGGCGTGGATCTCGCCGATGCGCATGGGGTCGGTGGCCGTCTCGGCCTCGGCCAGCAGGGCGGTGCGCTCCGTATCGGCGGCCAGGACGGCGTCGATCAGGGTGGTGGCGCCGCTCGGGGCCTCCTGCGCCACCATGCCGATCTTGGTGCCGGTGGGCACGCCGATGGCTCCGGCGTCCGTCTGGAGCTGGCCGGCGATGAGCTTGAGGAGGGTGGATTTTCCGGTGCCGTTGCGGCCGACCAGCGCCACGCGGTGGCCCTTCGACACGACCGCGGTGGCGCGGTCGAACAGCACACGTCCGCCGTAGCGGAACGTCAGGTCGTTGATGTGCAGCATATCGGCGCCGGTTTACCACGGGGAAACCGCGATTTGAAGCGGGACCCGCGGGGCAACCCTTCATGGCAGCCGCGCGAAGCGACGCGGCGCGGCCTCACGAACCGGCCTCACGAAGCGGTTGCCGTGGCCGAAAAGCGCCTATATAACCCCGCGCAACCGGCGCCCCGGCCAAACCAGCGGCGCCCATAACGCATTTCCAGCAGGAGCCCACCGCCATGGCCGTCGAACGCACCCTCTCGATCATCAAGCCCGATGCCACCCGCCGCAACCTGACCGGCAAGATCAACGCCAAGTTCGAGGACGGCGGCCTGCGCATCGTCGCGCAGAAGCGCGTCCAGCTGTCCAAGGCCCAGGCCGAGCAGTTCTACGGCGTGCATCGCGAGCGTCCGTTCTTCAACGACCTCGTCTCCTTCATGATCTCCGGCCCGGTCGTGCTCCAGGTTCTGGAAGGCGAGAACGCCATCGCCCGCAACCGCGAGATCATGGGCGCCACCAACCCGGCCAACGCCGCCGAGGGCACCATCCGCAAGGAGTTCGCCGAGTCGATCGAGGCCAACTCGGTGCACGGTTCGGACGCTCCGGAGACCGCCGCGCAGGAGATCGCCTTCTTCTTCGCCGGCATCGAGCTGGTTGGCTGATCGCGGGTCTTCCGCGTCGCAGTCTTGCGCGAAGGGCCGTCCCGACCGGGGCGGCCCTTTTCGATTCAGGGCCTTCCGCCCGCAACTTGTCGCCCGCGCCGGGTCACGGCGACGTGGACAGGCGTGGCGAAGTCGAGTATTCGGGGATTCTACCGCTAGGAGTACCCCCGCCATGGAAAATCCCGACGTCAAGCCGATCGTCGCGGCCTTGCTGGAACCGCTGCCGCCCCTCGTGAAGGGCAGGAACGACCTGAGCGATCCGGGCGTGGTGGAACTGCTGGTGCGCGGCTACGTCGACCAGTGCCTGGCGGCCTTCCAGGAGGTGCTGCGCGGCAACGTCGAGCAGGACGCGGCCATCGACGCGATCAACGCGCAGGCCACGGCCCTGAACGCCGTGTTCCTGGGGACCAGCGGCTTCGACACGGTGGTCGTCCATCCCTGGAATTCCGCCGACCAGCTCGGACAGTTCCTTCAGGACACGGTGGGGCTGGATTTCCCGGCCGAGGATTGCGTGCGCGCCGCGCTGATCCACCTCGCCACCCACGTCATGCACGCCATCCAGGGCGGCACCGAGACGTGGGAGGAGCAGGTGGACGCCCTGGTCGGCGAAATGCGCGACCTGCTGCTCGGCCGTCTGCCGGACGGGGCGTAAGCGCCCCGCCACGGTGTTCCGGCTGGCCGCTTGAAAAGGCTGTCAGACCAGGAAGATCGCCATGAAGACCAGCACGGCGATCACGCCCGCGGTCGCCAGCGTCAAGAAGCGGGTGAAGGCGTGCCAGCCCGCCTCGTGGCGGCGGACGACATCCTCGCTGACCGGATTGTGGCCGTGTTCCGTAACCGCCATCGCCCTCTGCCTCCCCTGTTATGGTTCCGGCGGAGAATGTGGGGAGCGCGGACGGTTGCGGCAAGGGTTCCGCTTGGCCGATGGGCGCCTTTGGGGCGCTCAGGCCGGCGGGTTGATGAGCGTCGGCAGGTCCGCCGCCGGGCCTGACAGGGCAACCCGGCCATTCTCGACACGGGCGCGGCCCTCGGCGATCAGGCGCAGCGCCTGGGGATAGAGCCGGTGCTCGGCCTCCAGCACGCGGGCGGACAGCCGGTCGGCGTCGTCGCCGGGCAGGACCGGGACCGCGGCCTGGGCGATGATCGGCCCCTCGTCCATCTCCGTGCGCACGTAATGGACGGTGCAGCCGTGGAAGCGCACCCCGGCGTCCAGCGCCCGCTGGTGGGTGTCCAATCCCTTGAAGGAGGGCAGGAGCGACGGGTGGATGTTGATCATCCGGTCGTGCCAGCGCTCGACGAACCAGGGCGACAGCAGCCGCATGAAGCCGGCCAGACAGACCAGCTCGACGCCCGCCTCGCGCAGGCGCGCGTCCATGGCCTCTTCGAAGGCGCGCTTGTCGCCGGGGAAGTCGCGGTGGCTGACCACGGCGACCGGGACTCCGGCGGTGGTGGCGCGCTCCAACCCGTAGGCGTCGGCCTTGTTGGAGAGCACCAGAGCGATGTCCGCCGGAAAGCCCGGGGCGGCGCAGGCGTCGATCAACGCCTGCAAATTGCTGCCGCGCCCGGAGATCAGGACCCCAACCTTCAGCGCGTTGGACGTCAGGCCGACCATGCCGTGTCCATGCCGGTGACGGTGACGCGGGCGTCGCCGTCCTTGACCGCGTGGACGGTGCCGACGGTGAAGACCGTCTCGCCGCCCTGGGCCAGGATCTCGGCCGCCTGCTGCGCCTTGTCCGCCGGGACCACGACGACCATGCCGAGGCCGGTGTTGAAGGTGCGCGCCATGTCCAGCGGGGTCAGCCCGCCCGTCTTCATCAGCCAGTTGAAGACCGGCGGCAGCGGCCATTTGGATGCGTCGAGCGTGACGCCCAGCCCGTCCGGCAGGACGCGCGGGATGTTCTCGATCAGGCCGCCGCCGGTGATGTGGGCCATCGCCCGCACCGTGCCGGCGCGCACCGCGGCCAGCGTGCTCTTCACATAGATGCGGGTCGGGGTCAGAAGAGCCTCGCCCAGCGTCTTCCCGGCGTCCCAGGGGCAGGGCGAGTCGTAGCCGAGGCCGGACGTCTCGACCAGCTTGCGGACCAGCGAATAGCCGTTGGAGTGCACGCCGGAGGAGGCGAGGCCGAGCACGACGTCGCCGTCCTGCACGGTGGCGCCGGTCAGCGCGTCCTTGCGCTCGACAGCACCGACCGAGAAGCCGGCGAGGTCGTAGTCGCCCTCGGCGTACATGCCCGGCATCTCCGCCGTCTCGCCGCCGACCAGCGCGCAGCCGGCCTGACGGCAGCCTTCCGCGATGCCGGCGACGATGGCGCGGCCCGCGGCGACGTCCAGCTTGCCCGTGGCGTAATAGTCGAGGAACAGCAGCGGCTCCGCGCCCTGAACGACGAGGTCGTTCACGCACATCGCCACGAGGTCGATGCCCACCGTGTCGTGCCGGTTCGCCAGGATGGCGACCTTCAGCTTGGTGCCGACGCCGTCCGTGGTGGCGACCAGCAGCGGGTCGTGATACCCGGCCGCGCGCAGGTCGAACAGGGCGCCGAACCCGCCCAGCCCGGCGTCGGAGCCCGGGCGCGCGGTGGAACGGGCGAGCGGCTTGATCGCGTCAACGAGCGCGTTGCCCGCATCAATGTCCACGCCGGCCTGCTTGTAGGCGTCGGACGTGTTATTAGACTGGGTGCTGATGGTATCCTCGCTTGGGCTGAGCTATATACCTGGGCCACCTGAACCGGGTCATTTTGGGCCGGGTCATAAGGGAACGGGCCGAACATACTCGAATCGGAAGGCTTTGCAATGCTCCACCGCCGCCATGCGCCGCTGTTTGCGGGCTTCGCCGCCATCACCGTGGCCCTGGCCGTTCCGGCCGGCCCCGTGGACGCGCAGGTGACCGGCGCCGCTCCACCCGCGGTGGCGGCTCCGGTAACATCTGGGATGGCGCCCGCAGCGGTTCCGGCGGCGGACCCCTTCACCGTGTCGGGCGTGAAGGTGGACGTCAGCGCCGCCAACGCCAACGCCGCCCGCGATCAGGCGATCCGCGACGCGCAGGTGAAGGCCTGGGCGGAGCTTTACAAGCGCCTCGTCCCCACCGCCAGCAGCGTGCCGCGGGTGTCGGACATCGAACTCGCCCGGCTGGTCCAGGGCTTCGAGATCGACGACGAGAAGGTGTCGGCCACCCGCTATGTCGGCAGCATCACCGTGCGCTTCCGCCCCAACCCGGTGCGCGAGACGCTGGCCGGCGGCGGCCAGCAGTATGTCGAGCCGCCGGCCCGGCCCTACGTGATCCTGCCGGTCACCGTCGTGGACGGTCGCCCCGTGCTGTGGGAGGACCGCACCGACTGGCGCGAGGCCTGGGAGGGCCGTCCGGCCGGCGCCTCGCTGGTGCCGCTGGTCGTTCCCGACGGGGAGTTGGCCGACATTTCCGCCATCGGCGTGAACGAGGCGCTGTCCGGCGATCCCGAGGCGTTGGCCCGCATCGCCCAGCGCTACAACGCCGGCGGCGTGGTCGTCGCCAAGACCGACCTGCCGGCGGGCGGTTTGGATCTCGGCCGTCCGCTGGCGGTCGAGGTGACCCACTACACGCCCGACGGCGCGCGGGACCAGCAGACGGTCAACGTGAAGGCCGACATGGCCGACCGGGCCGGCGACTTCCTGACCCGCGCGACGACCTTCGTGTCGGCCGCCATTGACGAATCCTACCGCCGCGACAACACCGTGGCGAGCGGGCCGGAGCAGTCGACGCTGGTGCGCGTGCCGCTGGCCAGCCTCAACGACTGGGTGGAGACGCGCAAGCGGCTGGGCTTGGTCAACGCCGTGACGCGCACCGACGTGCTGTCGATCAGCCGCTACGAAGCGCTGGTCGCGCTGACCCACCGCGGCGACGTGGAGCGGCTGCGCCAGGCGCTGGCCCGCCGCGACCTCGGCCTTGCCCGCACCGGGGCGGTCGCAGCACCGGTTCCGGTGCCCGTTCCGGGCCAGCCGCTCCCGCCGGTCGCGCCCACGCCGGAATGGCAGCTCCAGGTGCTGGCGAAGGGCGCCGGGGCGTCGTCCCTGGCGCAGCCCGCCGCGGCGTCTCCGGCGTCCGTCCCGGTGACTCCGTCCGCCTTCTCGCCGGCCACCGCCGCGCCGTCGGCCTATCCCGGCGTGGCGCCGGCGCCGGTCGGCGCACCGCAGGCGGCACCGGGGGCGCCGCCGCGCATTCTGGGCACGCTGCCGGCTGGCACGGCGCGCCAGTGACAGCTGAGGGCGTGACGGTCGAGGGCGTGGCGGCGTTACAGACGGGCCGGGACCGGCCCTTGACGGGGCGCCGGCGCAAGGGACAACGGCAGAAGGCACCGCGGTGAGCATCCCGAACATCATCACCTTCGGCCGCATCCTGGTGGTGCCGGTCGCCGTCTACTTCATCCTGGCCGGGGAGCTGGGGGTCGCCTTCTGGCTGTTCGTCGGGGCGGGGGTCTCCGACGCCGTGGACGGCGCGGTGGCCCGCATGTTCCGCGCCCGCACGGTGCTCGGCGCCTATCTCGACCCGATCGCCGACAAGGCGCTGCTGGTCAGCGTCTACGTCTCGCTGGGCCACATCGGCGTGCTGCCGCTGTGGCTGGTCATCCTGGTGGTGTTTCGCGACCTGATGATCGTCGGTGGGGTGATGCTGCTCTACACGCTGAAGGAGTCGCTGGCGATGCAGCCGCTCTATGTCAGCAAGATCAATACGGCGGTGCAGCTTGCGCTGGCGGCGGCGGTGCTGGCCCCGGCGGGGCTGGGCCTGCCCGACTTCCACCTGTTCGGGCGGGAGCTGGTGCCCCTGCTGATCTGGGTCTGCGCCGCGACGACGGTGCTGTCGGGGCTGGCCTACGTCTACCGCGGCGGCCTTCTGTTCAGCCGGCACGGAGGGGTGCCGTGACGGCGGGCAAGCAGATCCGCTTCTGGCTGATCGGGCTTGGCCTGTTCGTTCTGGCGCTGTGGGTCCTGTCCGGCATGCTGCTGCCCTTCGTGATGGGGCTGGCGGTCGCCTATCTGCTCGACCCGGTGGTCGACCGGGTCGAGCGCTGGCGCCTGCCGCGCTGGCTGGCGACGACGCTGGTGCTGCTGTCCTTCGTCCTGGTCCTGGTGCTGATGGTCCTGCTGCTGCTGCCGCTGGTGCAGTCGCAGGTGTCCCACCTGATCGAGGTGTTGCCCAATTACGCCAATGCCGCGCGGGACCGACTGCTGCCGATGCTGGACCGGCTGATCCACCGCCTGTCGCCGGAGGATGTGGAGCGGCTGCGGGGCGCCGCCGGCAACTACGCCGGGGACGTCGTCGGATGGATCGGCCGGGTGCTGAAGCACATCCTGTCGAGTGGGCTGGCGTTGTTCGACGTGCTGTCGGTGATGTTCATCACGCCCATCGTGGCCTTCTACCTGATGCGCGACTGGGACATCCTGGTCGCCAAGGTGAACGGCTGGCTGCCCCTGCACCACGCCGCGACCATCCGGGAGCAGGCGCGGGAGGTCGACGAGACGCTGGCCGGATTCGTCCGTGGGCAGGCGCTGGTCTGCCTCGTGCTCGGTGTGTTCTACGCGGTGGCGCTGTCGCTGGCGGGGCTGGATTTCGGGCTGGTGATCGGTCTGATGGCGGGGCTGCTGTCCTTCATCCCCTATGTCGGCTCGCTGTTCGGCTTCGTTTCGAGCACCGGGCTGGCCCTTCTGCAGTTCGACGACCCGTGGCGAATCGCCATCGTCATCGCGATCTTCCTGTTCGGGCAGGCGGTGGAGGGCAACGTCCTGACGCCGAAGCTGGTGGGTGAGAAGGTCGGGCTGCACGCGGTCTGGGTGATCTTCGCCCTGCTGGCCGGCGGGTCGCTGTTCGGTTTCGTGGGGGTCCTGCTGGCCGTTCCGGTGGCGGCGGTGATCGGGGTGCTGACACGCTTCGCGTTGGGGCGCTATCTTGAGAGCCCCTACTACCGCGGTACCCCTTCCTGATGGCCCCCGCCTCATGACCTCTGCTCCATGACATTAGCGGCCCAGATACCGCTCGACCTCGGACACCGCGCCGCCATGGGCTGCGAGGATTTCCTCGTGGCGCCCAGCAACGCCGAGGCGGTGGCGTGGCTCGACCGCTGGCCGTCCTGGCCGGCGCCGGCCCTGACGCTGTACGGGCCGGACGGTTGCGGCAAGACGCATCTGGGCCATGTCTGGCGGGCGCGCAGCCACGCCCCCATCGCCTTGGGCGAGTCGCTCGACCAGATCGACCCGCACGCCCTGCTGGCCCGCGCCAACGCCGTGGTGGTGGAGGACGCGGACCGGGTGGCCGGCGCGCCCGCGCGCGAGGAGGCGCTGTTCCACCTCTACAACCTCGCCCGCGACTCGGGCGGGCATCTGCTCCTGCTGTCGCGGCGCCCGCCGTCGCGCTGGCGGATGAAGCTGGCCGACCTGCGCTCCCGCATCAAGGCGGCCCCCGCGGTGGGGGTGGAAGCGCCGGACGACGCCCTGCTCGCCGCCGTGCTGGTCAAGCTGTTCGCCGATCGCCAGTTGCGGCCGGGCATGGATCTCATCACCTACCTGCTGACCCGGATGGAGCGGTCGCTGGAGGCGGCGGGACGGGTGGTCGCGGCGCTTGACCGCGCCTCGCTGGCCGCGCACCGTCCCTTGACCGTGCCGCTGGCCCGCGAGGTGCTGGCCGGTCTGGAGGCCGGGAAGGGAGGAGACGAGGATGGATCTGGGAATCGCCGGACGCCGCGCCATCGTGTGCGCAGCCAGCAAGGGACTGGGTAAGGCCTGCGCCCTGGCGCTGGCGCGCGAGGGTGTGGCGGTCACCATCACCGCGCGCGGCCGCGACCTGCTGGAGGCCGCCGCCGAGGAGATCCGCAAGGAGACCGGCGCCACCGTAACCACCGCCGTCGGCGACATCGCGACGGAGGAGGGGCGCGCCGCCGCCCTGGCCGCCTGTCCGGAGCCGGACATCCTCGTCAACAACGCGGGCGGCCCGCCGCCGGGCGATTTCCGCGACTGGGAGCGCGACGACTGGGTCCGCGCCGTCGAGGCCAACATGCTGGCCCCGATCTTCCTCATCAAGGCGACGGTGGACGGCATGATCGGGCGCCGCTTCGGGCGGATCGTCAACGTCACCTCGGCGGCGGTGAAGGCGCCGATCCCGATCCTCGGCCTGTCCAACGGCGCGCGGGCCGGGCTGACCGGCTTCGTCGCCGGGCTGTCGCGCCAGACCGTGCGCCACAACGTGACGATCAACAACCTGCTGCCCGGTCCCTTCGAGACCGACCGTCTGCGCACCACCATGGAAGGCGGGGCCAAGGCCAACAACCGCAGCCTGGACGAGGAAATGGACATCCGCCGCGCCGACAACCCGTCCGGCCGCTTCGGCGATCCGGCGGAGTTCGGTGCCGCCTGCGCCTTCCTCTGCTCGGCCCACGCCGGCTTCATGACCGGGCAGAACGTGCTGCTGGACGGCGGCGCCTACGCGGGGACGCTGTAGGCGGCTGGTTGAGACTTGAGTTGGGTCCTGTCTGACCGCCTCCAAGGGCCGTCAGGCAGGACCTGGCAAAGTGCCCCCTAGAAATCGCAACGCGGATCGAGGACCGATATGGCCTCGAACGCGGCTTTCTTGCCGCTTTCCCGGTGTGCTTCGCTGATGGCAAGACCTTCCGCGACGATCACATCGAA
Source organism: Azospirillum baldaniorum (assembly GCF_003119195.2). NCBI lineage: Bacteria > Pseudomonadati > Pseudomonadota > Alphaproteobacteria > Rhodospirillales > Azospirillaceae > Azospirillum > Azospirillum baldaniorum. Next base: position 689,300 of record NZ_CP022254.1, on the reverse strand, counting down.
CCTCGTCACGCCGATGAACGCGAACATCGACCGAAGGTAGGCTTCGGCGTGTTCGGACGAGGCCAGGGACATGCCTTGTCGATATAGGCCGCCCCGTGCCACGGCAAGGATCACCCGCTTGTCCTGCGCCAATCCTTCCGAGCCGTTCTCCGTGTAGCGGAACGTCTTCCCCGCTATGACGATCCGGTCGATCCACGCCTTGAGCTGGCTGGAAATGGTCAGGTTGTAGAGCGCGACCCCAATGACGATGACATCGGCGTTGATGAACTCGTCCAGAAGCTTTTCACCAAACGCGATGTCGTCCATCACGGCCGGGGACGCCGCCAGATGGTCGCCGGTCAGATGCGGAACGGGAACAGCGACCAGATCACGATGGATGATGTCGATCGCTGGATTGCGTTCCTTCAATCGTTCGACGGCGGCTCTGGACAGCATGCGGCTTACGGATTGCTCACCGAGAATGCTGGAGTCGATATGAAGCAGGTTCATGGGTGATCTTTCTTGAATTGCCGGCAGGAACTTCGTGCTGTCACGAACTGGCGGGTGGCTTCACGCCGACCGCCTGCACCTGCATCACGACCAGCCCAAGAAAGATCAGGCCAAGGCCGGCAAGGCGGGACCACGAGACGGGCTTCCGAGGGAGGCCGACAAGACCCCATTGGTCGATGATGATCGACGCCAGCATTTGCCCGGCGATGACCGCCGTGATGAAGCCGGCGGCGCCGAGTTTCGGCGCCAGCATGAGCGCGCCGGTGATGTAGACGACGCCGACGACACCGCCGATCCATACCCAGCGGGGCGCTTGCGCCAGATTCGAGAGGGTCGGCGCTTCCACCCTTGCCAAGGCCATGACGGGCAGGATGCAGGCGAAGCTGACGCACAGGGATACGGCCGTCCCCCACAGCGGATGGCCGAGCGACCGTCCCAAGACGGCGTTGGCCCCGGCCTGAAACGGAACAACCGCACCAGTGATGATCGCGGCCAGGATGAGAAACAGCGAATTGGTTTGCATGGTCGAACCTCCATGCATCACCAGATGCCGTATTCATATCATGGATGGAAATTCTGATATAATATCGTGCTCATGCACGACACGAATACCCTTCGTGGCATCGACCTCAACCTGCTGGTGGTCCTCGATGCACTGATGGCCGAGCGGCATGTGTCGCGCACGGCATCCCGATTGAACATGAGCCAGCCAGCGGTCAGCCACGCGCTCGCGCGTCTGCGGCATCTGTTCGATGACCCCCTGTTGATACGCCGCGACGGGCAACTGGTTCCGAGCACAAGGGCTCTTGAAATCGCTCCGGCGCTGACCGAAGCCTTGCGGCAGATCCGGGAGGTTCTCGGACCGGGAGGCTTCGACCCGGCCAAGGAAAAACGGACGTTTCGTCTTGCGATGTCGGATTACGGCTCCGCTGTCGTCCTCCCCGGTCTGCTGAAAACGCTGCGCCTCGAAGCGCCGGGTATCGACGTGGTGATCACCCAATCGAACCGGGAAGCAATGCTTCGGCAGGTGTTGGACGGGGACTGCGATCTGGCGGTCGGTGTGTTTCCCGATCGTCCCGAACGGATCGAAGCAGAGCAGCTTTTCGTCGAGCGCTTCGCTTGCCTTGCGGATCGGGAGGGGCTGGGGAGCCAGGACCGCCTGGATATCGGGGCCTATCTTGCCCGGCCACACGTGCTCGTTGCGATGAAGGACGAAGCAAACACCGAGATCGACATGGCCTTGCGCGCCGTCGGCCACACGCGCCGCATCGCTGTCACGCTGCCGCATTGGGGAAATGCGCCACGGTTGATCCAAGGGACGGACCTCGTTCTGACGGTGGCCCGGAAAGCCCTTGCGCTCTATGAGCAAGACCCGGCCGTCGCCGTCTTCGAGCCGCCGTTTCCGATACCGCCATTTCCCTTCGTCCAGGTTTGGCATGAACGGCGCGGCGGCGATCCCGCGCACCTATGGTTGCGCAACGCGGTCGCGGTCGTCTCGATGGCCGTGTAGTCGGTAGCTATCCAACGTCGGGGCTGCCCACGCACGTGTGCGAAGCGGGGGAGGGCTAGGGTGGGGGCAAGACCGTCACCAGAACACCGGCTTGTCGCGGAACGCCTTCCACAACCCCGGCAGTGCCTTGCGGCGCTTGTCGGCCTGCTTGGCGAGCCAGCGGGTGGTCCCTTCGGCAGCGGGCCGCTGCTCCGGCCGGTCCGCCGACAGGCCGCGCAGACGATCGCCGGCCACCGCGGCGTCGTGCTCGGCGTCCAGGGCACCCAACAGGGTGTCCAGCGCGGCGATGAAGGGCACCGTCGCGGTTTCGGCGTAGAGGCCGCGGAAGAACTCCGCCGTGTGGCGCAGCTTGCGCAGGCGGCGGCGCAGGCGGTCGCGCGCCGCGGCGTCGGCGCTGTCCAGGTCGCGCCCCGCCTTCGACACCCCCGCCTTCAACGCCTTGGCGTGCTGGGCGGCCAGCCAGGGGCCGGACAGCTCGGCCATCGGGCGGTCGAGCTGGGAGCGGACCTCCGGAGCGGCGCCGGACTGCCACGCCCCGTCTTCCAACCAGGCGCCGAGCGCCAGGATCAGCCCGGTGCAGCGCGGCGACTGGATTGCCTCCACCGCCGCCAGTGCGGGCGCCCGGCGGGCTTCCCGCACCGCGGCGGTCAGCGCGGCGATTCCGTCGGCGGGGGCCTTTTCCGTCGCCGCGAAGGGGGCGATCCCGTGGGACAGCAGCACGTCCCAATCGCGCGCCGGGCCGAGCTGGCGGGAGAACCAGCGGATGTCGTTCCCGGCGCGGCAGGCGTCCGGCACCCCGGCCAGGGGACGAAACAGACGGATGGCGGTGCGCAGGCGGCGCAGCGCGACGCGCATCTGGTGCAACCCCTCGACATCGCCGCCGGCCAGGGCGCAGGCCTCGTTGGCGAGCAGCAGGCGCAGGCCGTGCCGCACGATGTGGCGATAGGCCTCGGCCACCGTGGTGACCGGGGTCAGGCCCAGCGGTTCCGGCAGGACGGGGGCGGGCAGGCGCCCGGTGACGAGACGGTCGCCGATCTCCGCCTTGCTTTCCGTCCCGATGCGAACCGGCACGCGGCGCTGAAGCGTCAGCGCGATGTCGAACAGGCGGCCGATGCGGCCCGATTTCAGCTCCAGCTCGACCTCGCTGATCCGGGCGCAGGCGTTGCCGGCGGTGATCTGGCCGTCGTCCACCGCCACCTCGATGGAGGTCAGGGCGTCCGGGCGGACGAGCAGGGTGGTGCGCCGGAACTCCGTCGTGAATTGCGGAACCAGCGCCGCCCGCGCGTCCTCCGGCACCAGGGCGGCCACGCCCTCGGCGTCGAGGGGCGTCATGTCGGGGGCGGCCGTGGGGATGGCCCAGTCCCATTTCTTGCGGATGGCCACCGCGGCCGAATCGCCGGGGGTGGCGGCGTTGATGGTCTTCAGCGTCTGGACGAAGCGGTCGCCGTCCTGGCGCACCCGCAGGGCCACGCCCCCCAGGAACAGCCGCCGGTCCGGCGTGTCATAATAGACGGTGCGCAGGTCGCGGACGGCCGGCGCGCCCTCCGCCTTCTCCTTCAGCGCGGGCAGGTCGGCAACGCGGGACAGATCGCGCGGATCGAGATGGAGCTTCATCTCCACCTCGCGCACGGCGGAGACCGCGGTGGGTGCGGCATTCTGGGGCGCGGAAGACACGGGGGGCGACTCCTGCTCGGTTCCGGGCCTGCTCTGTTAAGGGTTGAAATACCCCATTTGGCAAAAGGGCGTTAAGAGAGTTTCCGCGGCAGGATGAAATCGGCCAGCCGTCCCGCCCCGCTGTCCAGGTCGGCCCAGCGGGCCGCTTCGAACAGAATGACGGCGCAGGCACCGGTCGGAAACTTCTCCGCCAGCGCCGCGCGGTGCCGCTCCTCGCCGCTGCCGGTCAACTCGCGGGCGAGGTCGTGGAGGTCCGGGTTGTGGGCGACCAGCATCAGCGACGACGCTGAGTCGGGCGCATCGCGCAGCCGTTCCAGAAGGACCCCGGCGCCGCACAGGTAGAGGCCCCGCTCGCGCTCCACCGGGATGTCCGGCGCGTCCATCACCTCCAGCAGGCGGTCGGCGGTGTCCGCCGCGCGCCGGGCGGTCGAGCACAGCACCAGCCCGATGCGCGCTCCGCGGTCCTTCAGCTCGTGGCCGACCAGCCGGGCCGCCTTCCTGCCCCGCGGCGCCAGCGGGCGGTCGTGGTCGTCCAGGGAGGGATCGTCCCACGCCGACTTGCCATGGCGCATGAGATACAGGGTCTTCATCGAGGCGGTCCCTTCCTGTCCGGATCGCGCTCCGGCGGGATGCGCCGGGGGTGCGACTGTTTTCGCAGCGGTATTATCGTGGCGGCAGTATTATGCTGTCTGACCCAAAACCGTAACGTAGTTGGGGTAGGTTGCTTGGCCCGTCGACCGCGGCGGGGCGGTTCGGCCCGACCGGACTGTAGCGGCACCACCCATCACGCAAAAGCCCGAGGCTGCTGTGACCGAACTTCAGGACTTGGAAGCGACCTGCATCGAAGCGGACGCGCCGGAGCGCTTCATCAACCGCGAACTGTCGTGGCTGGCCTTCAACCAGCGCGTCCTGGATGAGGCGTCCAACCCGAACCACCCGCTGCTCGAGCGGTTGAGGTTCCTGTCGATCTCCTCCAGCAACCTCGACGAATTCTACATGGTCCGCGTCGCCGGCCTGAAGGGGCAGGTGGCGGCGGGGGTGAAGACCCCCAGCGCCGAGAACCTGACCCCGGCCCAGCAGCTCACCGCGGTGAACCAGCGCATCGTCGAGCTGATGAACGCGCAGCAGACCATGTGGCGCAGCCTGAAGCAGGACCTGCGCGAGGCCGGCATCATGGTGGTCGACGCCGAGGACCTGACCGAGGGGGAGAAGGACTGGCTCGAGGCCAAGTTCCTCGACGACATCTTCCCCATCCTGACGCCCATCGCCGTGGACCCGGCGCACCCGTTTCCCTTCCTGCCCAACCTGGGCTTCTCGCTGGCGCTGCAACTGCACGAGCCGGTGAAGGGGCGGCACCTCGACGCGTTGGTCCCGCTGCCGGCGCAGCTCGACCGCTTCATCCGCCTGCCGGGGTCGGAGATCCGCTTCATCCAGCTGGAAAAGCTGGTGATGCTGTTCATCGACCGGCTCTTCCCGCCGTTCCAGGTCAAGGCCCACGGCGTCTTCCGCGTCCTGCGCGACAGCGAGATGGAGATCGAGGAGGAGGCGGAGGATCTGGTCCGCACCTTCGAAAGCGCGCTGAAGCGCCGCCGCCGCGGCAGCGTCATCCGGCTGGCCACCGACGCCGGCATGGCCGCCGACCTGCGCGAATTCCTGCGCCACGAACTGCGCGTGTCGAACGACGACGTGTTCATCCTCGATGGGCTGATCGGCCTGTCGGACACCCGCCAGCTGATCGTCGACGAGCGGCCCGATCTGGTCTTCCGCCCCTTCAACGCCCGCTTCCCGGAGCGCATCCGCGACTTCGGCGGCGATTGCTTCGCGGCCATCCGCGACAAGGACATCGTCGTCCACCACCCGTACGAGAGCTTCGACGTGGTGGTGCAGTTCATCCGGCAGGCGGCGCGCGACCCGCAGGTGGTCGCCATCAAGCAGACGCTCTACCGCACCAGCAAGGACAGCCCGATCGTCGCCGCGCTGATCGAGGCGGCGGAGGCCGGCAAGTCGGTGACCGCCTTGGTCGAGCTGAAGGCCCGCTTCGACGAGGAGGCCAACATCCGCTGGGCGCGCGACCTGGAGCGCGCCGGCGCCCAGGTCGTCTACGGCTTCGTCGATCTGAAGACGCACGCCAAGGTGTCGCTGGTGGTGCGGCGCGAGAACAAGGCGCTGCGCAGCTACGTCCATTTCGGGACGGGCAACTACCACCCGATCACGGCGAAGGTCTACACCGACCTGTCCTTCTTCACCTGCGACCCGGCGCTCTGCCACGACGCGGCGGTGATGTTCAACTACATGACCGGCTACGCCACGCCGAAGCTCTTGGAGAAGATCGCCATCGCCCCGATCACGCTGCGCCAGAAGCTGGGCCAGCTGATCGACGCGGAGGTCGCCAACGCCGCCGCCGGCAAGCCCGCCCACATCTGGGTGAAGCTGAACTCCCTGGTCGATTCGGAGATCATCGACCGGCTCTACAAGGCGTCGCAGAAGGGCGTGCAGATCGACATGGTGATCCGCGGCATCTGCTGCCTGCGCCCCGGCGTCAAGGGCCTGTCGGAGAACATCCGGGTGCGCAGCATCGTCGGGCGCTTCCTGGAGCACGGGCGCGTCATCTGCTTCGCCAACGGCCAAGCGCTGCCCAGCCCGCAGGCCAAGGTCTTCATCTCCTCCGCCGACTGGATGACGCGCAACCTGGACCGCCGCATCGAGACGCTGGTGCCCATCGAGAACCCGACGGTGCACGAGCAGGTGCTTGACCAGATCATGGTCGCCAACCTGAAGGACGAGGCGAACACCTGGAAACTCGGGCCCGACGGCGTTTATCATCGGGTGGAGGCTGGTCCGGACGCGTTCAGCGCCCATAACTATTTCATGACGAACCCCAGCCTGTCGGGCCGCGGCAGCGCGCTCAGCAGCAAAAAGACGCCGCCGCGGTTGAAGCTGCGTACGGTCATCTGATTGAGGACATCGGTTGCTTATGACGCCGGCGCAGGAACACACGGTTGCCACCAAGGCCGTCGAGAAGGTCGCCGATAGGGGCGAGCGGATCGCGGTCATCGACATCGGGTCCAACTCGATCCGGCTCGTCGTCTATGACGCTCTGAAGCGGTCGCCCCTGCCGGTCTTCAACGAAAAGGTCCTGTGCGGGCTCGGCCGCGGGGTGGAGAAGACCGGCTGCCTGAACCCGGACGGCGTGATCCAGGGCCTGGAGGCCCTGGAGCGCTTCGCCCTGCTCGTCGCGGGCATGCGCGTCGGGCGGCTGGACGTCATCGCCACGGCGGCGGTGCGCGACGCCACGGACGGCCCGGCCTTCATCCAGCGAGTGAAGGACCGCACCGGCCTCGACGTCAGCGTCATCAGCGGCGAGGAGGAGGCGCGGCTGTCCGCCATGGGCGTGCTGTCCGGCACCCCCGCCGCCGATGGACTGGTCGGCGACCTCGGCGGCGGCAGCCTGGAGCTGGTGCGGCTGGAACGCGGCGTGATCGGCGAGCATCTGACGATGCCGCTGGGGCCGTTGCGCCTGATGGAACTGAACCCCGCCAAGCCGAACGGGCTGGTCCGCGCCATCGACCAGCATCTGGAGAAGCTGGACTGGCTGGCCCAGATGCGCGGGAAGCCCTTCTACCCGGTGGGCGGCGGCTGGCGGGCCCTGGCCAAGCTGCACATGGAGCATGTGAAGCACCCGCTGCACATCATCCATCACTACACGGTGCCCTTCGCCGAGGCGCGGGACTTCGCCGCGTTGATCGCCAAGCAGAGCCGCTCCTCGCTGGAGAAGATGTCCGGCTCCCGCCGCCGCATCGACACGCTGCCCTACGCGGCGCTGGTGTTCGAACGGCTGTTGCGGATGGTCCAGCCGTCCAGCGTGGTGTTCTCCGCCTTCGGGTTGCGGGAAGGGCATCTGTACGCGCTGCTCGATCCCGAGGCGCAGCGGCAGGACCCGCTGATTGCCGCGGTGGAGGATTGGGCGCAGCGCTTCGTCCGCATCGGCGACCCGGCCCTTCTGGTGTCCTGGACCGGCAACCTCTTCGCCGGGGAGGACGACGCGGCCCTGCGGCTGCGGCAAGCCGCCTGCCTGTTGAGCGACGTGGGCTGGGCCGAGCATCCCGATTACCGGGCGGAGCACGCCTGCCTGCGCATCCTGCGTTATCCTTTCCCAGGCATCGACCATGACGAGCGGGCCTTCCTGGCGCTGGCCGTCTACGCCCGCTACGCCGGCTCCATCGACGGTCCGGGCACGCCCAACGCGGTCACCGCGGGGCCGCGGTCGCTGCTCAGCGACGCCCAGGCGCGCAAGGCACTGGTGTTGGGGCTGGCGCTGCGGCTGGCCCACACGCTGACCGGCGGGGCCACCGCGCTGCTGCAGCGCACGGCGCTGAAGGTGTCGGGGGAGCGGCTGGTGCTGTCCCTGCCGGACGACTTCAGCGTACCGGCCGGCGAGACGGTGCAGCGACGCCTTGACGCGCTGGCGAAGGCGCTGAACCGCAAGGGCGAGATTGTGCCGCCGGCTAGGCCGCAAGCGGCGGAGTAGAGGTTTTTTACCCCTCTCCCGTCCCGGGAGAGGGAGGGACCCGCCGCGAAGCGGTGGGAGGGTGAGGGTGCCCTCAAGGATCAGTGCCTTGATGCTCGCACGACCCTCGCCCGCCTGCTTCGCAGGCACCCTCACCCGGGGCGGGAGAGGGGATCAAACTGCAAAGGCCCTCACGCCACCTTGGCGTGGGCGATGGCTTCGCGGACGCTCACGCCCTTGCGCAGGATGTTGTCCACGGCGCGGCCCTGCACCATCGTGATGCCGACCTTGTGGGCGTAGACGAGGCTCGACACGCTGTCGCAGCGCGCCAGGATGAACTTGCAGCGGTCCTGTTCCTGGATCCGCTCCATGAAGTACTTTTCGAAGGTCGGGTCCATCTCCAGCATGTCGTTGGACCAGAAAATCTTCGCGTAGTCGGCGTTCAGGTATTCCAGATCGAAGTTCGTCACCCAGAACGGATTCAGCCCGTCCACCGCGATCTGATAGCGGCGGTCCTGGGCGAATTCCACGACCTCGTTGAACAGCGACAAATTCTCGATCAGGTCGCCCTTGGAGATCTCAAGCACCACCTGCCCGCGGAAATCGAGGGGAAGCCGCTCGTCGAACTTCACGAAGCCGGTGGAGATGACCGTGGACAGGTTGATGTTGATGCCGATGCGCCGGCCCCGCATGAAGCTGAGCCCGTGATTCAGCGCGCGCAGCACCGACTGGTCGAGGTTGGCCGTGAAATAGTTGAACAGCCACTTGTTGGCCGTGATGTCGTAGTCCGGGCAGAGCCGTTCCTGAAGCAGCTTGATGGAGATGTAGAGTTCGAAGTAGGCCATGTCCTCTTCGGCGTTGCGGCCGATGTTGGCGATGGCCTGATTGAACAGGAAGGGCGACAGGTCGAACATCTGCATGGAGCGCTCGAGCTTCGCCATCTCCTCCAGCGTGATCGGCGGCTTGGTCTCGTTGGAATGATCGCCGGTCTCGTTGGCCTGCAACTCCTCGATGAAGCGGATGACGTTGATGAAGTTCAACGCCAGTTCCATGATCGAGTAGAGCGAGAATTCCTTGTAGGGGTTTGCCCCGGTCAGGGTCGTCTTGGCCAGGAAGATCTGCTCCACCTTCTGGCAGACGTCGGTGACGCCGGTCAGCTTCAGCCCCTTGTAGAGGATGATGACGTCGCCGTTGGAAATGTTGAAGGACTGGAGGTAGGAGGCCTTGCTCGCCAGTTCCTGGATGATCGTGCGGACGATCATCTGGCTGGACGGGTCCTTGTCCCGCAGCAGCGACAGGTGCATGTGAATCAGGCGCATGCCCTGCAGTTCGGACTTCGCGGAGCGGAGCAGATTCAGCAGTTTGTCATTGTCAAATTCGGGCTTCTGGTCCTTCGCGGCGGCAACGGCAGCCTGCTTCTCCGTCGTGGAGAGGCGGACGCGGTCGCGTCCCATGGGTGGTTTGCCGCCGAACCTGCTCATACGCGAAATCCCCCGGGTGTGCGCATAGGGCGTGTGCGCACCTTATAGGCGAGAATTCCATCCGCGAACCACACCGGGCCGATACACGGCATGGATACGGAGCCCGTGACTTATTAGCCCTGACCTTTTTTAACAATGCCTTAAAGCGCTGTTAATTGCGATGAATTGTTTCATAATTTTGGCTAAACGTCGCGACGCTGACTGAACCTGTAACGGGGCAAGCCGACTCTTGCGCCATTCTGGAATGATTCTGGATGGGGCCGCTTACGACCCCTCTCCATTGCCGGCTGGAACAATGCGGACACGACGGTCGAGCACCGCTAGCCCGATGCGGCCGTGCTTCAGAGCCAGCGCGCCGTCGCCGAACAATTCCCGACGCCAGCCCTGCATCGCAGGCACCTGGGCCTCGTCGTCCGCGGCGATCGCCTCCAGATCGGCGGCAGAAGCGATCAGCTTGGACGCCACATTGTTCTCTTCGCACTTCATCTTCAGAAGCACGCGCAGCAACTCAACGACCGGTTGCAGTCCGGGCGGGGGCTCCTCGCGCGGCTCAACGCGCGGCAGCTCGGACTCCGGCAGGTCAAGCCCCTTCTGGACGCAGGCCAGCACCTCGGCGCCCTGACGGCCTTCCGCGAAGCCGCGGCCCATGCCGCGGGTGCGGGCGAGGTCGTCCACGCTGGTCGGGGCGTGGGCGGCGATCTCCAGCAGCGCCTCGTCCCGCAGCACGCGGGAGCGGGGCAGGTCGCGGCGCTGCGCCTCGCGCTCCCGCCACGCCGCCAGTTCCTTCAGCACGGCCATGAAGCGCGGTTTGTTGGTCCGCACCTTCAGCCGCAGCCAGGAGCTGTCCGGGTCCACCTGATAGGTGGCCGGGTCGGTCAGGACGGCCATCTCCTCTTCCAGCCAATGGGCGCGGCCGGAGCGGACGAGGCGGCGCTTCAGCTTCTCATAGGCCGGGCGCAGGTGGATCACGTCGGACAGGGCGTAGGTCAGCTGCCGCTCGGTCAGCGGGCGCTGCGACCAGTCGGTGAAGCGGCTGGACTTGTCGATGCGCGCCCCTGCCAGCTTGGTGACCAGCGTCTCGTACCCCACGCTCTCGCCGAAGCCGCAGACCATGGCGGCGACCTGGGTGTCGAACAGCGGGTGGGGGATCTGGCCGGACAGGTGCCAGAAGATCTCCACGTCCTGCCGGGCGGCGTGGAACACCTTGAGGATGGCCGGGTCCACCATCACGCGGAACAGCGGCGCAAGGTCGATGCCCTCGGCCAGCGGGTCGATGGCGACCGCGCCGTTCGGCGCGCCGACCTGCACGAGGCAGAGCTGCGGCCAATAGGTCTTCTCGCGCAGGAATTCGGTGTCGACGGTGATGTAGTCCACCCCGGCCAGCGAGCGGCAGAAGGCGTCAAGGTCTTCGGTGGTCGTGATGAGTGTCATGCGGGCTTCATACACGAGCGCGCGACCGCGCGAAAGCTCGCCCTTCGGCAACTCTCCCAGTGTGCAGCGGACGCGGATGGCGACTTGACATTCCCGCGCTGTCGGTGTGGTGTGTCGGGCCGCCTTTCCGCGCAGGATTCCGACCTTTTCCAAGGTGTTTCGACCCATGCACCCCTACCGCACGCACACCTGCGGCCAGCTTCGCGAAGAGAACGCCGGTCAGATTGTCCGCCTGTCGGGCTGGATCAACCGCAAGCGCGACCATGGACAGCTCCTGTTCATCGACCTGCGCGACCATTACGGCCTGACGCAGTGCGTGGTCGACACCTCCAACCCGGCCTTCCAGGCGGCGGAGCGGCTGAAGCTGGAATCGGTCATCACCGTGACCGGCAAGGTGGTCAAGCGCACGGCGGAGACCATCAACGACCGCCTGCCGACCGGCCGCATCGAGGTGCAGATCGCCGAGCTGTCGGTGCAGGGCGAGGCGGAGCAGATCCCGCTGCAGGTCAACCAGGACACCGACGCGGGCGAGGACGTGCGCCTGCGCTACCGCTTCCTCGACCTGCGCCGCGAGCGCATCCACGAGAACATCCTGCTGCGCTCGCGCGTCATCGCGTCGGCGCGCCGGCGCATGATCGACCAGGGCTTCACCGAGTTCCAGACGCCGATCCTGACCGCCTCCTCGCCGGAGGGGGCCCGCGACTATCTGGTGCCCAGCCGCAACCATCCGGGCAAGTTCTACGCGCTGCCCCAGGCGCCGCAGCAGTTCAAGCAGCTGCTGATGGTCGCCGGGTTCGACCGCTACTTCCAGATCGCCCCCTGCTTCCGTGACGAGGACGCCCGCGCCGACCGTTCGCCGGGCGAGTTCTACCAGCTCGACTTCGAGATGTCCTTCGTCACCCAGGAGGACGTGTTCGCCGCCATTGAGCCGGTGCTGCACGGCATCTTCGACGAGTTCGGCGGCTTCCGCCGCGAGACGCCGCCGGCCATCGACAAGCCGCCCTTCCGCCGCATCTCCTTCGCGGAGTCGATGCTGAAGTACGGCAACGACAAGCCGGACCTGCGCAACCCGTTGGAGATCACCGACGTTACCGCCGTTTTCAAGCGCGACGACGTGGAGTTCCGCGCCTTCAAGCAGACTCTGGAGAAGGGCGGCGTGGTTCGCGCCATCCGCGCCCCGAAGGTGTCCGACAAGCCGCGCAGCTTCTTCGACAAGCTGAACGACTGGGCGCGCGGCCTCGGCGCTCCGGGCCTCGGCTACATCATCTTCGAGGCGGCGGGCGGCAAGGGTCCGATCGCCAAGTTCGTGCCGGAGGCCGCCCAGGCGGAACTGCGCACGGCGGCGGGCGTGGAGGACGGCGACGCGGTCTTCTTCGTCTGCGACCAGCCGGGCCCGGCGGCCAAGCTGGCCGGCTTCGCCCGCACGAAGATCGGCGAAGAGCTGGACCTGATCGAGAAGAACGCCTTCCGCTTCTGCTGGATCGTCGACTTCCCGATGTACGAGCTGGACGAGGAGACCAACAAGGTCATCTTCAGCCACAACCCCTTCTCCATGCCGCAGGGCGGCCTGGAGGCGCTGAACACGATGAACCCGCTGGATATCAAGGCGTACCAGTACGACATCGTCTGCAACGGCGTGGAGCTGTCGTCGGGCGCCATCCGGAACCATCTGCCGGAACTGATGTACAAGGCGTTCGAGATCGCCGGCTACCCGCCGGAGGAGCTGGAAGCCCGCTTCGGCGGCATGCTCAGCGCCTTCAAGCTGGGCGCCCCGCCGCACGGCGGCTCGGCCCCGGGCATCGACCGCATCGTGATGCTGCTGGCCGACGAGCCGAACATCCGCGAGGTCATCGCCTTCCCGCTGAACCAGCGCGCGGAGGACCTGCTGATGCAGGCCCCGGCCCCGGTGGATCAGGCGCGCCTGCGCGAACTGCACCTGAAGCTGGACCTGCCGAAGCCGAAGGTCGCCGCCGAGGCGCCGAAGGCCGCCACCTGACGGTCCGGGATTTTCCCTCCCTTCCCGCTTCGGCGGGGAGGGAAGGGCGGTCCAACAAGAAAGCCCCCCGTCCGCGAGGCCGGGGGGCTTTCTTGTTGGGAACGGAGTGGCGTCAGGCCGCGACGGTGCCGGAGCCGATCATGCGGTAATAGTTGGAGTCGACCAGGACGAGGCAGCTCAGCGTCTTCGCGTCGCCTTCGTCCTCCGTGCTGACCACGCGGGCATGCGGGATGCCGAACAGGGTCACGGTCTCCCGCACGCGCCAGGACCGCCCGTTGGTCGCGCCAACGGTCTGGAACACCTGTCCCACCAAAACCTGCTTCTTGGCCATAGGAAAACCCTCATCCTGCTGTCGGTGCGCGACACGAATCCGCGGCGGTGTGGTCACGCACCATGCACAGTTTAGGCCAGTTTCCTCAAAAGATGGCAAAATGAATTGTAACGAAATGCGCCATGGGCTGTGACCTTTGCAATCGTGCCTTTGCGCTCGGCGGTCAGCAGCCCGATTTCGGCAGGGCCTCCACCTTCTCCAGAATGGCGTTCACGGTGAAATCGCCGTAGTCGATCTGCATGGATTCGGCGACGCCGTTCTGCAGCAGCCGCAGGCTCATCTCATACTCCGGCTGGGCCGAATCGCTTTTCAGCGGGAAGAAGGCCATGCGCACCGGCCACGCCTTCTTGCCCTTCAGCAGCGGGTCGGCGCCGTCCTCCTTGGCCTGGATGGCCGCGCCGATGACCGTGGACACCTCGGTCGCCCCTTCCGAATCGGCGCCGTCGAAGACGACCCGGTTGAAGAAGGTCTCGCCGGCGCCGGCATGGTCGAGCACCGCCAGGGTGTGGGCGGTCGGGAACATGGTGTTGGGGGGCAGTTCCATGTCCTGGGGCTCCGGCTTCGAGAAGGCGGCGGTGCCGGTGCCGTCCTTGGCCAGCCGGGCGTCGCCGCGCACCTCCTCGTCCTCCTCCCCGTTGATCAGCTTGCGGACGTTGAAGCGGTAACGCTGACCGTCCTTGGCCTCCCACGTCGTGTAGTTGGTGGTCATCGCCATCTCATCGCCCTCGGCGTAGACGAAGCGGAGCTGGAAGCGCTGCTCCGTCGTCCAGCCGTCGCAGGCGTCGGCCCATTCGAACAGCATGCGGCCCCGCACGTCGCTGACCTTGGAGCTGTTGCGGGCGGACAGCAGCGACATCTTGTAGACGGCACGATGAGGCAGGATGTTCGCCGCGGCGCCGGCCGCCGCTCCCACCGCCGCGCCGGCCGCGTTGGCGGGGGCTGCTTGGGCCGCGCCGGTGACGGGAAGGGCGGTCAGGGACACCAAGAACGCGCCGAAGGTCGCGCAAAGGGCGAGGCGGGCGGCGGAGCGGCGGTTCTGCAAAGCGACATCCACAGGTGATTGGCAGCGTCGGATGGATTATGGGTGTTTCGGCGTCGGAGCGGAAGGCCCGACCCCCCGAATAAACGGAAGGCTGAGGACAGATTCATGCGCAGCGACTCTCCCGCATCACGGTCCGTACTCCTGGTGACCCGGCGCCTGCCCGACGCGGTGGAGGCCCGCGCCGCGCGCGATTTCGACGCCCGGCTGAACCCGCGGGACCGCGCGCTGTCCGGTGCCGACATCGCCGCCCTGGCGGCGGAGGCCGGCGCCGAGGGCATCCTCTGCACCGCCGGGGACCGGCTGGACGCCGCGGCCATCGCGGCCCTGCCCAAGGGCGTGCGGATCGTCGCCACATTCTCGGTCGGCACCGACCACATCGATCTGAACGCGGCCAAGGCCCGCGGCCTGATCGTCACCAACACCCCGGACGTGCTGACCGACGCGACGGCCGACATCGCGCTGCTGCTGATGCTGGGCGCGGCGCGCCGCGCTTCGGAGGGCGAGCGGATGATCCGCGCCGACGCCTGGACCGGCTGGACGCCGACCCAGCTTCTCGGCACCCATCTCGGCGGCAAGCGGCTGGGCATCATCGGCATGGGCCGAATCGGGCAGGCGGTGGCGCAGCGGGCGCGGGCCTTCGGCATGACCATCCACTATTCCAACCGGCGCCGACTGCCCGCGGAGCAGGAGGCCGGGGCCGTCCACCACGCCGATCCCGAGGCGATGCTGGCGGTCTGCGACGTGTTGTCGCTGCATTTCCCGGCGACTCCGGAAACCACCCGCTGGCTGAACGCGGAGCGGATCGAGCGTCTGCCGCCGGGCGCCATCGTGGTCAACACCGCCCGCGGCTCCGTGGTCGACGACGAGGCCCTGATCGCTGCCCTGGCTTCCGGACGGCTGGCCGCCGCTGGACTGGACGTGTTCGAGAACGAGCCGAACCTGCACCCCGGCTACCGCGGGCTGGAGAACGCCTTCCTGCTGCCGCATCTCGGCAGCGCCACGGTGGAAACCCGCAACGCCATGGGCTTCAAGGCGCTGGACAATCTGGACGCCTTCTTCGCCGGGGCGGCGCCACCGGACCGCGTGGTGTGACGGTGACGCGAGCGGGCCTGTCCGATCCCGGACAGGCCACTTGTTCGAAAACCGTTCAAAATAGAAAATAAATCAAAAATAGATAAAATTTTCCGTAATGGGCCGTTCTCCGGGCAGAATCTGCCCAGGGGCGGCCTTGCCCGGCAGAAGTTGCCGGGACGAAAGGCCTAGGCTTCTGGAAATCCTCATGTGGCACGGCGATTGCTGTGAATTCGGCGCAGCCAGTGCCGATCATGTGGAGAAAGCCCATGAGCGCCGTCGTGACCACCCAGGACCCGGACGTCATTGCCGCCGAGCATCACGACGGACTGCCTTTCGACCGTGGGACCCACGACCGTCTGCTGCGAATGCCCCCTTTGCGCGGCTCCCGCATCGCCCATTCGGCGGTGCCCGTGACCGTGGACGCGTCGGCCCTGGAAAGCCAACTTGCCGAAGCCCGCGCCACCATCGCCGAGCAGCGTGAACGGATCGCCTATCTGGAAAGCCTGTCCATGACGGACGAGCTGACGGGGCTGCTGAACCGCCGCGGCTTCTTCAGCCATTTCCGGCGCGAGATCGCCGCCGCGCGGCGGCAGCGGGCCAAAGGAAACGGCAAGGGCGGCGGGGTGCTGGTCATCATCGATCTGGACGGCTTCAAACGGATCAACGACACCCATGGCCACATGGCCGGAGACGCCTATCTGCGCCAGATCGCCCGGTTGCTCGTCGGTGCGGTCCGCGAGGAGGACGTGGTGGCACGCCTGGGCGGGGACGAGTTCGCCCTGCTGCTGACGAACACCGACGCGGCCTGCGGCGCCGCCCGTGCCCGGCAGATCGCCACGATGGCGTGCCGGCGCGGCGTCCCGTGGAGCAACGCCGAACTGCCGATCCGCTTCTCCTTCGGGGTGCAGCCCTATGGGGCCGACGACCGTGAGGAGGAGGTGGTCCGCCTCGCCGATTCCCACATGTACCGCAACAAGGCCGGACGCCGCCTGCGCTCGCCGGGGCGCAAGGCCGCACAGCCCGTCGCACGTTCCGCGGCGAACCGGCGGGCCACCGCCTGAGCCGGGCCGCGCGGCGCGCGGATCGGTCAGCCTGTCGCACCCCCCAGGCCGCGCTTGACCGGAGGGTGATCCCACCGCAGCATCTGCACCTTTCCGTCGCAAAGGTGCCCGCTCTGAACACGTCTTCGGATCGCCCGAATCCCCCGTCGCCCCACCCCACGGCCGAGCAATCTTCCATCCACGCCGCCGACGACGCGATACAGCCGCACGGCGCCCTGGTGGCGTTGCGCAGCGATGGCGCGACGATTCTGGCCTGCAGCGCCAACACGGCGGACTTCCTCGGCATGGCTCCGGAGCGGCTGTTGGGCCGCAGCGTCGACGTGCTGGAACTGCCGGAACTTGCGGCGTTGCTGGAGGGTTTGGCCGCCATGCCGCCGGGCCTGCGGGCTCTGGGGCTGCATGCGGTCGTGACGCCGCCGGGTGGGGAATCGCTTCCGGCGTTTCTTCACGAGCATGGCGGGCGGGTGATCCTGGAGGTGGAGCGGCCGTCCGCCGGACCGGAGAGCCGCGGCGCCGCGGCACCGCCGCCCGGCCCGATGCCGGGGATCGCCACCCTCCGCGACGCCGCGGGTCTGGAGGCGATCGCCGCCCACACCGCCCACACCGTCCGCCGTCTCACCGGGCTGGACCGGGTGATCGTTTGCCGCTTCGACGCCTTGGGCAACGGCGAGGTGGTGGCGAAGGACCAGGCGCCGGATTGGAACCAGGCCGCTCCGGACCTCCATCCCGGCGCCGCCCTGCCGGCGGCCGCCTTCGATGGCGCCCCGGACGCGAGCCCACGGGTGCGTGTGATCCCCGATCATGCGGCGGAGCCGGTTCCCCTGCTGCACGCCGACGCCACGGTTCCACCGCCCGATCTGGCCCACGCGCAGTTGCGCAGTCCGGCGCCGGCCCGGCTGGATTTCCTGCGGCGGATGGGAGCGGGGGCGGCCCTGACCGTGCCGGTCGTCCATGGCGGAAAGCCGTGGGGGGTGATCTCCGGTCATCACCGGCGCCCTCATGGGGTGCCGCTGGCCACGCGGATGCTGGCGGCCATGGCCGCCGACGCGCTCAGCCTGATGCTGGACACCGCCGAACGCGCCGTGGAGCGCGAGCGCCGCGTCGCGCAGGCGGCGCGGCAAGCCGAGGTGAACCGGGTCAAGTCGGACTTCCTGACCGGGATGAGTCACGAGTTTCGCACCCCGCTGAACGCCATCATCGGCTACGCCGACTTTCTGCTTCATCCGGGAATCGGCCCGCTGACCGACCGGCAGCGCGATTGCATCGGCAACATCCGCGCCTCGGGCGCCCATCTTCTGGAACTCATCAACGACGTGCTGGACCTGTCGAAGATCGAAGCGGGGCACGTCGCGTTGCACGAGGAGGATGTGGACGTCGCGGTCGTGGTGGGCGAGGTCTACGCCCTTCAGGAACTGTCGCTGACGTCGGCGGGGCTGGCCTTCGACGCCTCGTTTCCCCGGCCGCTGCCGCGCTTGCGCGCGGATCGGCGATCGCTGCGGCAGATCCTGCTGAACCTGCTGTCCAACGCGGTCAAGTTCACCCCGGCGGGCGGGCGCATCGCCATCGACGTGACGCGCGCGGAGGAACCGTCCGGAACCGGTCTGCGCATCGCCGTGATCGACACCGGAATCGGCATCCCGGAGGAGCACCGCCTCACCGTGCTGGAGCCCTTCCGTCAGGTGCCGGGCGAGCGCATCCGCAACGGCGCCGGAACCGGTTTGGGCCTGTCCATCGTGCGCTCCCTGGTGGAGGCCCACGGCGGGCGGCTGACCCTGTCCAGCACGCCGGGACGGGGCACGCGCATCGACCTGCACTTTCCGCCGGAGCGGGTGATCGTATGACGGAATCTGTGGAATCATCGGGACTTCACGGCCGGCGGCGGACCGCGGGCGGCATCGCTAACGACAATTTAACCGTCGCGGCGGGACAGTGAACGGGCTATACCGGTCTCTCCGGGTGTGGTCGCTGCAAGCAGGAGCGCGGGTGGCACGATGCTCGCGGAACCGAACAGCCCCAAGAAGGCGCCGATGGACGACCGAACCGTGAAGCGTGTCCTGATCGTCGAGGACAACGAGCTGAACATGAAGCTCTTCCACGATCTGCTGGAAGCGCACGGCTACGCGACGCTTCAGACCCGCAGCGGGATGGACGCCCTGGCCATGGCGCGGGAGCACCGGCCGGATCTGATCCTCATGGACATCCAACTGCCCGAGGTGTCAGGGTTGGAGGTCACGCGCTGGATCAAGGACGATCCGGCGCTCAAGTCCATCCCGATCATCGCGGTGACCGCCTTCGCCATGAAGGGGGACGAGGAGAAGATCCGGGAAGGCGGCTGCGAGGACTACATCGCCAAGCCGATCTCGGTGACGAAGTTCCTGGAAGCCGTTCAGAAGTTCCTCCGCTAACCTGTTACGGGATCGGTCGCACGTTCCATGTCCGCTCGCGTCCTCGTCGTCGACGATGTCCTTCCGAACGTGAAGCTGCTCGCGGCGAAGCTGACGCGCGAGTATTTCAACGTCATCACCGCCAGCAATGGTCCCGAGGCGCTGGAGATGGTCCGGCGGGAGTCGCCGGACATCGTTCTGCTCGACGTCATGATGCCCGGCATGGACGGGTTCGAGGTGTGCGAGAAGATCCGCTCCGATCCCGCGACCATGCACATCCCGGTGGTGATGGTCACCGCCCTGTCCGACGGCGCCGACCGCGTGCGCGGGCTGGAGGCCGGAGCCGACGATTTCCTGACCAAGCCGGTCAACGATGTCGCGCTGTTCGCGCGGGTGCGGTCGCTCGTCCGCCTGAAAATGATGATGGACGAATGGCGGCTGCGCGAGGCGACCTCCGGCCAGCTGGGGGTTCTCGAGCCGACGGGCACGTTGAACAGCGAATCCTTCGAGGGCGCCCGCGTCCTGGTGCTGGAGGATTCGCGTCTCGATCTGGACAAGGTCGCTGAGACGCTGAGGCGCGACCACGCCCATGTGATGGCCGCCGACACCTGCGCCGCGGCGTTGGAGCGCGCGCTGGGCGACGATCTCGACCTCGTGGTGATCAGCCTGACGCTGATGAACGAGGATGGCCTGCGGCTGTGCTCCCAGCTCCGCTCGCACGAGCGGACACGGCAGGTGCCGATCCTGCTGATGGTGGAGGAGGGCGACCTGAACCGCGTCGCCAAGGGGCTGGAACTCGGCGCCAACGACTACATCAGCAAGCCCATCGACCGGAACGAGCTGCTGGCCCGCGCCCGCACCCAGATCCGGCGCAAGCGCTATCAGGAACGTCTGCGCGCGAACTACGAGCAGAGCCTGTCCATGGCGCTGACCGACAGTCTGACGGGCGTCTTCAACCGCCGTTACATCAACGCGCATTTGCCGCGGCTGCTGGAGCGGGCGATCGACAACCACAAGCCCGTGGCGATCCTGCTGTTCGACATCGACCATTTCAAGGTCGTCAACGACAGCTACGGCCACACCGTGGGCGACGAGGTGCTGAAGGAGGTGTCGAGCCGCGCCAGCCGCAATCTGCGCACCTTCGATCTGGTGGCGCGGCTGGGCGGCGAGGAGTTCGTGGTCGTCCTGCCCGACACTGACGCCGAAGCGGCGTTGACGGTGGCGGAGCGGCTGCGCGGACGCATTGCCGACACGCTGTTCAAGGTGTCCGCCGACGTGGGCGAAATCCCGGTCACGGTGTCCATCGGTGTGACGGTGGGCGGCCGGCTGGGCGACACCGCCGAAGGGCTGATCCGCCGGGCCGACGAGGCGCTGTACGAGGCCAAGCGCGCCGGGCGCAACTGCACCATCGCCGATCCTCCCGCCAAAGCCCTGCTGTCGCCCTGACGGGTGCCACCCTGACGGAACTGGGCAGGGCAGGGGAGGTGAGACCACGTCCAGACAAGCAAAAGGCCGCCAGAAGGCGGCCTTTCTGATTCCGGCAGTCCGGGAAACCTTACTTGATCTTGGCTTCCTTGAACTCGACGTGCTTGCGAGCCACCGGGTCGTACTTGCGGAACGACAGCTTCTCGGTGGTCTTCTTCGGGTTCTTCTTCTTCACGTAGAAGAAGCCGGTGTCGGCCGTGCTCACCAGCTTGATGAGGACGGTGTTCTGCTTCGCCATGATCTCAATCCCGACTAAAAATCCGTGACCCGCCAGCCCGGCGGGGCGGCGTCGTAGCGGGGGAAGATACCCGCTACAGCCGCGATGTCAAGCCTTTGTAAAGTGGCCGGAAGGGCCGATCCGAGTCCTTTTTCTGCTTGGAAATCGGGGCGGAAAACGACTCAGCGCTCCGCCACGGTGTTGGTGGAGGAGAGGGCGACCGCGCGCTGGTAGAGCGCCGGTTCGGCAAGGAGGCGCAGCGCCACCTTCAGGTCCAGTTCCGGCTCATGCTCCTTCCAGGGGCAGGCTTCGCGCAGGCGGGCCAGTGCCTCCTCGTCGTCGGCGGCGCGGGCGCGCCAGCCGGCGAACTGGGTCATCGGACGCGCCCGACCGTCGCGCAGGTCGGACAGCAGGGCGATGGGGTCGTCCTGGCCGGTGCGGCTGGTGCAGACCGTCGGCTGCACGCCCTGGCGGTGCAGAGTGTAGCCGGCGGGCGTGTAGATGCGGCTCCAGGTCAGGAACAGCTCGCCGTCGTTGGGCAGGCGGGTCACCGTCTGGACGCTGCCCTTGCCGTAGGAGGAGGCGCCCACCACCACCGCGCGGCCCGAATCCTGGAGCGCCGCCGCCACCACCTCGGCGGAGGAGGCGGAACGCCCGTCCACCAGAACCACCAGCGGCATGCCTTCGGCGATGTCGTCGGGACCGGCCTCGAAGCGCTGGCGGCTGTCGGGGTGACGGCCCTCGGTCGTGATGATCTTGCCCTGGGCGATGAACAGGTCGGCCACGGCGACCGCCTGATCGAGCAGGCCGCCGGGGTTGCCGCGCAGGTCGAGCACGAATCCGCGCAGGCCCTTGCCCATGTTCTGCCGCGTCGACAGCACGGCGTCGCGCAGATTGGACGCGGTGGCGGCGTTGAAGCGGTCCACCTTCAGCACGCCGACCTGCTCGGACACGCTGGCGTTCACGGTGTTGGGAACCACGCGCTCCCGCCGGAGGGGGGCGCGGCGCGGCGGGGTGTTGTCGCGCGCCACGGTCAGCAGGACCATGGTCCCGGTCGGTCCGCGCAGCCGGTCGCGCATGTCCGCCTCGCTCAGGCGCGCGGTCAGATCGCCGTCGATGGCCAGAAGCTGGTCGCCGCTGCGGATGCCGGCGCGGTCGGCCGGGCTGCGCGGCAGCACGTTGCGGATCAGCGTGCGCCCGTTCGCCGTCTCCAGCGACAGGCCGATCCCGCCATAGCCCTCACGTTGGGCGCGCTCGCTGGTGGCGCGCTGGGTGCCGGTGTAGCGGGAGTAGCCGTCCAGGTCCGTCATCACGGAATCGAGGATCACCTGATAAACCCGCTCCGGCACCGCCTGATAGAGGGTGGGGGAGTAGAGGCGGGCACGTTCCACCGCCTTGGTGGTCAGGGCGGCCCAGCCGGCGGCGTCGGACAGCGACGGGGCGGCGTATTCCCCGATCAGGCTCCCGGAGACGTACAGGCGGACGGTGCTGCCCTGGCGCTCGGCGCGGGCGGTCGGATCGATGGTCGCGAGACCCTTCAGCCCGTCCAGGCCAAGCCGACCGAAATCGACCTGTTGAAGATAGACTTCGGCGATCTTGCCGTACGCGACGGCGAAGACCTGCTCGCTGATGAAGGCGGGCTCGGTCGCGGCGGCGACCGGACGGGGCAGCGTTCCGCCGAGGCTTCCGAGGCCAACGGCGAACATGGCAGCCGCGAGTGGGACCGACAGACGCCCTCGCGGTGAAAATCCTCGTTTCCGTATGCCCATGGCGCGCCGTACGCGGCCTCCTTTCCCACAGGCGGACCCGGACGGTTGCCCGCCGGATTCGAACGGATAAGGAATAGCACTTCAGAAATGAGGGCTGGCGGGACAAAAGACGGGGGCAAGACTCTTTGTCGTGGAATGTCCATCACTGTGACTCAGCGGCCACGCTTCCGTTGCTTTTGGGTTGCGCGTCCCGCGAAACGGGCTTTTCCCGGGGGGCGATCCGGGTGGCCGGATTGCAACGGATGATCGGTGCCGCCAGCAAAGTTCCCGGCGGCATCCCCTTCGGCGCGGGGCAGGGCGAACAGGGTGCTGCCGGTCAGCGGGTCGGCTTCCATCAGCACCACCTTCACCGCGGCGCCCAGCCGGTAGCTGCGGCCCGTACGCTGCCCGACCAGGGCGTGGGCGCGCTCGTCATGCTCGTACTGGTCGTCGGGCAGGGTGCTGGCGGGGATCAGCCCGTCGGCGCCGTTCTCGTCCAGCCGGATGAACAGGCCGAAGCGGGTGACCCCGGAAATCCGCCCGGTGAACAGGGCACCCACGCGGTCGGCCAGGAAGGCGGCGGTGAAGCGGTCGATGGCGTCGCGCTCGGCCGTGGCGGCGCGGCGTTCGGTCATCGAGATGTGTTCGCCGATGTCGGTCAGCCCGGCCATGGCCGCGTCATCCAGCCCGCCCGGCCCCAGCCCATGCGCGCGGATCAGCGCCCGATGGACGATCAGGTCGGCGTAGCGGCGGATCGGCGAGGTGAAATGGGCGTAGCGGTCGAGCGACAGGCCGAAATGGCCGATGTTCTCCGGGCTGTATTCCGCCTGCGACTGGCTGCGCAGGATGACCTCGCTGACCAGTTGCGAGTCCGCCGTTCCGGCGGCGCGGTCGAGGATCGCGGTGAAATGCGCCGGGGTCAGCCGCGCCACCCGCGGCAACGAGTAGCCGATGCCGGTCAGGAACTCGCGCAGCGTCTCCTGCTTGTCGAGCGACGGCTGGTCGTGCACGCGGAACAGGCCGGGCATGCCCGCCCGCTCCAGGCTGTCCGCCGCCGCGACGTTGGCGCAGATCATGAATTCCTCGATCAGCCGGTGGCTGTCGAGGCGCTCGCGCGGCGCGATCTCCGCCACCCGCCCGCGCTCGTCCAGCCGGACGCGGCGTTCCGGCAGGTCCAGCTCCAGCGTTCCGCGCCGCTGCCGGGCCGCCCACAACCTGGCATAGGCGCCGTAGAGCGGGGCGATGACCGTCTCCATGAGCGGCTCCGTCGCCTCGTCCGGCGCCCCGTCGCGGGCCGCCTGCACCTGCTCGTAGGTCAGGCGCGCGGCGGAGCGCATCAGACCGCGCACGAAGCGGTGCCGCAGCAGCGCGCCGTGGCGGTCGATCCACAGATGCGCCGCGACGCAGGCGCGGTCCTCCTGCGGGCGCAGCGAGCAGAGGTCGTTGGACAGCGCCTCCGGCAGCATCGGCACGACGCGGTCGGGGAAATAGACGGAGTTGCCGCGCTCGAAGGCCGTCCGGTCCAGCGCAGAATTGGGACGCACGTAGAAGGCCACGTCGGCGATGGCGACCACCATGTGCCAACCGCCTTCGTTCGCCGGGTCGGGGTCCGGCTCGGCCCACACCGCGTCGTCGAAATCGCGGGCGTCGGCGCCGTCAATGGTCACCAGGGGCAGGTCGCGCAGGTCGGTGCGCCCGGTCAGGGCGGGCACCGCGGCGTGCGACGCCTCGCGCAGGGCGGCGGGCGGAAAGTCGGTGGGCAGCCCGTGGGTGTGGACGGCGATCAGGCTGACCGCGCGCGGCTCCGCCGTGTGGCCCAGCCGTTCCGCGACGCGGGCCTGCGGCAAGCCCATCCGGGCCGCGGGCAGCAGATCGGCCAGCACCAGCTCGCCCGGCTCGGCGTCGTTGCGGTTGGCCGGCAAGACCAGCAGTTCGGTCTTGTTGCGCTTGTCGGTGGGGACGATGCGCCCGCCGTCCGCCGCGGGGTAATAGACGCCGAGAACGCGCCCCACCGTGCCGTCCAGCCGCCGGATGGTGCGCGCCTCGTAGAGCCGGTCGTTGACGCGGCTCAACTTCGCCAGCACCCGGTCGCCCGTCCCCAGGGCGGGGTGGCCCTTCCTCTCCGGCATCATGAAGATGCGCGGCGGATTTCCCTCGCCCGTCCAGGTGACCGGGCGGGCGGTGACCTCACCGTCCGGATCGACGCCGGTCACTTCCAGCACGGCGACTTCCGGCAGCGACTGCGGCGGGGCGACGCGCTTGTTGCGCCCACGTTCCACGGCGCCGTTGGCCTCCAGATCCTTGAGAAGCTCCTTCAGTCTTTCGCGGTCGTCGCTGCCCGACAGCTTGAAGGCGCGCGCGATCTCGCGCTTGCCGACCGGCGTCGTGCTGGAGCGGATGAAGGAGAGGACCGTGTCCTTGTCGGGAAAGCTGCCGGAGCGGCGGGGCGTGTCGTTCAAGGGATTTCGTGCCGTGGAAGGTGGACCGCATAAGTAAGCCCTGGAGCCGGCAAATCCAACCGCGCCGCCGTGACGCCACGGCAACAACGCTTCAAGTTGGCGGCCCAGGTGATAGGCACCGATGCGTTCGTCGCCACACCGACCAAGCGAGGATCAGGGCGAACCCAAGTGGACACTGCCTCTGGGGAACATTGCAGACCGCGAAGTTGAAAGCAGGAGGCCCCTTCCGTAATCGCCGGTCGGGGCCTTTCGCTGTCAGACTTCCAGGCGCGTCGCGAGACGGGCGAAGGTGAAGGGCTCGTCCGTCAGGAAGCGGATGTCCTCCATTACCTGGGCGCGCAGCGAGCGGTCGTCGATGCTGCGGCCCCAGAAGGCGGTCTCGCCCAGATAGGCGGCGACCATCGCCTCCAGCCCCGCCGGGGTTCCGTCATCCAGGGCGCCGATCGCCCGGACGCGTTCGACGATCTCGGCGGAGTCGCGCGGCGGCAGCGTGGCGGCGCCGGGGAAGCGGCCGAGGTAGAAGGCCAGCCAGGCGGCCAGCGACAGACTCATCAGCGGCGCCGGCGTGCCGAACCTTTCCCGGTAGGCGAGCAGCCGGTCCAGGTTGCGGGTCTGGTACTTGACGAGGCCGTTCAGGCTGATGTCGTGCCACAGGTGTCGGATGTAGGGGTTGCGGAAGCGGCGCAGCACGGCGGCCGCGAAGTCCTCCAGCTCCGGCTTCGGCAGGGTGAGGAAGGGGATGACCTCCTCGTTGAGCAGCCGGTCGAGGAAGCGCGCCCCGGCGGGATCGCTCACCGCCTCGCCGACCGTCTCGACGCCCGCCAGCAGGGCCAGGGCGCACAGGCCGGTGTGGGCGCCGTTGAGGATGGCGACCTTGCGCGCCTTGTAGGGGGTGACGTCGGCGGTGACGACGGTGCCCTCGTCATGCTCGCCCAGCGGCAGGCGCAGCGCGGGCGTCCCCTCCTTGCGCTCGATCACGAACAGGTGGAACAGCTCCGCCGCCGCCATGAAGCTGTCGTCGTAGCCCAGCTCGCGGCGCAGGTCGTCGGCCT
The DNA here is from genome assembly GCF_003119195.2 of Azospirillum baldaniorum. NCBI lineage: Bacteria > Pseudomonadati > Pseudomonadota > Alphaproteobacteria > Rhodospirillales > Azospirillaceae > Azospirillum > Azospirillum baldaniorum. The sequence continues at coordinate 663,359 of NZ_CP022254.1, read as the reverse complement.
CGGCGCGCGGGAAGCCGGGGACGATGCGGTCGACCAGCGTGTTGTAGAAGGCGTTCGCCGTCTCGATCCACGCGATGAAGGCCGGCTCCAGCGCCCAGTCGCGGGCGTGCAGCAGGACGATGCGCTTCAGCTCCTCGCCGTTGTGGTCGATCAGCTCGCAGGCTAGCATTTGCAAGCCGGCCTCCGGCGCGCCGTCGAAGGCCTTCCAGCGCTCGTGCAGGAAGCGGGTCATCTTGCCGGGGAAAGAGACCGGCGGCTCGTCGGCGTAGGCCACCGACGGGACATAGGCGATGCCGGCGTCGGTGGTGTTGGAGACGACCACCGTGACGTTCGGGTCGCGCGCCAGTTCCAGCACCGACGCCCACTCGCCGTGCGCGGCGATCTCGTTGCGCACACAGCCGATCAGCCGGGCCTGCGAGACCTTCCGGCCGGCCTCGTCGACGCCGCGCGACAGGACGGTGTAGACGCCCTCCTGCTCGTTCAGCGTCTGCGGGAAGCCGCCGGGGATGGGGCGGACGACGGTCACGCCCCAGTCGCCACCGGTGGCCTCGTTCAGGCGATCGACCTTCCAGTCGAAGAAGGCGCGCAGGAAATTGCCTTCGCCGAATTGCACGATCCGCGTCGTCGTCGGGCGCGGCCGGCCGTTGAGAAAGGATGCGTTCAGGCGCTGCATGGTCGGCGTCCTTGTCTGAGAGGTGGTGGGGTTCAGAGCGTGACGCCGGACTTGAAGATCACGAGGTCGTGGACGTCGTTCTCTTCGTTGCGCGCCTCTTTGCCGTTGGCGACGGCGAGGATGCTGTCGATGAAGGACGGCAGCAGGCTGTCCACCGTGGCGGTGGCCTCGGCGATGGGGCCGGCGTTGAAGTCGATCCAGTGCCGCTTCTTCTCGGCCATGGCGGTGTTGGTGGCGATCTTCATGGTCGGCACCACGCCGCCCAGCGGCGTGCCGCGGCCGGTGGTGAACAGTACGATGTGGCAGCCGGCGGCGGCCAGGGCGGTGACCGCCACGCCGTCGTTGCCCGGCGCCTCCAGCAGGGTCAGGCCCGGCTTGCGGATGCGCTCGGCGTAGCGGATGACGTCGCGCACCGGGGAGAGCCCGGCCTTCTGGGTGCAGCCTAGCGACTTCTCCTCCAGCGTGCTGATGCCGCCCGCCTTGTTGCCGGGCGAGGGGTTCTCGTAGATCGGCTGGTTGTGGTCGATGAAATACTGCTTGAAGTCGTTGATCAGGGTGACGACGCCATCGAACACCTCGCGGCTCTCGGCGCGCTCCATCAGCAGATGCTCGGCGCCGAACATCTCCGGCACCTCGGTCAGCACGGTGGCGCCGCCGATCCCGCACAGCCAGTCGGACAGGGCGCCCAGCAGCGGGTTGGCGGTGATGCCGGAGAAGCCGTCCGAGCCGCCGCACTTCAGCCCGATGCGCAGACGGTCGGCGCCAACCGGCTCGCGCTTGTCCTCGCGCATCACCGCGGCCAGCTCGGTCATCGCCTCCAGCGACGCCTCAAGCTCGTCCGACACCTCCTGGGTGGTCAGATAGCGCAGGCGGCGCGGGTCGGGATGCTCGAAGCCCTGGGTGAACAGGGCGCGGGTGTTGTTCTCGCAGCCCAGCCCCATGACCAGCACGCCGCCGGCGTTGGGGTGGATGGCGAAATCGCGCAGGATGTTGCGGGTGTTGTCGAGGTCGCCGCCGAGCTGGGAACAGCCGTAGGGATGCTCCAGCACCATGACGCGGGAGCCCTCGGGGAGCAGGCCCATCTTCTCGAAGCGCTTGGCCGCGTTCTTGGCGAGGCCGTTGACGCAGCCGACCAGCGGGATGATCCACAGGTCGTTGCGCACGCCGACCTCGCCGTTGGCGCGGACGAAGGCCTGGATGGTCGGCGCCTCCCGCTTGGCCGGCGCCGCGTCGTTCGCCGGTCCAGCGTAGGCGTAGTTCTGCAGGCCGCCCAGCGCGGTTCCGATGTTGTGGGTGTGGATGTGCCGCCCCACCGGGATCGCCTCCTTGGCGAGGCCGATCACGCTGCCGTACTTGATGACCCGGTCGCCCGGCTGGTGCGGCGTCACGGCGAACTTGTGGCCCTGCGGCACCTCGTCGAGCAGGACGATGCCCAGACCGTCGATCGCGGTACCCTGGGCCAGCGGCTCCAGGGCGACGGCGACGGTGTCGCTGGAATGGATCTTCAGGTACTTCGACATGTCAGGCCCCTTGGGGGAGAAGCGAGGGAAGCGGGAGGGCGGCAGGAGAGATTAAAGCGGATTGTGATCCGCTTTGGACCGCGACGGCGGTCCCGGTCGCACATGCGACCGGAGCCCGCCGGCGAATGAGGCGATATGAGTCTAAAGCGGACGAAAGTTCGCTTTAGCGGGCCAGGAGCAGCGAAAGCTCCGGGACGAAGGTGACGAGCATGAGCGAGATGAACAGCGCCACGAAGAGCAGGGTGGACTGCTTCATGAAGTCCGAGATCTTCACCTTGGCGAGGTTGCAGACCAGCAGCATCACCGTGCCCACCGGCGGTGTCAGACAGCCGACCGCGAGGTTCACGATCACCACGATGCCGAAATGGATCGGGTCGATGCCGAGCTGGTGCACCGTCGGCATCAGCAGCGGGACCATGACGATCAGAATCGCGTTGCCCTCGATCAGCATGCCCAGGAACAGCAGGAGCAGGTTGAGGATGATCAGGAAGACGTACTTGTTGTCGGTCAGCGCCGTGATGAAGGTCGCCAGCTGCTGCGCCGCCTGCTCCAGCGACAGCACCCAGGCCAGGGCCGAGCAGGCCATGATGACCAGCATGACCGAGGAGGTGGCCTTGAAGGTGCCGACCAGGGCGTCCAGCACATGGGCGACGCGCATCTCGCGGTAGATCACGAAACCGATCACCAGGACGATCAGCACCGCCACCGCGCCGGCTTCGGTCGGGGTGAAGATGTTGGCGCGGATGCCGCCGATGATGGCGACCAGCAGGACCAGCACCGGCCAGGCGCCGACCAGCGCGCTGGTGGTCTCCGAGGCGGTGGGCCAGCTGTCGCGGGACGGCGGATAGCCGTTGCGCTTGGACACGATGTAGGCGGCGCCCATCAGCATGATGGCCATGACGATGCCGGGCAGAATGCCGGCCATGAACATGGCGCCGATGGAGACGTCGGCGACAAGGCCGTAGATGATCAGCGCGATGCCCGGCGGGATGATCGGCGTGACCAGCGCGCCCGACGCCGTGACGGCGGCGGCGAAGGCGCGGTTGTAGCCCTTGCGCTCCATCTCCGGCACCAGCATGCGGGTGAGCATGGCGCTGTCGGCGAGGTTGGAGGCGCTGACGCCGCCCAGCAGCGTGCTCAGCATGATGTTGGTCAGGGCCATGCCGCCGGTGAACTTGCCGACCAGCAGATCGGCCACGCGCAGCAGGCGCTTGGCCACGCCGGTGTGATCCATCAGCGTGCCGAGCAGGATGAAGAAGGGGATCGCCAGGAGGGACAGGTTCTGCGAGGCGCCGATCAGCCGCTGCACCGCGATCTGGTCCGGAACCGGGCTGAAGAACACGAAATAGACAAGAACCGATGCAAAAATTGCAATGTAGATTCGCATGTTCAAAGCGAAAAGACAAAGCATAACAAGAATGATGACGGGCCAGCTCATGGCGCTTCCCCCTTCACGATCACCATGATGTCAATAAAGCAGCGGTGCAGAAGATAGGCGACGAGGCCAGCCGCACCGACCGGAACGGCAATGTCGATCCAGAACCAGGAGATCTGAAGAATTTCCGTCAGCTTGTATTGGGCGCTCTGGGCCAGCAGGTAGCCGAGCCAGCCGGCATAGCCGAGAACCAGGATCGACAGGGCCGAAATGGCCAGATCGACCGCCGCCCGGATGCGGGTGGGCAGCAGGTCCACGAACAGCGGGATTTCCAGATGCTGGCCGTCACGCTCGGCGACGATGGCGCCGATCATGATGATCCAGATCATCAGAAGCCCCGACATCTCCTCGCCCCAATGCAGCGGAGCGTCGAAGAGATAGCGCGCGAACACCGCCACGATGGTCATCACCACCAGACCGGCCAGCGCGGTTCCCGCGATGACCGATGGCAAACGCCGGATCAACTCCATGGCACAATCCTCCAAACGATCCGGGCGGGACGGTAGCCCCGCCCGAATTTACTTAATTTTTACTTGAGATCCTTCTGGATCTGTTCATACAGGCCGGCCGACCACTTGGGGAACTGGGTGTAGACGACCTTGGTGGCCTCGCGGAACGGCGCCGGGTCCGGCTGGATCACGGTGACGCCGGTCGCCTTCATCTTCTCGATGAACTCGGCGTCCTGCTCGGCGGCCAGCTTCTGGCTGTAGAGGCCGGCCTCGTAGCCGGTCTCGTGGACCATCTTCACGACGTCCGCCGGCAGCTTGCTGAAGAAAGCCTCACCGCCGACCCACACCGAGGTGTTGGTCAGATAGCCGACGAGGCTGAGATACTTGGCCTGCTCATGCAGCTTGGCGCCGTACAGCACCGAGATCGGGTTCTCCACGCCGTCGATCAGGCCGGTGGTCAGGGCCGGATAGACCTCGCCCAGCGGCATCGGCGTCGCGGTGGCGCCCATCGCCTCGATCGTCTTGATCTGCATCACGTTGTTCGGGACGCGGATCTTCATGCCCTTGAGGTCTTCGGGCGTGTTGATCGGCTTCTTGGCGAGGATGTGGCGCACGCCGTACAGGTAGTTGGACATGACGATGTGCACGCCCTTCTTGCGCAGCCCCTCGTCCTTCTTCTTGAACCAGTCGCTCTCGTAGATCTTGAAGAGCTTCTGGGGGTCGTCGGTCAGGTACGGGCCGAACAGAACGCCGAGGTCGGCGTCGTAGTCCTGCAGGAAGCCGACATCGGTCAGGGTGATGACGTTCATCCCCATCATCGCCTGTTCCATCACGTCCTTCTTGGCGCCCAGCTGGGAGCTGGGGAACAGCTTCAGGGTGACCTCGCCCTTGCTCTTCTCCTTCAGGAGGTCGGCCCAGTGATGCATCACCCGGTCGAGCGGCTCGCCCGGGTTGTTCTCATAGGCGACCATGATCTCGGTCTTGGCCATGGCGCCGGACGCGGCACCGATGGACAGCACGCACGCGGCAAGGGCAGACGCCAAAAAGCGCTTCATTGTTATTTCCTCCATAGTGGATGCCGGAGAGCCCGTCTGTGGACGTGGCCCATGGACAGGTCCCGCCGAACATGGCCGGACCCGGCGGCGGAACCGGCATGTCCCGCCGTAGCAGTTCTGAGGGTGACGGCGCCCGGCCGGCGCCGCCGGAAGGGTCAGCGCTCGATCATCACCTTGACCGTGGTGTCGCGCTCCTTCGCCCAGTAGGGCAGGGCCTTATCGGCCTCCTCGAAGGGGAAGACCTTGGAGATCAGGTCGTCGGGGGCGTGATCGAGCGTTTCGAGATAGTGGATGACGGCCTGGAAATCCTCGGAGGTCGCGTTGCGCGACCCCATGATGTCCAGCTCCTTCAGGTTGAAGAACTGCGTCTTGTAGGATACCGGTTCCTTGGCGTAGCCGATGTAGACGACGCGGCCGGCGAAGGACACGAGGTCGATGGCCTGGGTGAAGGTGGCCGGCAGGCCGACCGCCTCAATCACCACGTCGGCGCCGTCGCCGTTGGTCAGCTCGGCGATGCGGGCGGCCACATCCTCTTTGCCGGCGTCGATGGTGTGGGCGGCGCCGTAGCGGCGGGCCAGACCGGTCTTCGCCTCGCCGATGTCCACGGCGATCACCGTGGCGCCGCGATGGACGGAGCCGGCGATGGCGCCCATGCCGATCATGCCGCAACCCAGCACCAGAACGGTGTCGGCCGCCTCGACGCGACCGCGCGCCGCGGCGTGGAAGCCGACCGACAGCGGCTCGACCAGCGCCAGATGGCGCGGCGCCAGCGTGTCGTTCAGGATCAGCTTGCCATAGGGCAGGACGATGCGTTCGGCCAGTCCGCCGTTCTGCTGCACGCCCAGCGTGCGGTTGCTGCGGCAGGCGTTGACCCGGCCCTTGCGGCAGGACGGGCAGGTGCCGCAGGCGGTGTAGGGAATGACGATGGCGCGCCGGCCCACGGTGTACTCGGCCGGAACGCCCTCACCCACGGCGGCGATCTCGCCGCCGATCTCGTGGCCGGGGATGCGCGGCAGGGAAACCAGCGGATTCAGCCCCTTGAAGGTGCTGAGATCGCTGCCGCACAGGGCGACGTGGCGGATGGCCAGCAGCACCTCGCCGGGGCCCGGGGTCGGCTCCGCCACCTCGTGGATCGCGCAGACGTCCACGCCTTCGATCATCAGTGCTTTCACAGGTGATGTCCTTTTTTAGGAAGCGGACGTGTTCAGGACGTGGGCGTAGCCGACGGCTGCGCCTCCTGGTTGAACACGCTCTCGCTGAAATGGAAATGTGCGTTGCTGGCCTCGACGGCCTTCTCGACGGAGCGTTCGCGCAGCGCTGCGATGATCTGGCGATGATAATCGACCGTGGTCGGCCCGATCACGGCGTTGCTCTTGCCGATCTCCATGTAATAGATCATCGGCTGCGACATCGCCTGATACATCTTCTGCAACATGGAGTTGCGGGACGCGGCGACGATGGCGGCATGGAAGCGGAAGTCCACCTCCGCCGCTTCGCGCACCGTCAACTGGTGCTCCATGTCTTCGGCAAGGCGGTTGAGTCCATCGATCTCCGCATCGGTGATGTGCCGGACCACTTCGGGCAGCACACCGATCTCGATGATACGGCGGAACTGCAAGACTTCCCGGCAGGTTTTGACGCTGCGGTCAAAACATTGATCGAGAATACGGAACATCGCCTCGATGTCCGGCTTGCTGGCGCGCGGGCCGCGCTGCGTCTTTTCGACCAATCCATAGGCTTCGAGGAAGATGATGACTTCGCGGATGGTGTTGCGACTGACGCCGAACCGTTCGGCCAGCAGGCGTTCATTCGGAAGCAGATCGCCGGGCTGGTAGCGCTCGGGGATCTCCTTGCGAAGCTCTTCGAAGATGGCCTTGACGGTTGAGACGCCGTTCATGATCGCGCCGCCTGAGTTTGGTCCAACAATTGGACAACTGATGGCAAACGATAGCACCGTGCGGCGGCGCACGAAACGGCAAAGAGAGTCATGAAATGTTGAAAACAGCGCTGCTAACGCACGATGCAAAACGTAGCGCACGCTTTGAGGGAAAAAACGAGAAAATCACTGTTTTGATTCGCGCAAATAGAGGGGGTTTGCAGGCCCGCTGCAAACCTGGCCTTCGGCGGGGGACAGCGCTGACGGATTGAAGGTGGCCATCACTGAGGGGGTGGCGGTGATGGTCGGGCCGGACCTGAGCCCCCGGCTTCCCCGAGTGCTGCCGCACTGGGAGCCGTCGGACGTGACGCGCGCTCCATCTCGCCCTCACGCACCGGATCGTTGCGCAGGTTGACCGGCAACGTGCGGATAGTGAGACCGGGCGGCGCTCCCATAAGCCTGATCTCTTCCAATGCGAGATCGAGCGCAAGCCCCCGTCGAATGGCCGTGCGTCGGTCGCCCGTCCTGAGCGACATCTCGTATGTCGTCCGATGATCACCGCAGGGAGGAACGCGCGGGCAGCGTCGCCGCCAATACCAGATTCCGGAGCTCAGGGGGAGTTAGGCTAGCTTCGCCACGCTCGATCACTTCAGGCTGGCCGGGGTGCGCAATGCGCGACGGCGTTGCGGGTCAGTTTCGCACACGCCCGACGTTGCGGGGTGCGCGCAGACCGTAAGTCCCTGAAAGTACTGGCTGTTTGGAGAAAGTGGTTGGGGGACTAGGATTCGAACCTAGGCTGGCGGAGTCAGAGTCCGCTGTCCTACCGCTAGACGATCCCCCAGACCTTCACCGGGAGTGGCGCTGCGCCGCGTCCCGTCGTGGGCCGCCCTTTTAGCAAAGCGGGCAGGGCTTGTATAGCCCTTTTTTCGCCTCTGGCACCTTGGTGTGAGCGCGCGGACACAAATCAATGCCATTCGTGGGCTTTCGCTGGGACGTGAAACCGGGTTAAGATGACTCCCTTAAGCATGGCGGGGAGGAGACGTGGACCTTCAGGTGCACAGTGAACGGCAGAACGACACCGGACGGTTGCGTTCGTCGGCCCCTGCGCGCCCGGTCTTCGCGGCCCTCGATCTCGGAACCAACAATTGCCGTCTGCTGATCGCACGCCCGATTCCCGGCGGCTTTCGCGTCATCGACGCCTTCTCGCGGATCGTCCGGCTGGGTGAAGGGTTGACCCGCAACGACCGGCTGTCCGACTCGGCGATGGAGCGCACACTCGCCGCCCTGAGAATCTGCGGGTCCAAGATCGAGCGTCGCGGCGTCACCGCAGCGCGTGCCGTGGCGACCGAAGCGTGCCGCCGTGCCCGGAACTGCAGCGAGTTCGTCGATGCGGTGGAGCGGGAGACCGGCATCGCCATAGAGATCATCTCCAGCCAGGAGGAAGGGCGTCTCGCGCTCGCCGGCTGCGCGTCGCTGCTCGATCCGAACGTCCCCTATGCGGTGGTGTTCGACATCGGCGGCGGCTCGACCGAGCTGATGTGGCTGGCGGTGGAGCGCGGGCGTGCCCCGCGCATCCTTGATCAGACCTCCATCCAGTGCGGCGTCATCGGGCTGACCGAGCAGTTCGGCGGTGCCGACGCTGACCGTGGCATGTACCGGCGCATGGTGGAGGAGGTGGCGTCGGCCATCGCCTCCTTCGAAGCGCGCAACGGCATCCGGGAGCGGGTGCTGGCCGGGCAGGTGCAGATGCTCGGCACCTCCGGCACGGTGACGACGCTGGCCGGGGTGCACCTCGGCCTCTGCCGCTACGACCGGCGGGCGGTGGATGGCAGCTTTCTGCGCATCGACCACGCCCGCGCGGTCATCGAACGTCTCGTCGCGCTGGACTTCGACGGGCGGGCGCGGCATCCCTGCATCGGACAGGACCGCGCGGATCTGGTGATCGCCGGATGCGCGGTGCTGGACGCGCTGTGCGACTGTTGGCCGGTGGAGCGCCTGCGCATCGCCGACCGCGGCTTGCGCGAGGGCATCCTCGTGGAGCTGATCGGGTCGACGCGGCAAATCTATTAAGGAAATGTGAGACCATGGTTGGAAAGCCTCCGTCCTCCTCGACGCCGGGTGGGCGCCGCGCCACCGTCCGCGTGAAGTCCGCGGCCAAGCGCACGACCTCCTCGGCCCGCTGGCTGGAGCGGCATCTGAACGACCCCTACGTGCACGAGGCGACGAAGCGCGGCTTCCGCTCCCGCGCCGCCTTCAAGCTGCTCCAGCTCGACGAGAAGTTCCATCTGCTGGGGCCGGGCAAGCGCGTGGTCGATCTCGGCGCCGCCCCCGGCGGCTGGACCCAGGTGGCGGTGGACAAGGTGCAGACCGCGCGCGAGGGCTGGAAGGTTGTCGGGCTGGACATCCTGCCCATGGACCCGGTGCCCGGCGCCACCACCATGCAGGCCGATTTCCTGGAGGAGGGTGCGGCCGAGCGGCTGAAGGAGGCGCTAGGCGGCCCCGCCGACGTGGTGCTGAGCGACATGGCCGCCCCGACCATCGGGCACCAGTCCACCGACCATCTGCGCATTATGGCGCTGGCCGAGGCCGCCTACGACTTCGCGGAGGAGGTGCTGGCCCCCGGCGGGGCGTTCGTCGCCAAGCTGTTCCAGGGCGGGGCGGAGAAGTCGCTGCTGGAGCGGCTGAAGCGCGATTTCACCACGGTGCGCCACGCCAAGCCGCCGGCCAGCCGTGCCGAATCCTCCGAAACCTATGTGGTCGCCACCGGTTTCCGTGGGGCCAACATGAACGACTAGGTCCACCTCCGGCTGCGGCCCGTTCGCGCAGGTCATGGCTGGCTTGCGCGGATGAGGCCCGGCACACGACAGTTTGTGGTTCAGGCGCCTTCACAAGCCCACGGTCTTGTGTATAGTGCGCCAAATTTTTTTCCGGCCCCTTTTTATCTCCCGGGAGACCGCCGATGGCCCGCTCGTCCACGATCCGCGAAGCTCTGACCTTCGACGACGTCCTCTTGGTTCCGGCCGAAAGTTCGGTCCTGCCGAACGAGGTGGACACCCGGACGCGCCTGACCAAGACCATCGAACTGGGCATCCCCCTGATGTCCTCCGCGATGGACACGGTGACCGAAAGCAGCCTCGCCATCGCCATGGCCCAGGCTGGCGGCATCGGCGTGGTCCACCGCAACCTGACCATCGAGCAGCAGGCCGAGGAGGTCCGCAAGGTCAAGCGGTACGAGTCCGGCATGGTGGTCAACCCGATCACCATCACGCCGGGCCAGACGCTGGCCGACGCGCTCCAGCTCATGGCCGACTACCGCATTTCCGGCATCCCGGTGGTGGAAAGCCATGATTCCCGCGGCAGCGGCAAGCTGGTCGGCATCCTGACCAACCGCGACGTCCGCTTCGCCACCAACCCGAACCAGCCGGTCAGCGAATTGATGACCAAGGACGTGGTGTCGGTGCGCGAGGGCGTCAGCCAGGACGAGGCCAAGCGCCTGCTGCACCAGCACCGCATCGAGAAGCTGCTGGTGGTGGACGAGGCTCATCGCTGCATCGGCCTCGTCACGGTGAAGGACATGGAGAAGGCCCAGGCCTATCCCAACGCCTGCAAGGATGCCCAGGGCCGCCTGCGTGTCGCCGCCGCCACCGGCACCGGCTCGGACGGGCTGCGCCGTGCCGAGGCGCTGTTCGACGCCGGCGTCGACGTTCTGGTGGTCGACACCGCGCACGGCCACTCGCTGAAGGTGCTGGATCAGGTGCGCGCCGCGCGCAACATGTCCAACTACACCCAGGTGATCGCCGGCAACGTGGCGACCGCCGAGGCGGCGAAGGCGCTGGTCGATGCCGGCGCGGACGCCGTGAAGGTCGGCATCGGCCCCGGTTCCATCTGCACCACCCGCATCGTGGCGGGCGTCGGCGTGCCGCAGCTCACCGCCATCATGGACGTGGTGGAGGCCTGCGAGAAGATGGGCATCCCGGTGATCGCCGACGGCGGCATCAAGTTCTCGGGCGACCTCGCCAAGGCCATCGCGGCGGGCGCCAGCGTGGCGATGCTGGGCAGCCTGTTCGCCGGCACCGACGAGAGCCCCGGCGAGGTCATCCTCTACCAGGGCCGCTCCTACAAGAGCTACCGCGGCATGGGCTCGGTGGGCGCCATGGCCCGCGGTTCGGCCGACCGTTACTTCCAGCAGGAAGTGTCGACCATGAAGCTGGTGCCGGAAGGCGTCGAAGGCCGCGTGCCCTACAAGGGTCCGGTGTCGGCGGTGATCCACCAGCTCGTCGGCGGCCTGCGCGCGGCCATGGGCTACACCGGCAGCCAGTCGATCGCCGAGATGCAGACGAAGTGCGAGTTCGTCCGCATCACCAACGCCGGCCTGCGCGAGAGCCACGTCCACGACATCACGATCACCAACGAGTCGCCGAACTACCGTCAGGGCTGATCGGGCGCTCCTTTGGGGTTGAGGGTCGAGAAGGCGAGGGGACGCTCCCCTCGCCTTTTTCATGTCCACGTTTCAGCGTTTCTCTGTCAGCGGTTGGCGGCGAAGTGGCTGAACAGCGCCACGCTGGCCGCGACGGTGGCGTTGAGGGATTCCACGGCGCCCGTGGTCGGGATGGACAGGCGCTGGACGGGCAGGGCGGCGGGAATGCCCTGGCCTTCCTCGCCCAGCACCAGACGGACGTCGCGCGGCCAGCGGTAGCCCGCCATGTCGGCGCCACCGGCGTCCAGGGCGACCAGCGGCCCGGCGGCCCGGTTCACATCCTCCCACCGGCCGCCGCGCAGCAGGGTCAACTCGAACTGGGCGTTCGATGCGGCGCGCAGGCATTTGGGATGGTAGGGGTGTGCCGCCCCGTCGAGCAGGATCACCCGCCGGGTGCCGAAGGCAGCGGCGCTGCGCAGCAGGGCGCCGAGGTTGTTGGGGTCGCCGAGCGCGCAGATCAGCTCCAGCCCTTGCGGCGGTAGCGACAGGTCGATCAACGGCGTGTCCGGCACCGTGCCGACGAGCAGGGGAAAGCCGGTGCCGGAGGCGTCCAACGTGCGGAACAGGGCGGGGGCGAGCTGGACGATCTCCAGCCCAGCGGGCAGGCGCCAGCCCTCGGCCTGCGCCGGATCGGTGACGAGCAGGGTGGAGAAGCGCTCCGGCCAGCGGGCTAGCGCCTCCGGCACCGTCTTCAGTCCGGCCAGCAGGAACTTGCCCTGTTTCTTCAGGCCGCGGCTGTCCAGAAGCGCCTCCCACAGCTTGAACTGTGGATTCTGCGGGCTTTCGATCAGGCGCGGCGGGCGGGTCATGCGGGACGGGCTTTCCAGGGCGGGCGGTCGTCGTGATCGTGGACCTTACGGCGCGGGGCGCCGCGTTGGGAAGGGGCATCAAAGGCCTTTGCCTGGGTTGGCCTTGATAGCCCTCTCCCCTCTGGGGAGAGGGTGGCCCGGAGGGCCGGTGAGGGGGTTCCGCATAGCGGAACGTCCGGCAAAAGTGCACCCCCCTCACCCCAAACCCTCTCCCCAGAGGGGAGAGGGAGCTTCGGAGGCGGGAGCCGCGCCACCGCCTGTTCTCCCACCGCCTTCCCGCTGCTATCATCGCGGAACCACGGAAAGGCGATCCCCATCATGCTTGCGCTGCGGCCCAACTGCGAATGCTGCGACCGGGATTTGCCCCCGGACTCCCGCGATGCCTACATCTGCTCCTTCGAATGCACCTTCTGCGGTGACTGCCGGGATGGGGTGCTGAAGGGACATTGTCCGAACTGCGGCGGCGAACTGGTGCGGCGGCCCGTCCGTCCGGCGGCGAAGCTGGTCAACAACCCAGCCTCGATGCAGCGGGTGCTCAAGGCCGACGGCTGCCCACCGGCGTTCTGAACGGGCATCAATCCAGGGGCCGGCCGAGGAACAGCAGCGCTCCCCGCTGGGTCGCGGCGGTGAAGCCGGCGCGCTGGTAGAAGCTGACGTTCCGCGCGAAGACCCCGGTCACCAGATGCAGGCCGGGCAGACCATCGGCACGGCAGTCCTCCGCGAAGCGGTCCACCAGCGCCCGCCCGATCCCATGATCACGAAAACCGGGCCGGACGTTGACGTGGAGATGGGCAGGGAAGGCGGCGAAGCGGTCGGCGAAGACCTCGTATTTCGGGATGATGCGGGCGAGGTCCACCGCTCCGGCGCTGTCCTTGCAGCCGGTCAGATAGCCGATGACGGCGCCGTCCTCGGCCAAGGCGAACCACACGTCGTCCGGCGCCCGCTCCACGTACCAGCCGGTCCAGGTGCGGAAGAAGGCGTCGCGCTCCGCCGCCGTGGCGAAGTCCTTGCGCAGCGTGGACAGGAAGAAGATGTCCTCCAGCGCGGCGAGGGCGGCCTCCCGGTCGGGCAGCTCCGGCAATCGTACCAGCATCGGCGACCAGACCTCAGCGGCGTTGCGCCAGCGTGAAGGAGGTGGTGCGCGGCGCCAGCATCGTGTAGCGGCCCTTGGCCTTCATCACGCCGGCGCCCTCCGCGGCCTCCGCCCCATGGCCCCAGAACAGGTCGCCGCGCACCGCCCCCTTGATGGCGCCGCCGGTGTCCTGGGCGACGACGAGGCGCTTGATCTCGCCCTGCGGCACCGGCGCTTCGCGCACGTCCAGCCACAGCGGCACGCCGAGCGGGACGTAGCCCGGGTCCACGGCGAGGCTGCGGCCCGCCGTCAGTTCCATGTTGCGGGCGCCGCGCGCGCCGACGTCGGGGCGGAGCTGGAAGAAGACGTAGGACGGGTTCAGGTTCATCACCCGCTTGGCCTCGCCGGGATGCTCGGTCAGCCAGCGGCGGATCAGCGGCATGGTGACCTGCTCCGGCGTGGCGTAGCCGATGTCGATCAGGTGCCGCCCAATGGGGACGTAGCGGTGGCCGTTCTGCCCGCCGTAGCCCAGAGCCACCACCGACCCGTCGGTCATCCGCACCCGGCCCGACCCCTGGATTTCCAGGAAGAAGGCGTCGATGGGATCGTCCACCCACAGGATCTCCAGCCCCTTGCCCTTCAGCGCGCCGTCGGTGATGCGGGCGCGGCTGGGCAGGCCGCGCTTGGTCCGCTTCGGCGCCTTGTAGAGGGGGACGTTGTAGCGTTCGGTCCGGGTCCAGCTTCCGCGCAGTTCGACCTCGTAATAGCCGGTGAACAGACCCTCCTGCCCCTCGGACAGGGCGACGGGGATGAAGTGATCCTCGAAGAAGCGGCGGGCGGTTTCCGGCTCGGCGGCGGGCAGGCCGCGCAACGCCTCGCAGATCGGGCGCCAGTCCGACGTGGTGCCGGCGGCGGGGTTGGGGCCGAGCGGCTTGCCGGCCGGCTGCGAGGCCACCCAATGGCAGGTGCGATGAAGGGCGGGCAGGGCCTGCGCGTGGTCGTCGTCGATCCAGCCCGGCAGGCCGCGGAAATCCGCGGAGACCTTCTCCATCCCCGGCCGCCAGGACGCCGCGGTGACGCCGCCGCCCGGTCCCGATCCGGTCGCCGCGTCGCCCGCACAGCCCGCCAGCAGGCCGAACGCAAGAAGGGTGGAGACGCGCGCCAACGCACGCGCCATGACACTGCCGACCGCAGCCGTCATCGCGGACCCCGCACCAGATTTCAAGAAGACGCCGAAGAAGAGGGAGCGCTGGACTTGCCGCCCGCAAGAGAGCCAGGGCAAGAACAACTACCCCTTTTTTGCCTCATTCATGGGATTGCGGTCAACCGCTCTTCGCGCGGATGGTTTCGATCAGGCCGTCTTGTCACAGGGCGCGCGCCTGGGACGGCGACTCGAAAGGCTGCCGCGCGTGCGCGGGGGATGACAAGCGCCCCCCGCTCGGGTTATCGAGCAGGGAATCTATCCGAGGACCATCCCATGACCCCCGCCGCCCGCCTTCAGGCGGTCATCGACCTGCTGACCGAGATCGACGAAACCCCGCGCCCCGCCGACGCGGTGATGAGCGCCTATTTCCGCGCCCGCCGCTACATCGGGTCGAAAGACCGCACCGCGGTGGCGCAGACGGCCTACGCGATCCTGCGGCGGCACGCCCGGCTGTGCTGGTGGCTGGAGCGTCAGGGCCATCCGCCGACCCCGCGCGCCCGCGCGCTCGCCAACGAGATCCTGGCCGAGGGCAAGGCCGCCGCGACGGTCAAGGCGCTGTTCGGCTCCTCCAAGTTCGCCCCGGACCCGCTGGCGCCGGAAGAGGCGAAGCTCGCCAACGAGTTGGACACCCACACGCTGGACCATCCGCAGATGCCGGAAAGCGTGGCCGTGGAATGCCCGCCCTGGGCCGAGGAGCCGATGCGCGCCGCCATGGGCGACCGCTTCGCGGTGGAGATGCGGACGCTGCTGGACTCAGCGCCGCTCGACCTGCGCATCAACCCGGTGAAGGCCAACCGCGAGAGCGCGATCAAGGCGCTGGCCCGCGCCCAGATCACGGCGACGCCGACGCAGTGGTCGCCGCTGGGCCTGCGCGTCCAGGGTCGCCCGCCGCTGGGCGCCGTGGACGCCTTCAAGGACGGTCTGGTCGAGATCCAGGACGAGGGCTCGCAGCTCGTGGCGATCGCGGTGGCGCCGAAGCCGGGGCAGCAGGTGGTGGATTTCTGCGCCGGCGCCGGCGGCAAGACGCTGGCCATCGCCGCACTGATGAAGAACAAGGGCCGCGTCGTCGCCTGCGACGTGCTGGCCGGGCGCCTGAAGCGCGCCGCCGAGCGGTTCCGCCGCGCCGGTCTGCACAACATCGAGGCGCACCCGCTGTCCAGCGAGCGCGACCCCTGGGTGAAGCGGCACAAGCGCAAGTTCGACCGCGTGCTGGTCGACGCGCCGTGCAGCGGCACCGGCACCTGGCGCCGCAACCCCGACAGCCGCTGGCGCCAGCTCGGCCCCGGCCTGGCGGAGCTGGTGCCGCTCCAGGCGAACATCCTGGACAGCGCGGCCCGGCTGGTGAAGCCCGGCGGGCGGCTGGTCTACGCCACCTGCTCCCTGCTGCCGGACGAGAACGAGAAGCAGGTTGCCGCTTTCCTGGAAACCCACCCCGACTTCACCGTTCTGCCGGTCGCCGAGGTCTGGGCGGAGGAAGGCGCAGGCACCCCGCCCGCCGAGGGGCCGTATCTGCGCCTGACCCCGGCCCGCCACGATACCGACGGCTTCTTCGCCGCCGTGATGGTGCGCAAGGCGGAGGAGGACGCCGAGGCGGAGGTGGACCGGATGGCCGAGGCTGATCCGGCGCCTTCAGAAGGGTAACATCGGCGGGGAGAAGCTTTCCCGGTGGGATGCGTCAGGCCGGCGGTGTGTCGCCGGTCGGCGCGTTTCCGGTTTGCGGCTTTCCCGTTCCGGCCTTCAGGGCTTCCAGCAGGCCGCTGGCAACCGTGTTCTGGCTGTCGCTGGCGTTTCCGGCAACCGCGCCCAGGACACCGGTTCCGCCTTTCGACGCGCCCGACGCAAGGGCCGATTGGAGCATGGACAGCGCCGCCTGCGCGTTGCCGGGGTCGCTCGAAGCCGGTTTGCTGACGGTATCCGGCGGCGATGGGGTTTCGGCGTCAGGCTTGCTCGCGACGGCTGGCGTCTCCGTGGCAATTTTGCTTTCCGCGGCGGGCGCCGGGGTCGGAGCGACGCCATCGGCCTTCGGGGGAGCGGATTTGGACCCGATGCCGGGAATGTCCACGGTTTCCGCGAATGTCTGGAACGCGTTGCCGAAGACGGTCCGGTCGAAGCCGAGGTCCTGGAGCTTCTGCTCGGCCGCCTCGCCGTCCGGCGCGTACAGTTCCGCGAAGCCGGCGTCCTCCCCCATGGAGGCCAGCGCGGATTTGAAGCCCTGCATGTTTTTCGTGAATCCGCTGGCGTCGCTGAGAATGGCCGTCTGGTCGGTCGGCTTTCCATAGGCGCCGCGGGTCGCCGCGATCTCGCTCTTGAACGCGTCCTGGACCGGCTTCAGGCGTTCGTTCATCTCGTCCATCGAAATGTCGCCGCGCTGCTGGGCTTCCTGAATCTCCTGGGTTTTGCGCCCGACCTCAGACAACGCACCCGACATCCGGCTGCCGTAGGCCTGCAGTTTCTGCCAGGCGGCCTCCGAGTCGGCCAGCCGCTGCTTGTCCTCGTCGTCACGGGGGCGTTCGGAGACGTAGCGGTTGAAGGTCGCCTTGGTCGCCATCGATTTCAGCCCGGTCACGGCGTCTTCGGCGCTGATCTTGCCGGAGTTGACGAGCCCCTCCAGCATGCCGCGCGCCTTTGAGTCGAGTTGCTTGAACACATCGGCGGCGGTGCCCGTCAAGGCCTCCCCAAGCTTGCTCACGGACACGGCATCCGTCTTTCCAGCGCTTCCGACGCTTGAGGATTGAGTCCCTGAGGAGCCGGCTCCGGACTGTACAGGCTTCCAGTATCCGCCGGCGGACAAGTGAAGAGAGGAACTGATTGAGCTGCTGGTCATTGATCCGCCTCCTGACCGTCATTACCCATCATTCTCGGGCCTCCACATGGAAGAACGGAAAATATAATCCCAAATTAATGATCATTGTATCTCCTTTATGCTATGCAATTATTGACAATATGATTGTGGACTGTTCTGTGATGCAAATTAATGAAGGATGCTATTTAATTTTTGCGCGATGGATTTGTGAGATTGGCAGCGGAAGAGGTGAGCCTACCGGTAGTCGAAAGCCCCCTTGTCAATCAGACGACGGACCGCGTCGCCGAAGGCGGCAAACGGACTTAGGTTGATGCCGAGATCGGCGATCTTCTTTGACGCATCGTCACCACCATCCTCAATGGCGAGGAAGTAGGCGTTGGCCTGAGCATCCCTGCTCGTCGCCGGGGAGGGCGATGCCGAAGGTTTGTCGACGCGGATCGGAGAATTGTCCGGCTGCATCGGCGTGTCGGACCGGCGCTGGCCGCGCTGAAGGAGCACCGCTCCGCCGAGAGCGCGGTTGGCGGCCTCTGAATCGAGATCGACGGTGGCGACATCGACACCGGACTGCGCGAAGCCGATGCGTTTCAGACGTGTCGTCAAGCCCTTCGCCACCTCATCGCCGGTCAGAGTGCCGGCGCGCACGGCGTCGTCCAGTTTCCGACGGTCCTCGTCGCCCAGCGCCTCGTTGAACATCGTAAGAGCATTGCCTTTTAGGGCCGTTGCCAGAGCGCTGAGATCCACGCTGTCGCTGGCTCTGCCATTTCGGACGGTCGTCGTGGCGACGGAAGGTGTCGCTGTGTTCGTTGAGCGCGATGCCGATCCAGTTCGGAAATATGCGGGAACATCGGCGGGTGATGTGACGCTTGTCGGAGCCATTGGAAAACTCCATTGATCGATGGTCGATGCCATCGTGGTAAGAAATAGATATTTTGGGTCTGCTGGCTTGGAAGTTTGAGCGAAGATTGATAATGGAATATTAAAGTTCGAATCCTAAGTATTTGTACGCTAATGAACTGTGTGAATACTGTGGTAGAGAGTGACTGGTTGGCGGTCAGGCTCGCGTTGGAAGGTGACGGTTGGCGCCCCGCTAAGAATTTGGCGAAACCAACATGGTAAGAGAGATTGACGGTGGGCGGAAAAAGCGGCGAATGCGCGCCAGCCCAAGAAAGGGCGAGCGCCGCCACTCATGCGGGGACACACGGACCGGCCTGCTGATTTCGTGCGGGTCATACCGCAAGGTTTGCGGTTAGGGTGCGACCTTTCCCCGCATGTTGGAGCGCAATGATGTGGAACACGTCCCGCTGGCGGAGCGCCGCCCTGTCCGCCCTTTTCGTCCTGGGGCTGGGCACCTCCGCCGAAGCGGCTGAGCCGGTCAAGGTCAAGGTGTTCGTCGGCGCCATGTTCGAGATCGGCAAGAACACCGGCGACCGCGCCGGCGAGTTCCAGAACTGGTACGAGCGCTACTGGCAATCCGCCGAGCCGATCGCCGTGAAGGGCGCGCTGAACCCCGTCTACTGCAACGCCGACGGCGTCTGCGGCGCGGTTCTCGGCATGGGCAAGGTCAGCTCCTCCGCCTCCATGCAGGCCATCCTGCTGAACCCGCAGCTCGACCTGTCGCAGGCCTATTTCATCATTTCCGGCGTGGCCGGCACGCCGCCGTCGCGCGGCACCATCGCCGAGGTGAACTGGGCGACCTGGTTGGTGGATTACGATCTGGGCCACCGCTGGGCGCCGGAAGAGGGCAAGCCGGGCGAGCCGACCTTCATGCCGCGCAAGGGCTACGAGTCCGTCCGCCTGTTCCAGATGAACCCGACGCTGGTCTCCTGGGCGATGAAGCTGACCGGCGAGACGCCGCTGAAGGATTCCGACAGCGCCCGCGCCTACCGCCAGCGCTACCCGCAGGACGCCGCCCGGCGCGCGCCCTTCGTCGGCACCGGCACGCACATGACCGGCGACACCTTCTTCCACGGCCCCGGCATGTCCGAGCAGGCGCAGTACATCGCCAAGCTCTACGGCGCCGACGATTACGTCATCACCGAGATGGAGGCCGCGGCGATCACGCTGGTCATCAAGCGCACCTTGGGCTCCGACCGGGTGATGAGCCTGCGCGGCGCGGTCAACTTCGACCAGGGCAACCCGAAGGAGACCACGCTGGAGCATCTCGACCCGAAGCCGGGCGAGACCGCCGGCGGCTTCGCCGAGACGGTGGAGAACGTGGCGCTGGTCGGTGCGCGCATGACCGACCACATCGTGTCCCACTGGGACCAGTGGCAGGCGGGCGTTCCGGCGCTCCCGGCCCAGTAACCCGAAGGTCTGCGGTGCGACAGCCTTCCGTCGCACCGCCCGGCCCTTTCGGCTGACTGGACATGCTCCGGCCCGGCTCCCAGTTGTCACTGGGGTGGGCAACGGGTCCGGAGGTGTCCCATGGATGAAGCGCTGGTGATTCGCGACGCGCGCCCGTCGGACGCGGTGGGCATCGCCAAGGTCCATGTCGCCACGTGGCAATCCACCTATCCGGGCCTCGTCCCCGACACCTATCTCGTCAACCTGTCGGAAGCCGCCGCGGCGATGCGCTGGCACAACGCCGTCCAGGCGCACGGGCCGGGGCAGGGCGCCCTGGTCGCGGTGGACGCTGCGGACTCGGTGGTGGGATTCGCCACCTACGGCGGGCGCCGCATTCCCGTGGAAGGGTACGAGGGCGAGTTTTACGCCCTCTACCTGCTGGACGAGGCGCAGGGGCAGGGGCTGGGCCGCCGCTTGATGGCGACCATGGCCGAGCGGCTCCAGGAGGGCGGCAAGCACACCGCCGTGGTCTGGTGTCTGCGCGACAACCCGGCGCGTTGGTTCTACGAGCGGTTGGGCGGTGTCCGCGTGGCGGAGCGGCCGATCCGCTTCGCCGGGAAGGAACTGGTGGAGATCGCCTATGGCTGGCGCGACCTCGCGCCGCTTGCACGCTTGTCCACGGGCCCCGAAATGCGGTAGTCAGGGGCTTGTCCCCCCGCATCAGGTTGTCGTCCATGTCCGCCGAGCGCGTTCTCATCCTCGATTTCGGGTCGCAGGTGACCCAGCTCATCGCCCGCCGCGTCCGTGAAGCCGGCGTCTATTGCGAAATCCATCCGTTCAGCATGAGCGAGGAGCGGATTCGCGACTACGCGCCGAAGGCGATCATCCTGTCGGGCAGCCCGGCCTCCGTCACCGAAGAGAACGGCCCGCGCGCGCCGGAGGTGGTCTTCACGCTGGGCGTTCCGGTCCTGGGCATCTGCTACGGCCAGCAGACGATGTGCCACCAGCTCGGCGGCACCGTGTCTGGCTCCGACCATCGCGAGTTCGGGCGCGCCTTCATCGAGGTGAAGCAGACCTGCGCGCTGTTCGACGGGCTGTGGGCGGTCGGCTCGCGCGAGCAGGTGTGGATGAGCCACGGCGACCGCGTCACCGCCCTGCCGGACGGCTTCCAGGCCGTGGCGGTCAGCGACGGCGCGCCTTTCGCCGCCATCGCCGACGACGCCCGCCAGTTCTACGGTGTCCAGTTCCACCCGGAGGTCGTGCATACCCCGCACGGCGCGCAGCTCCTGTCGAACTTCGTGCACCGCGTCGCCGGCCTGAAGGGCGACTGGACCATGGCCGCCTTCAAGCAGCAGGCCATCGAGAAGATCCGCGCCCAGGTCGGCAGCGGCAAGGTGATCTGCGGCCTGTCGGGCGGCGTCGATTCCTCGGTGGCCGCCGTGCTGATCCACGAGGCCATCGGCGACCAGCTCACCTGCATCTTCGTCGACACCGGCCTGATGCGCGCCGGCGAGGCGGAGGAGGTGGTGACACTGTTCCGCGACCACTACAACATCCCGCTGGTCCACCGGAACGCGTCCGAGCTGTTCCTGGGCAAGCTGGCCGGCGTCACCGACCCGGAGCAGAAGCGCAAGATCATCGGAGGCCTGTTCATCGAGGTCTTCGACGAGGAGAGCGCCAGGGTCGGCGGCGCGCAGTTCCTGGCCCAGGGCACGCTGTACCCCGACGTGATCGAGAGCGTGTCCTTCACCGGCGGCCCGTCGGTCACCATCAAGTCGCACCACAACGTCGGCGGCCTGCCGGAGCGCATGAAGCTGAAGCTGGTGGAGCCGCTGCGCGAGCTGTTCAAGGACGAAGTCCGGGCGCTTGGCCGCGAACTCGGCCTGCCGGCCGCCTTCATCGGCCGCCACCCGTTCCCCGGCCCGGGCCTCGCCATCCGCGTTCCTGGCGAGATCACCGTGGAGAAGCTGGACATCCTGCGCAAGGCCGACACGGTCTATCTGGAGGAGATCCGCAACGCCGGCCTCTACGACGCGATCTGGCAGGCCTTCGCGGTGCTGCTGCCGGTGCGCACCGTGGGCGTGATGGGTGACGGGCGGACCTACGACCATGTGCTGGCCCTGCGCGCGGTGACCTCCACCGACGGCATGACCGCCGACTGGTACCCGTTCCCGCACGACTTCCTGGCCCGCGTGTCCAACCGCATCGTGAACGAAGTCCGCGGCGTCAACCGCGTGGTCTACGACATCACCTCGAAGCCGCCCGGCACCATCGAGTGGGAGTGATTCACGGCGTTCGCCATCGATAGGGTTTGAACACCGAAGGCCGTCAGGAGCCGCAAAGCTTCTGGCGGCTTTTTTTCTATGCGCAACCATGGCCCGGAAAAGTCCGGTGGAGACGGCTCGAACGCCCTCGTGAGAGCGATGCCATTGCAAACCTCGGCGGCCTTTTTCAACATAAAAATATAGTATTTTACGCTTCTAAAAATCTACTTTCTTAGTAGATTTTATTTGACAGACTGCTCATGGATTGGTGTGATCGAGGTGAAAATCAACCTTGGCGACGCTATTTCGGGAGGCTTCGATGGCAGCGGGTGTGAAACGGGTTGCGTCCACTGCGAGACGGGCTTTTCTCGGCATCACCTTGGCGGCGGGCGTGGCCCTCCTTTCCTCCGGTGGCGCGCGGGCCGAGGCGACGGACCTGACCATCGCCATCCAGTACGGGCTGAGCTACCTGCCGCTGATGGTCGCCAAGAACCACGGGCTGATCGAAAAATACGCTGCGGCGGAGGGGATCGGGCCGATCAAGATCAACTGGCTCGTTCTGAACGGCGGCGTGGCCGCCAACGACGCTCTGCTGAGCGGCAACGCCCAGATCGTCTCGGCCGGCATCTCGCCGCTTCTGGCGGCTTGGGACCGGACACGGGGCGGCATCGGCGTGAAGGCCATTTCGGGCCTGGACTCCTCCGCCTTCTGGATCAACAGCAACAACCCCAACGTCCGCAGCATCCGCGACTTGACCGACAAGGACCGCATCGCGGTGCCGGCGGTGAAGGTCTCCATCAACTCGGTCGTTCTTCAGATCGCCGCGGAGAAGGAGTTCGGGCCGGGGCATCATTATGATTTTGAAGCGCTGACCACGCCGCTCAGCCCGCCGGACGCCACCGCGGCCCTGGTTTCCGGCAAGACGGAAATCACCGGCCACGTCACCACGCCGACCTACGGCACCCTCCAACTCGCCCACCCGAACGTCCACCGCATCTTCAATTCGCGCGACGTGATCGGCGAGGCGACGCTGGTGCTGAGCTACACCACGCAGAAGTTCTACGACGAGAACCCGAAGCTCACCGCCGCCGTGGTGAAGGCGATGGGCGACGGCTTCGCGCTGATCAAGCGCGACAAGGCCGAGGCCGCCCGCATCTATCTGGCGGAGGAGCGCAGCAAACTGACCCAGGACGAGGTCGTGGCGCTGCTCAACAACCCCGACATCAGCTATTCCCAAATCCCGCACAACACCGGTGTGATCGCCGACTACATGCACCGCACCGGCTCGATCAAGACCAAGCCGGCCTCGTGGAAGGACTACACACTCCCGATCCTGCACAGCGAAACGGGGAGTTGATCCATGAGCAGCGACCGTGAACCGCCGGTGGAGTTGATCTGCCTGCCATTTCCCGAGGCCATGGCGCTGTGGCTTCTGATGTCCAATCCCGGCGAGACCGATCCGTCGCTCGACCTCCGGCTTTTGCACACCCTTTCGGTGGTCTTCGTGCTGCTGGCCTTCGGCGCCGTCGCGCTGCTCGCCTGGTTCCACGCGGCATGACTCCAGCCGCTCTCCGTCCTCATCCCCGGTTGTTCGCACCTTCCTTTGCAAAGGAGCCTGTCCGATGAGTCTTCCCAACGGTTTCGACATCAAGCCCATCAACGGCAACATCGGCGCCGAACTGCGCGGCGTTACCCTGTCCGGCGATCTGCATCCGGCGGTGCTGAAGGCGATCCAGGACGCCGTCCATGAGTACAAGGTGATCTTCGTCCGCGACCAGCACCACATCGACGACGCCCGGCAGGAAGCCTTCGGGCGGCTGTGGGGCAGCCTGGTCGGCCATCCGACCGTCCCGTCGCTCGGCGGGACCGAAGGCATCCTGGATGTGGACGGGTCCCGCGGGGAGCGCGCCAGTTCCTGGCACGCCGACATCACCTTCCTCGGCGATTATCCCAGCATCACCATCCTGCGCCCGCATGAACTGCCGGACCGCGGTGGCGACACGCTGTGGGGCAACACGGTGGCGGCCTACGCCGAACTGCCGGAGCCGCTGCGCGAGTTGGCCGACAAGCTGCGGGCGATCCACACCAACCAGTACGATTACGTGGGCGACCGCGGGAACGTCCGTGAGGACGGGCTGAAGCGCTTCAACGAGGTCTTCACCTCCACCGTTTACGAGACGGAGCATCCGCTGGTCTCCGTGCACCCTGTCACCGGCGAGCGCACCCTGCTGGTCGGGCATTTCCTGCAACGGCTGGTCGGCTTTGGCACCTCCGATTCCAACCGGCTGATCGGCATCTTCACCGACCACGCCACCCGTCCGGAAAACACGGTGCGCTGGCACTGGTCGCCGGGCGATGTGGCGATCTGGGACAACCGCGCCACCATCCACCGCGCCGTCGACGATTACGGCGACCGTCCCCGCGTCGTCCGCCGCACGACGGTGGCCGGTGATGTGGTGGTCGGCGTCGATGGCCGTCCCAGTGTGACCCGCGTGCTTGGCCGCAAGCCGAGCCTCGCCGCTTGACGCTCGTCTGGTGCGGCATGGGTGGTCCACGCCTCCCATGCCGCACTGGACCGTCGCGAAGCCGGCCTATGAGTATGTCGGCTTCGCATCTCTTGCGGTCATATATAACAAGATAAAACAGTAATTAATGCCTATTTTCCCTGTTGAATCATTCGTGGAATCATGGTGTCATTTTCCTACTAGAGATTAGGTAAAATTTTCGGAGGTTCGTATGTTCCATCCTGGACGTGTCATCCGCCACGCGCTCTGCGCCTTGGCCGGGCTGGGGCTTGCCGCCGCAGCGTTGGCCGGTCCGGCGGCGGCGGAAGGCCGGATACGGATCGCCGAACAGTATGGGCTGGGCTACCTGCCGCTGCATGTGCTGCGCCACCAGAAGCTGATCGAGAAGCACGGCAAGGAGCTGGGACTCGACGTCACCGTGGAGTGGGTGCAGCTTTCCGGCGGCGCGGCGATGAACGACGCGCTGCTGTCGGACAGCATCGATCTGGGGTCGGCGGGCGTCGGGCCGCTGCTGACCATCTGGGACCGCACCAAGGGCAACGCCAACGTCAAGGCCATCGCCGCCCTGAACAGCATGCCGCTGTTCCTGACCACCACCAACCCGACCGTCAAGACGCTCAAGGACTTCACCGACAAGGACAAGATCGCCCTGCCGGCGGTGAAGGTCGGCGTCCAGGCCCGCGTGCTCCAGATGGCCGTGGAGAAGGAGTTCGGAGAGGGCAAGTTCGACGCGCTCGACAAGCTGACCGTCTCGCTGCCGCACCCCGATGCCACCGCCGCCCTGCTGTCCGGCTCGTCGGAGATCACCGGCCACATCTCCGGCCCGCCGTTCCAGTACCAGCAGCTGCGCGATCCGAAGATTCACAAGGTCTTCAGCTCCTACGACGTGCTGGGCGGGCCGCACACCTTCAACCTGATCTGGGCGAAGGAAGCCTTCCGGACCAAGAATCCCAAGACCTATCAGGCTTTCCTCGGCGCGCTGAAGGAGGCGATGGACGTCATCAACGCCGACCATTCCGTGGCGGCGGACATCTATCTGGCGCAGAACCGGGGCGACCTCGACAAGGCCTTCGTCATCAGCATCCTCGACGACCCGGACAACCAGTTCACCGTCGCCCCCGCCCGCGTCGGGGCTTTCGCCGACTTCATGCACAAGGTCGGCGCCATGAAGAACAAGCCGGCCTCCTGGAAGGACCTGTTCTTCGAAGACCTGCACGGCGAAACCGGGAGCTGAGCCGATGAACGCCTTCACCTATCCCGCCAGCGTGGACACCGACAGCGTGTCCGAACGCCCGCTGCTGGACGTGTCCGGCGTGACGCTCCAGTACAAGACCCGCCGCCATCTGGTGACCGCGACCTACCGCGTCGATTTCCAGGTGTTCCAGGCGGAGCGCTACGTCCTGCTGGGGCCGTCCGGCTGCGGCAAGTCCTCGCTGCTGAAGGCGGTGGGCGGCTTCCTGGCGCCGGTTGAGGGCGCCATCCGCCTGAACGGTCGCACAGTGACCGGGCCGGGGCCGGACCGCATGATGGTGTTCCAGGAGTTCGACCAGCTTCCACCCTGGAAGACGGTGAAGCAGAACGTGATGTTCCCGCTGCTCGCCAGCGGCAAGGCGTCGCGCCGGGAGGCCGAGGAGAAGGCGCTGGACTGCATCGCGCGGGTGAACCTGTCCAAGTTCGCCGACGTGCATCCGCACATGCTGTCGGGTGGGATGAAGCAGCGCGTCGCCATCGCCCGCGCCATGGCGATGGAGCCGGACATTCTGCTGATGGACGAACCCTTCGCGGCGCTGGACGCGCTGACCCGCCGCAAGATGCAGGAGGAGCTGCTCCAGCTCTGGGACGATCTGCGCTTCACCGTGCTGTTCGTCACCCACTCCATCGAGGAGGCGCTGGTCGTCGGCTCGCGCATCCTGGTGCTGTCGCCGCATCCCGGACAGGTGAAGGCGGAACTGAACTGCGACGGCTACGACCATTTCGCGGTGGGCAGCCCGGCCTTCCAGGACACCGCCCAGCGCATCCACACCATGCTGTTCGCCGACGAGGTGGAAACGGTGAAGGGGCCGCGCTCATGACCGGCCTGTCCCTGGCGCCGCGAGGCCGCCGCGTGCCGCCCGTCCGCCCGGAGTATGAACGGACGGTCGCCACCACCGGCCCCATCGGCGACGTGGCCCGCCCGCTGTCCCTGTGGGAGCGGATCGGCAACATCACCGCGCTCCGCCGCTTCGCCGTGCTGGCCGCGGTGGCGCTGATCTGGCAGATCGCCGCGACGTGGCAGAACAACCCGCTGATGTTCCCCACCTTCACCGCCACCATCACGGCGCTGTGGGACGGCATCTGGCGGGAGAACCTGCTGTCGATGGCCTGGGTGTCGCTGTCGGTCCTGCTGAAGGGCTATGCCATCGCCGTTGTGCTGGCCGTGCTGCTGACCAGCTTCGCGGTGTCCACGCGCATCGGCAACGACGTGCTGTCCACCCTGACCTCGATGTTCAACCCGCTGCCGGCCATCGCGCTGCTGCCCATCGCCATGCTGTGGTTCGGGCTGGGCGCGGTCAGCCTGACCTTCGTTCTGGTCCACGCCGTGCTGTGGCCGCTGGCGTTGAACACCCACGCCGGCTTCACCTCGGTGTCGGAAACGCTGCGCATGGCCGGACGGAATTACGGGCTGAGCGGCATCCGCTACGTCGTCACCATGCTGATTCCGGCGGCCTTTCCGGCCATCCTGACCGGGCTGAAGGTCGGCTGGGCCTTCGCCTGGCGCACGCTGATCGCGGCGGAGCTGGTGTTCGGCGTCTCGTCGGGCAAGGGCGGGCTGGGCTGGTTCATCTTCCAGAACCGCAACGAGCTGTACATCGACAAGGTGTTCGCCGGCCTCGTCACCGTCATTCTGATCGGCCTCGTCGTCGAGAACGTCGTCTTCCGCTGGATCGAGACCCACACCGTCCGCAAGTGGGGCATGGTCCGCTAGCAACCAAAACCCCTCTCCCGCCCCGGGAGAGGGAGGGGCCCGCCGCTCTGCGGCGGGAGGGTGAGGGTGTCGGCGAGGATCGGTGCTTCGATCCTTGCGCGACCCTCACCCGCCCGCTTTGCGGGCACCCTCTCCCGGGGCGGGAGAGGGGATTATTCAGCAAGGAAATCCATCCGTGCCTTTCGACAGCAACCTGACCACCGAGCGCCCGACCTTCGTCACGCATCTGGAATGCGCCTACACCGGCGAGCGGTACGAGGCCGACACCGTCCACAACCTGTCCAAGGCCGGCAAGCCGCTGCTCGTCCGCTACGACCTTGAGGGGGTGCGCGGCGCGCTGACCAAGGACGCACTGGCCGAACGCCCGCAGGATTTGTGGCGCTACCGCGAGCTGCTGCCGGTGCGCCGGGTGCAGGACATCGTCAGCCTGGGCGAGGCGGTGACCCCGCTGGTCGCGCTGCCCAAGCTCGCCGCCAAGCTGGGGGCGGCGGAACTGCTGGTGAAGGACGAGGGGCGTCTGCCCACCGGCTCCTTCAAGGCGCGCGGGCTGGTCATGGCGGTGTCCATGGCGAAGGCCTTCGGAATCAAGCACATGGCCATGCCGACCAACGGCAACGCCGGCGCGGCGCTGGCCGCCTACGCGACGCGGGCCGGCATCAAGACGACGATCTTCTGTCCGGAGGACACGCCGGAGGTCAACGTCTCCGAGATCGAACTCCAGGGCGCCACGGTCTACCGCGTCAACGGGCTGATCGACGACTGCGGCAAGATCGTGGGGGAGGGCAAGGCCAAGGCCGGCTGGTTCGACGTCTCCACCCTGAAGGAGCCCTACCGGATCGAGGGCAAGAAGACCATGGGTCTGGAGCTGGCCGAGCAGCTCGGCTGGGAGGTGCCGGACGTCATCTTTTACCCGACCGGCGGCGGCACCGGCCTGATCGGCATGTGGAAGGCCTTCGCCGAACTGGAGGCCATCGGCTTCATCGGCTCCAAGCGCCCGCGCATGGTTGCGGTGCAGGCCGCCGGCTGCGCCCCGATGGTCCGCGCCTACGAGGCGGGGGAGGAGCACGCGCCGCGCTGGCCGGATGCCCACACCATCGCGTCCGGCATCCGCGTGCCGCAGGCGGTCGGCGACTTCCTGATCCTGCGCGCGGTGCGGGAGAGCGGCGGCTTCGCCGTCGCCGTGCCGGACGAGGCCATCCAGGCGGCGCTGGACGAGGCGGCGCGGGAGGAGGGATTCCTGCTCTGCCCGGAGGGCGCCGCCACCTACGCCGCCTACAAGCAGGCGCTGGGCGACGGGCGGGTGGGCCGCGACGAGCGCGCCGTGCTGTTCAACTGCGCGACCGGGCTGAAGTACCCGCTGCCGCCCGTCCATCGGACGCTCGACCGCCACCAGCCCATCGACTATTCGGTGTTCTGAGGATGGGTGGTCCCTACGCGGCGGACCATCTGGTGGCGTTGCTCGACGCCATCCTGCAACGGTCCGGCAGCAGCCCGGAGGAGGCGGCCATCGTCGCCGCCAACCTCGTGGACTCCGACGCCACCGGCCACGCCAGCCACGGCGTGTGCCAGATCGCCGTCTACGCGAAGAGCCTGGAGTTGGGCCACCTGCAACCCAACCGCCACGCCCGCGTCGTCCGCGACGAGGCGCCGTTCCTGGTGGTGGACGGGGAGGTCGGCTATGGGCAGGTGATCGCGCGGGAGGCGACGGACCTCGCCATCGCGCGGGCCAAGGCGGGCGGGGCTTGCGTGCTCGCCCTGCGCAACGCCCACCACATCGGGCGGGTCGGCGCCTATGGCGAGCAGTGCATCGCGGCCGGCTTGATCGGCGTCTTCTTCGTCAACGTGGTCAGCCGGCCGCTGGCCGCACCCCATGGCGGCGGGCGGCCGCGGCTGGGCACCAACCCGATCTGCATCGCCGTTCCCGCCACGCCGGGCCATCCGCCCTTCCTGCTGGATTTCGCGACCAGCGCGGTGGCGGCCAACAAGTGCCGCGTCGCCGCCGCGTCCGGCAAGGAGGTCGCCGACGGCTTGCTGATCGACGAGCGGGGCGCGCCGACGCGCGATCCCGGCGTGATGTTTCGCGACCCGACCGGCGCCATCCTGCCCTTTGGCGGGCATAAGGGCTATGGGCTGGCGCTGGCCTGCGAGATCCTCGCCGGGGCCTTGGCCGGCGGGCTGCCGGCCCTGCCGGAGAACCTGCGTCCGGGGCGGGTGGTGAACAACGTCCTGGCCTTCCTGATCGACCCGGCGCGGGTGTCCGACGCCGGGAGCGGCGGCTGGCAGGCGTTGACCGACGCGGTGCTGGACCACATCCAGGACACCCCGCCGGTGCCGGGCGGTGACGGCGTGCTGGTGCCCGGCGGGCCGGAGCGGCGGAGCCGGGTGTTGGCCGCTGAGCGCGGCATCACGCTCGACCCCGACACCGTGCGCGCCCTGCACGGGATCGGAGGCGCGCTCGGCCTCGACGTTCCGGCCTTCCTGGGGGCCTGACCGGGTGGGGTCAGGGCAGGATGCGGTTGCGCAGAACCCTGTCCTCCAGGAACAGGCGGGCGGTCTCGGCGGCGTTGCGGCGCATCTCGATCGCCGCCTCGTCGGAATGGAAAGCGTTGTGCGGCGTGACCACGAGCCGGCCGTCCAGCCAGGATTCCCGCCGGCGCCACGCGTCCAGCAGCGGGTGAGGGGCGGGCGGTTCGGTCGGCAGCACGTCCGTCCCGACGGCGGCGACGTGGCCGCTGCGCAGCGCCGCCTCCAGCGGGTCGAGGCCGGCGAACATCTCGCCGCGCGCCGTGTTGACCAGCAGGGCGCCGGGCTTCAGCTTCGCCAGGAAGTCCGCGTCGATCAGGCCGCGGGTCTCCGGCGTCAGCGGACAATGGAAGGTCACGATGTCGGATTCGGCCAGCAACTCGTCCAGCCGGCGGACGCGGCGGTAGCCGACCGCCTTCTCGTGCCCGGCGGGCTGCTGCGGATCGTAGCCGAGGATGCGATAGCCGAAGGGCTTCAGCCGGTTCACCACCGCGGTGCCGATCCGCCCCACGCCAACGACGCCGACCGTCGCCGCGCTCGACCGCCGCAGCGGGGTCAGGGTGTTGGCCTGCCATGTCGTGCTGTAGCCGCGGGCGCGGGCGTCATGCTCCCACAGGCGGCGCTGCAGGGAGAGCAGCAGGGAGACGGCGTGGTCGGCCACCTCCTCCGTCCCGTAATCCGGATTGTTGCAGAAGGGAATGCCCGCGGCCTCCAGCGCCGCCACGTCGACCTTGTCGTAGCCGACACCGAACCGCACGACGACGCGGCAGCGCGGCAGCTTGGCCACCGTCGCTGGGCCGATGCGGGTGCTCCACACCAGCAGCGCGTCCAGCCGGGCCAGACGCTCCGGATCCAGATCCTCCTCGCGGCGGGTGTCGAGGAAATCCACCTCGGCACAGCCGTCCAGAACCGCCGCCTCAAGGTCCGGCGGGGGATCATGTGGTCGGTGATTCCGACGACGAAGGGTGCACGCTTGCCCATGGTCATTCTGCGGTCCGGGTCCTGTTGGTCAAGGGAAATCAACAAATTTCAAGAGTTGTTTTCGATGCGTGGTATATGAAAGCACATGCGATACGGCAAAAGCCAACTTGTTAAATAGGGATTCATGGTGCTCTAATGATGTCAATTCGGGGGCGCCCCGCGGGGTGCTGGACACAGGGAGAGGAACGACGAGCATGCCGTCCCACGACACCGCGCACAGCATCGCCATCGTCGGCGCCGGCTTCACCGGCAGTATCCTGGCGGCCCACCTTCTGCGCAAGGCGGAGGAGCCGACGCGCATCCATCTGATCGAGCGCGCCGGCACGCTGGGCACCGGGCTGGCCTATTCCACCGACAGCGCGGCGCATCTGTTGAACGTGCGCGCCTACAACATGAGCGCCTATCCCGACGACCCGCGCCACTTCCTGCGCTGGCTGTGGGCGAAGGACCTCGGCGGCGACGTGCCGCCCAGCGGCCACGCCTTCGTGTCACGCCGGCTCTACGGCGAGTACATCCAGGATGTGCTGCGCGAGGCGCAGGCGGAGGCCCCCGCCCATGTGACGCTCGACACGGTGCGGGCGGAGGTGGTCGATGCGGCGCTGGACGGTGCCGCCGGCAGCGGCGTGCGTCTGCGGCTTGCCAACGGGGACAGCCTCGCGGTGGACCGGGCGGTGCTCTGTGTCGGGCATTTTCCGCCTTCGCCGCCGCGCATCGCGGCGCCGGAAGTCTTCGCGTCGGAGCGCTACATCGGCGATCCCTGGAACCGCGAGGCCATCGCCGCCATCGATCCGGACGCGCCGGTGCTGATTTTGGGCACCGGGCTGACGATGGTCGATGTGGTGCTGTCCCTGGAGAATCAGGGCCACCGTGGTCCGATCCTGGCGCTGTCGCGTCGCGGACTGCTGCCCACCACCCATCTGGAGACGCGGCCCTTCAAGAGCTTCGTCCATCCCCAGACGATGCCCGGAACGGTGCTGGACGTGCTGATCGCCCTGAAGGCCGACGTCCGCCGCGCGCGGGAGGAGGGGCTGGACTGGCGCGCCGCCTTTGACTCCCTGCGGCCCTTCCACCCTCTGATCTGGAAGCACCTGCCGCTGGAGGAGCGGCAGCGCTTCCTGCGCCACGCCCGGCCATACTGGGAGGTGCACCGCCACCGCATGGCGCCGGAGGTGGCCGCCCGGATCGAGGCGCTGCGCGAGAACGGGCGGCTGACCGTCCGGGCCGGGCGCCTTCAGGCTCTAGCCTTGACCCCCGAGGGGGTGGAGGCGACGGTCCGCGCGCGGGGCGCCGAAGACGCGCTCTGGACACGCACAGTCGGCGCCATCGTCAACGCGACCGGCACCGAATGCGACTTCGGGCGCATCCGCCATCCGCTGATGCGCGCCTTGCTTCAGCAGGGGCTGGCCCGTCCCGACCCCTTGCGCCTCGGCCTCGACGTCACCGAGGAGGGGGCATTGATCGGCGAGGGTGGGGCGGTGACCGACCGCCTCTTCGCGCTCGGACCGGTCAGCCGGGCACCATTCTGGGAGATGACCGCGGTGCCCGAACTGCGTAGCCAATGCGCCGACGCTGCGTTGGCCCTCGTCCGCCGGAACGTGAGGAAACGCCTTTCCGCATAAAGACATTTTCTGCATGTGATTAAAGATCAAATAAACCTATTTGCATGGTAGATTTAAAATGTCTATCATGGCGCCCAGTGTTGATTTCCGCCCGGCGGCCGGAGGCTTTCCCGATTGCCGGCACCGCTCCCGGTCCGCGCGGTTGTCCGCCGTCGCTTCGGTTGAGAAGGAGGATGTCATGCCGGACACCATCTTGCGGCCCACAACCGTGCAGCCCACGACGGAATGCCTGGACCCTCAGGTCATCGCGATGAACGAGGCGGCCGCCCGTCTCGGCGCCGCTCCCGCCGATCCCTTGAGTCTTCCTCTCGCCGAAGCCCGTGCGGCGGCGGAGCGTTATCACGCCTTTCTGAACGGTCCCGCGCCGCTTGCCGTCGATGTGACGGAGGTGGCCGCGGCCGGTCCCGCCGGCCCTTTGGCGTTGCGCCTCTACCGCCCGGCCGACCGCGGCGCCGCGAGGTTGCCCGTCCTGGTCTATTTCCATGGCGGCGGCTTCGTCGTGAACAGCGTGGACACCCACGACCGGCTGCTGAGGCTGCTCGCTCTGCACAGCGGCGCCGTGGTCTGCGCGGTGCGCTACAGTCTGGCGCCGGAGCGCCGCTTCCCGCACCAGCATGAGGAGGCGCTGGCGGCCCTGCATTGGGTTGCCGCGGTTGGGGCGGAGCATGGGATCGACGCGGCCCGGATCGCGGTTGGCGGCGACTCCGCCGGGGCCAACCTCGCGCTTGGCCTCGCCCTCGCCGCCCGTGCGCCGGGGGAGCCGCGGGTGTCGTTCGGGCTGCTGTTCTACGGCATGTTCGCGCATGACTTCGACACCGTGTCGCACCGTCGGTTCGGCGATGGGCGGTACGGCCTGACGACGGCGCGGATGCGCTGGTACTGGGGTCAGTATCTCGGCGGCGCGGCCCCCCCCGACGACCCCCGCGCCGCGCCCTTGCTGGCCGACCTCCGCGGGCTGCCGTCTCTGCTTCTGCTGGCGGCGGATCTCGACTGCCTGCGCGACGACTCCCTCCGTCTGGCGGAGCGGCTGGCCGAAGCGGGCGTTTCCCATCGCCTCGCCGTCCATGATGGGCTTCCCCACTCCTTCGCCACCATGACCCGTCTGGTCGATCAGGCCCACCGTGCCGTTCTGCAGGCCGCCGATGCGGTGCGCCGTCATCTGGACTCCTGAACCCGTTGCGCGTCTCGCGGCGGCACCGTGAGCGGGCTGTGAACGCAAGCCGCTTGCTTATCCCCTGGGAATGCGATAACAGGGCGCGGCGCGCACGGAAGGGTGCGCGTGCGGGCCGATGCGGCCTGTCGTCGGGGTGCTCTCAACATGAGAAAGTTGTTGCATTCCGACGCGGCGCCGCGTAACGTCCGGCCTAGGAAAGTAAAGAAATTCAATGGTTTGAGCCGTTGTGCCCAGTCCATTCGAATGATGAAGTCGCGGTCGTGGCGGAATTGGTAGACGCGCAGCGTTGAGGTCGCTGTGGCAGAAATGCTGTGGAAGTTCGAGTCTTCTCGACCGCACCATCTTTCCTTCGGCGGATCGCCGGATGGATACGAAAATCGGGGCCTTCTCAGGCCCCTTTTTCATGCCCGCCTGCAGCGGGTCCTTTC
This sequence comes from Azospirillum baldaniorum, assembly GCF_003119195.2. Lineage (NCBI taxonomy): Bacteria > Pseudomonadati > Pseudomonadota > Alphaproteobacteria > Rhodospirillales > Azospirillaceae > Azospirillum > Azospirillum baldaniorum. Next base: position 629,224 of record NZ_CP022254.1, on the reverse strand, counting down.
CTTGATCTCGCTTCCCATTCTTCCAGGCCTCATTCCTCCAGGGTCCAGTTTCCGGCGGTCCGGCAGGTGCGCAGCGGCGCGCCGGCGTCCCGGCCGGCCGGCGTGGTCACGACGTGGGTCAGCGCGAAGCACAGGCGCCCGCGGTCCTTCGGGTCGGCGATGCGGCCCGTCACGGTGATCAATCCGGAACGCAAGCCGTCTCCCGAAACCCATTCCTGACCCGCTGCCGCTCGCTCCGTGCCCGATGCGGCCAGCGCCCCAAGGAAGGCCCCGGCGACCATCGGCTGGTCGTCGTGCTTCATGCGCAGGCGGGAGGCGTTGCTCCAGCCCGGCCCGACCAGAAGCTCCGGAGTCCGGACGTTGACCGCCACGCGGTCGGCGGCGATGGCCACCGCCAATTCCAGCGGGTCTTCGGGCGCCACACCCGGCGGCGTGTCGACCAGTCCGGTCAGGCTGGCAAGACCCGTCCGGGTGCCTTCGCCCATCTTGCCGTCAATCGCCCCGTCGTAGCGCCCCAGCCGGGCCAGCGCCCGCTGGGCGGCCATGATTCGCTCCTCCGGAGTCAGCACGCGCGGGGTGGGCATCGGCGCGCGTCCCTGGTTGATCGCTTCCACGTCCAGCCGATGGTTCAGCCGGCTGAACCCCGGCCCTCCGTTCCACAGGGTCAGCAGGCCGAGATGGACCGCCGCCGCGGCGGACAGCAGGACGAGCGGCCAGGACCCCTGATCCGGCGCACGGACCGGCCCGCCGAAGGCGGCGGCCAGCGCCCCGCGCACCACCCCGCGCACCAGCGCCCACAGGCCCAGCCCGGCGGCGATGGGAATCCCGATGTCCCAGCCCAGCCGCAGCCCCGCCGGGGCCGGCTGCTCGGGCGTCGCGCCGGTCAGCAGAGCCGGACCATCCACGCCCGCCACGAGAAGCAGGACCAGGGCGAGCAGCCCCGCCGCGGCGATCCAACTCCGTGACACGGCGGTGCGGCTGGTCTCGGCGAACCGCTCCGCCAGCACGGCGGCGGTTTCCTTCACGAAGGCGGGGCTGACGCAGCCCTCATGGTCGGCCACGATCGCCGCGGTGTCCGGTTCCCGGCCATCCAGCACCGCCTCGGCGATGGAGCGGGTCAGGCGGTAGGCGCCGGCCAGGGCGAAGGCGTCGGCGGGTGGCAGCGCCGCGATGCGCGCCAGCACCGGGGCCAGCACCGTGTCGAGGAAGGGGGGGAGGGGCGCGGAGTCGGTGTCCGGACCGACGGTTTCCACCTCGAACGGCACGCCGTCGCAGTCCCAGGACAGCGCGACCACCGTGAGCGTGCCGCTGCCCTGGTAGAGAAGCTGCGTGCCGGAATGGCGCACCGTGGCGGGTGCGGGGTTGGCGAGCGCCGCGAAGCCGGCGAAACCGGCCTCCTCCAGCGCCATTCGCACCGCCGCCGGGGCGTCCGGCGGGGCGGTCAGGCTGTAGGAGGGGTGCGCCGTCAGGCGGGGGTGGTGGATGTGGGTGAACTGCCCGACCCCTCCGCAGGTCTCGCAGGCGACCACACCCTCGCCCGCGCAGACCGGGCAGCGGTGCTGGCCGCGTCCGCCGCAGTCCGGGCAATCCGGCGCCTCGGCGGTCGCGCTGTGGGTGCAACGAATCTTGCCGCCGCGGCAGCCGTCGCCGCCGCAGGCCCGCACCCCGCCGCCGTCGCAACCGGTGCAGACCTCATGCAGATAGTAGGGACCACGCAGCGACGGCAGGGGCGGCAACGGCTCCTCCGCCGCGGACATCGCCTCCACCCGCTCGTCCAGCGGGCCGAGCAGCGTGGCGAAGCGGTGGGCCGTTTCCAGCGAAGCCGCCTCGGCGTCCAGGTCGCGGGCCAGCGTCGCGTTCAGTTCGGCGGCGTTGCGGCAGTAGATGGCGAAGCGCACCATCTCCGCCCCCAGCCGGACCTCGACCTCCGTCGCCCAATCGATGCTCAGGGTCAGATGGGCGCCGACCATGACGTCGCGCTGCTGGGCCTGACGGAGCGTCACCCCTTCCGGCGCCGGCACGTTGCCGGAGGCCGCCCGGCGCAGCCGCCGGATCAGGGCGGTCTGCGGAACGGTGGACGGCGATGCGGAAGGGGGCGCGGATGGGGAGGGAGCGGGCCGGTTCAGATCGCCGGGGCTCAGATGGTTCTGCCCGGGTGCGTTTGGACCAAGGTCGTTCCGGTCGAAGTCGAGGCTGTCGGGCATGGGGCGTGCGTGTCCGCGAACAGGGGCGCCGGCACTGGAAAAGGCCGCGGACGCCGGAACGGAAGATCAGGCGGCGACGTCCGGAGCGGGACCGCCGGTGCCCGGCGCCTTGTCGTCGGACTCACGATCGCCGAAGTCCTCGTCCTCGGACGAATCGCCGGAGGTCGGCGTCTCGGCACCGCTGTCCGGGACAGGGGCATGGCGGACCCACCGGCGGCCCTCCATGACGAATCCATGGTCGCGAAACCACAGGCGTTCCGCCTCGTCGGCGGCGCGGAACAGTACCAGGGTCCAGGCGTCGGACGGCTGCGCGCCGTCGCCGCCGTTATCCGGCATCGCGTAGGGCTGGAGCGAATAGGGGAAGTCGTCGCGGGTCACTGCATGCCCCCCTGGTTGGAGCCGCCGTCGCCGGATGGCCGCGCCGAGGCGGGCGGGGGTGCGGACCCGTCCCCCTCGATCGGTTCCAGGTCGCTTTCGGCGGCGTATTTGATGAGACGGCCGTCGGCCAGACGGATGTCGTAGGTCGGCTCACCGGCAAGGGTCCGTGCAACGACGAGGGCCTCCTGGCCCGCAAACCTCACCCGTGTTCCCAACCGCAGCATTCCGCCCCCGACTGTGTCTTGATCGCTGTCGCAGGCTAAGGATTCGGGCGGGGGTGTGCTGTGTCAAAAACCGGACGCCAAAGGAGCAAGGCTGTGCTTGTGGGGTTCTCCCCTTGCGGGGCTTGGTGCGCCGGGCCCTTTGCGCTGTTGATGTGCAAAAGGACAGGTGTGGCGCAGCGATGGAGGTGTTCATGCCCGCACAGCGCGACGACGGCAACCGGAAGCCGTCCGTCATCGATCTGGTGACCGATCCCGAGAAGTTCGATCAATGGCAGCGTCAGCGCGAACGCGACGAGGCGACGGATAAGGGCCGTCAGGGGGAGGGGGAACGGGGCCGCGAGCCGGACCGGGGCCGTTCCGATGCCCCCAGCGGGCGGGATTGAGCGGACGGGACTGGGGGTACGCGAGGGTGACGGCCGGTTACTCGGCGGCCTCGCGGGGCGGCGCCACCTCCGTTGGAATGCCCAGCGGAGCGCCGCAATGGAACTGCATGAGCCGACGCTCGACCCGAATCAGATAGGCGCGCGCGTCCAACCCCACGGGTCCGCGGCTGTGTTCGCGGACGAGCCTGATCGCGCGACAGGCGTGACCGCATTCCGGTGTGGCAAACTGGCACAAGTGGATCGTCCGCCTGAAGGAGTGGGTCCCAAAGTCTTACTCCGTTCGATAGGGTTAGTCGAGCATCGGTTGCGACTCGAATTCAATGTCACAACGTACCGTTCAGCGACTGCGCAGGTTCGGCGCCGGTTGGTAGGCATACGATAGTATGTAACGCCGGGGTGAGACGTCCTGCCATTGCCGGCCAGGCAATGGTTGAAGGGTCAGTTTGACCCCGGGGCGCCTTCGGACTGCGCGCCGGACTGCGTCCCTTCAAGGACTGCCAGATACTCCAGAAGCCGTTCCAGCGTCTCGGTCGGCATCCCGACGGACGGGACGTCGTTGCGCTTTGCGGCCTTCAGCGCGGTGCGGAGGAGGGTGCGGTCGATGTCGGTCAGGCCGGCCATGATGATGACGTGCGTATGAAGCGACGATACGCAACCTGTATCATCAAGACACGCAACCACGCCATGCTCAATCGGCGGGCAGGCGCATGAAACAGCGGACCCCGGGACCGGCGCCTCGCCCTGGCCCCCGCGAACGGATGCGCGCTTCCGAACCTCTCTGTCACATCCTGGTGACACGGCGTGCCATACTTTTGCCGCGACACCGAAGAGTATAGGTATCCCTTTTCCCGGTTCGCCGGAACCGCAGCCATTCGCCAACAAGAGACTCCGAACGGTGATGCAGACCTCCTCCGCCTTCCGCTGCCGGATCGGCCGGCTTCTGGCAGCCCTGATGCTGTGTGGCGCGCTTGCGGCGGGTGCCGTCGTTCCATCGGCCCTGGCCCAGTCCGCCGCTCCGGCGGCGGAGGCGGCGGCGGACTTCAAGACCAAGCTGCCGCAATGGCAGAACGCCTTGGAGAGGGCGGCCAACCGCATCGCCGGGGGTGATCTGGCGAACACGGAATATGAGACCCTGCGCGCCGATCTGGCGAAGATCCAGCATGAGGTCCGGGAAGCCGGCGCGGCGGCGGCGGCGGCCCGCGACACCGCCCAGCGCATGCTGGACGCGTTGGGTCCGCCGCCGGCCCAGGGCGCTCCGCCGGAGGAGGCGGGGATCGCCGCGGAGCGCAAGCGCCTGACCCAGACCATCGGCGAGGCGGAAGGGCGGACCAAGCAGACCGAGTTGATCGTCACCCGCGCCGACATCCTGCTGCGCACCGCCGCCGACCAGCGCATGACCCAGCTCACCGAGCAGATCGTCCGGCGCGGCCCGGTGCCGCTGCTGCCCGCCACCTGGGCCGCCCTGCCCGAGCAGACCGCCTATGTGCAGGAGCGCATCGGGCGGGCCTTCGGCATCGTCATGGGCGACGACGAGTGGCGCGGTCGCCTGTACGGTCTGGGCGCGCTCGCCGCTGTCCTGTTCCTGGTCGCCTGGCCGGTGCGCCGGGTGCTGCTGCGCCGCTACGGCCACCGCGATCTGGAGGAGCGGCCCAGCTACCGCCAGCGGGTGGTGGCGATGGCGGTGGAGGCGCTGGCCCGCTGTCTGGTGCCGCTGGTGCCGACGCTGGTGCTGAGCGGCGCCCTGGTCGGGCTGCTGCGCGACGCCGCCGATGCCGGTCCGCTGACCGCTCTGGTGGTCGGGGTGTCGGGCGGCCTGACCGCCTATTTCCTGGTCACCGGCGTCGCCCGCGCCACCCTGGCGCCCGACCATCCGTCCTGGCAGCTCGCCAACCTCGACCCGGACAGCGCGCGCCGTCTGGTCCGCCGCGTCCCGCTCGTCATGATCGGGCTGGCCCTGGCCGGTACCGGCATCGCTTTGTCGGAGGGGATGTTCACCCCGCCGGAGCTGCGGTCAATCACCGGCTTCGGCACCATGGCGCTGATCGCCGTGTCGCTGCTGTTCCTCTACCCCGATCACCTCTGGCTGGCCGCCCCGCCGCCCGACGCGGAGGAGACCGACGATTGCGGATGCCCGGAGCCGATGCCCGGGGCCGCAGTGGACGTCACCCTGCCACCGCCGGCCGCGACCCCTGCTGCCGCCGAGGCGGAGGACGTGCCGCCCGCCCGCCCACGGGTCGTCGGGCTGCGTCTGCGTCTGCTGATCGGCGCGGTGGCGCTCGCCTCGCTGGTTGCCTCGGGCGCCGGCTATCTGGTCGGTGCGATCTACGCCTCGAAGCTGATGCTAACCACGCTCATCATCGGCGGCGTCCTGCTGGTGGCGCGCGGCGTCCTGCGCGAGCTGCTGTGCGTCCTGCTGGAGCGCGGCAGTGGGCAGGTGGCCGAGGTGCGCGACATCGTGATCGCCACCGACCGCGGCCGGCGGATGCTGGGGCAGGCCGGACGGACGGTGATCGACGGGCTGCTGCTGACCGTGGCGGCCTTCTTCCTGCTGCCGCTGACCGGCATGACCCTGTCGGAGATGAAGGGGCTGGCCGACGGCTTCCTCAGCGGCGTCACCGTGGGCGGCGTGCGCATCGCGCCGGGCGACATCATGTCGGCGCTGATGGTGCTGGGCGTCGTCGTCGCGGTGACCCGCTTCATCCAGCGCCAGCTCGACGAGCGCATCCTCGGCCGCGTCAACATGGACGACGGCGTGCGCAACTCCATCCGCATGGGTGTGGGCTATCTCGGAACCACCATGGCGGTGCTGATGTCAGTCGGCACGCTGGGGCTCGACCTGTCCAGCCTCGCCATGATCGCGTCCGCCCTGTCGGTCGGTATCGGTTTCGGCCTGCAGAACGTCGTCAGCAACTTCATCTCCGGCCTGATCATGCTGGTCGAGCGGCCGGTGAAGGTGGGCGACTGGGTGGTCGTCAACGGGCTGGAAGGCACGGTGCGCCGGATCAGCGTGCGCGCGACGGAGATCCAGACCTTCCAGCGCGCTTCCGTCATCATCCCGAACTCGGAGTTCATCTCCAAGTCGGTGGTCAACTGGACGCTCAAGGACAAGACCACCCGCATCGAGATCAAGGTCCGCATCACCTACGACACCGACGCCCGGCAGGTCTACGCGCTGCTGCTGAGGATCGGCTACGGCCACGCCCAGGTGCTGCGCAACCCGGAGCCGGTGGTGATGTTCCGCGACTTCGGGCCGAGCGGGCCGGAGTTCGAGCTGCGCTGCTTCGTCGCCAACACCGAGCACATCATCCCGGTGCGCAACGAGCTGCGCATGCGCATCCTGGAACAGTTCCGCGAACAGGGCATCCAGATGCCCTTCGACCAGCAGACCGTCCACATGCCGAAGGTCGAGGCGATGCTGGAGGTCCTCCTGGCCGAGCGCCGCGCCCAGTCCGGCGGCGTGCCGGAGCTTCAGGTGGTCGCCGACGGCGGCAAGGTCGTGCCGCTGGCCGACACGCTCAGCGACCGCGGACCGCGCACCGCCACCTGACGACTTAGGGCTGCGGCTCCGCCGGCTTGCGGCGCCGCAACTGGGTCACCTTGGGCGGGGCCGCGGCAGGGGCGGGGAGGGGTTGCCAGCCGGCGATGGCGCGCACGCAGCGCAGCGCCTCCGGGTTGTTGGCGAAGACCGGGAACAGCCGGCGCAACTCCACCACTGCGGACCATTCGCCGCGGTCGTGGAAGGCCCGGCGGATCGTTTCGGCTTCGCTTTCGCTGACGGTGAACATGGCGCCAGAGTGCCCCACGGACCGGTGGCGCGCAAGTCGTCTCGGCGCCGGGAGCAGCGCTTTGCCGTGGCCCGCAGGCCCTGTCAAGGAAAGTTGTTCACAGGGGAGTGCATCCTTCGCTTGACTCCCGTTGCCGGGCGGGGCAGGCGCCGGGCCGGGCGCGAAAGCAAGCCCGGCGCGCGAAAAATCCTTGATCGGCGCGGTTTTCTAATGTGCCTAAAAATCAGGCATTTCTGCCCGACCCCTTGAGGGGCCGCCTGTCCCTTCGGTTACCCCTCGATTCGCCAACAGAGTTATCCACAGAATCTGGGGATATCCGAAATATTGAAATATCAGTCGGGCCGAGCCGTCACGCCTGCCCATCACGCCGGACGGCGGATCAGCCGCACCGCTCCGACGCCCAGCAGCATGGTCAGCACGCCGCCGAACAGGAACAGGGCGGGCAGGCCGACCCGATCGGCGACCGCCCCGTAGACCACCGGCCCGATCCCCTGTCCCAGGAAGAAGGAGGAAGCGAAGAGGGCGAGCGCCGACCCACGCGCCGTCGCCGACAGCTCCGTCGCCTGGGTCTGCATGGTGTTGTGCAGCATGTAGAAGCCGAATCCGGCGACCAGGAACAGCAGGGACACCACCGGCCAGGGCACCGGGGCGAGCATCGCCAGATAGGAGCCGCCGGCCACCAGACCGCCGGCCCCCATCATCCCCCATTGGCCGAGCGTGCCGAGCAGGCGCCGCACGATGAAGCTGTAGACGACTCCGCCGATGGCGAAGGCGGCGAGCGTCACCCCGGCCTCGAACGCGCCCTCCGCCCCGTGGCGGGACAGCATGGGGGCGACGAAGGGGAAGACGCCGAAGATCAGCAGCCCTTCCGCCGCCACCGTCGCGAACACCCAGACCGACACCGGATTCGCCAGGACGGAGGCGTAGCGCGCCCGCGCGTCAGCCATGGACAGGGGATGCCGCTCCTCCCGCTCGCCCTTCAGGAGGAGGGCGGCGGTCAGGGCGATCAGTCCGGTCACCACGGCGGCCAGGGCGAAGACGGTGCGCCAGCCCGCCACCTCCGACAGGGCGCCGGCCACCGCGGAACCGGACATCTGGCCGAGGATCACCGCCAGCAGGAAACGGCTGATGGCGAACTGCCGCTCCGTGTAGACCACCCGGTCGCCGATCAGCGCCATGGAGGCCGGGATGATTCCCCCGGCGAAGGCGCCGGCCAGCATCCGCGAGGCCAGAACGGTGTAGTAGCCGGGGGCCACCGCCGACAGCGCCACGCCGATGGTCAGGACGACCAGCGACAGGCGGATCAGCCGGGTCTTGCCGATGGCGTCGCCCACCGGTCCCAGGATCAACTGCATCGCTGCGTAGGGCAGGGTGTAGGCGGAGGAGAGCAGGGCCGCCTCGGCCACGCCGATGCCGAGGTCCGACGCGATGACGGTCAGCATCGGGTCGGTGGTCCGCAGCGAAAAGGCGCTCGCGAAACCGGCGAGGCCGAGCATCAGGATGAGAAGGCGCATGGGAGGGCGTCGGCCGGTCTATGGTCTGGGGCGGGCGGGGGGACAACCCTAAAGCAGGTGCGGCCGTCCGACGCACGGCAAGATGGCCATGGCACCCATGCGCGTGCATGATCCGACACGCCTCGACCGCCGTATAGGACAAGGCCGTACCGACCAGAGCCGCCGACCGGGAGACCACCATGCCGACGATCCGCGATGCCGCCCAATCCGCCGCCCGATCCGTTTCCGTGATGCTGTCCGCCGTCCTGACGCTGTCCGCGGCCGTCCCCAGCGCGGCGGCGGCGGCCGACGCGCTCGACTGGGCGGCGCTGCCCCTGCCGGCCATCGACGGCGGCACGCTCGCGCCCGATGCCTTCCGGGGCAAGGCGGTGCTGCTGGTCAACACGGCGTCGCAATGCGGCTACACCGGCCAGTATGAGGGGCTGCAGACGCTCTGGGCGGGACGGCGCGACCGCGGGCTGGTTGTGCTGGGGGTGCCGAGCAACGATTTCGGCGGGCAGGAGCCCGGCAGCAACGCCCAGGTCGCCTCCTTCTGCGAACTCAACTACGGCGTCGATTTCCCCCTGATGGAGAAGCAGTCCGTCACCGGACCGCAGGCCCACCCGCTCTACCGCTGGGCGGCGGCGGTCACCGGGCCGCAGGGCGTGCCGCGCTGGAACTTCCACAAGATCCTGATCGGCCGCGACGGACGCCTGCTGGAATGGTTCGGCAGTTCGGTCACGCCGGACTCCGCCACCCTGACCGCGGCCGTGGACAAGGCGCTGGCCCAGCCCTCTGCTAAGCCGTAAGCGCATGGACGCGCTGTCCTTTGAGGACCGCCGGGCCTCGGTCGTCCGGCTGCTGTCCTACGGTGGGTTGGTGCCCTTCGTCGGCGGCACCGCGCTGGCCTGGATGGCGGAGGGCGACGGGCAGGGCGCCGTGGTTCGGGCGGTGGTCGTCTACGCGGTGTCGATCCTGTCCTTCATCGGCGCCATCCACTGGGGCCGCGTCCTTTCTAGGCGGGACGGCGAGACGAGCGGGCCGGCGTGGCTGGCCTGGGGAGTCGCGCCGTCGCTGCTGGGGTGGGGCGCCACCCTGCTGCCGTCCGGCCTGACGGTGCCGGCGCTGATCCTGTCCTTCCTCCTCGCCTGGGCGGTGGACCGCAGCGCGGCGGCGGACGGACGCTATCCCCGCTGGTTCGGCACGCTGCGGACGCGCCTGACCATCGTCGTCTGCCTGACGCTCGCCGCGCTCATCCCGTTGGCTGCGTGACCGCTTCGCGGTGCGGCACCAGCGCCGCGGCCTTCAGCAGCACCTCCGGCCCGGAGCCGGGGAGATGGGCGTTCTCGCTGATGTGGCGGCGCCATGCGCGGGCGCCGGGCAGGCCCTGGAACAGCCCCAGCATGTGCCGGGTGATCGCCGACAGCGGCGCGCCCTGGCGCATCCGCTCCTCGGCGTAGGCCGCCATCGCCTCAACCACCGCGTAGCGGTCGGGGCCGGGCTCCCCGCCGAACAGACGGCGGTCGGCGTCGGCCAGGATGTAGGGCGTCTCGTAGGCGGCGCGCCCGATCATCACGCTGTCCAGCGTGGCGAGATGCCCTTCCGCTTCGTCCAGGGTGCGGATGCCGCCGTTGATGGCGATGGTGAGCTGCGGGTTTTCCTGCTTCAGCCGGTGCACGAGGTCGTAGCGCAGCGGCGGGATGTCCCGGTTCTCCTTGGGGCTGAGCCCTTTCAGCCACGCCTTGCGGGCGTGCACGATGAAGTGGGTGCAGCCGGCGGCGGACACGGTGCGGACGAACTGGTCGAGCGTCGGCCATTCCTCCATCTCGTCGATGGCGATCCGCGACTTCACGGTGATGGGGATCGACACCGCCTCGCGCATGGCGCCGACCAAGCGGGCGACCAGATCGGGCTCGGCCATCAGGCAGGCGCCGAAGCGGCCCGACTGCACGCGGTCGCTCGGGCAGCCGACGTTCAGGTTGACCTCGTCATAGCCCCACTCCTCGGCGATGCGGGCGCAGGCAGCCAGTTCCGCCGGGTCCGACCCGCCGAGTTGGAGCGCCACCGGATGCTCCGCCGCGTCGTAGCCGAGCAGCCGCTCGCGGTCGCCGTGCAGCACGGCGCCGGTGGTGACCATCTCGGTGTAGAGCAGCGTGTTCTTGGACAGCAGGCGATGGAAGGTCCGGCAATGGCGGTCCGTCCAGTCCATCATCGGGGCGACGCTGAGGGCTATGGCGGGCATGGGCGGGGACTGTCTGTGAATCGGGAACGGCGGCGCACCAATTGGACCAAGCCGGCCCGGATGGCAAGGGGGGAGGAGGTTTTGTCGCCTTGGATTACCAGCCCTCTCCCCTCCGGGGAGAGGGTGGCCCGCAGGGCCGGTGAGGGGGATATGCATGGCGATACGTCCGGCACAAGCGCAACCCCCTCACCGCAACCCCCTCACCGCAACCCCCTCACCGCAACCCCCTCACCCTAACCCTCTCCCCGGAGGGGAGAGGGGATAAAATCACGCCCGCTGGCGACCCCGCGCGGGCTTGCCGTGGGAAGAGCGGGTGCCGGACAGCACGGCCTTCACCTTCGCCAGATGGTGCCGCGCCTCGGCGCCGAGCTTCAGGGCCACGCCGGTGGACAGCACGTCGATGATCGCCAGATGGACGAGGCGGGAGGCCATCGGCGTGTAGATCTCGGCGTCTTCGACCGGGGTGTGGCCGATAGCGACCGACGAGACGGCGGCAAGCGGCGAGCCCGGCGCGGTGATCGCGATGACCGGGATGCCCAGGTCGCGGGCCATCTGCGCCAGCTCCGTCACCATCACGGTGCGCCCGGTGTTGGAGATCGCCAGCAGGACGCCGCGCGCGCCCAGATTGACCGCCAGCATGCGGACCATCATCGGGTCGGCGCTGGCCTGCGCCGCCATGCCGAAGCGCATGAACTTGTGCGCCGCGTCCTCCGCCACCACCGCCGAGGCGCCGGTGCCGATGCACAGGATGCTGGAGGCGTCGGCCAGCAGCTCCACGGCGCGGGAAACCGCGGCCATGTCCAGCGCGCCGGCTGCGTCGTTCAGAGCGGCGGCGGCGGATGAAAAGATTTTTCTCGCGACGGTCGGAGTCTCGTCGTCCGGGGCCACGTCCTGGCTGACGAAGGGAGTGCCGCGGGCCTGCCCTTCGGCCAGCCGCAGCTTGAAGTCGGGGAAGCCGGCACAGCCGATGCTGCGGCAGAAGCGGACGACGGTCGCCTCGCTGACCCCGGCGGCCTGGGCCAGCACGGTGATGCTCTGCCCCAGGACTTTCTGCGGCTCGACCAGCACCATCTCGGCGACCTGGGCTTCGGAACGCTTCAGCTCCGGCAGGCGGCCGCGGATGTGATCGAGGATGTTCACCGGCTGGAGCATCGAAACGGACCGTCCATCCCTGAAAGCGTTTTTGGTCCCCAGCGTTCTTGGCCCCGGGGCGTCTTCGGGCGGCGGACCGTACCACCGCCGGTGCCAATGGCATAGCGCGCCCTGGCCTTTCGGCGGAGTTCGTCGCGCCGCTTCCCATGATCCCCAAGCTATGCGGCGCGGCGTGGCTTGTGAAGATAATTTTCGTCACTATGCCGATCGTTGGGCGGTTCGAGCGTCGATATGAAGAAAATCTTCTTCACTCGGTTGCGGGACTCCTCTATTTTCCGAAACAGAAAATTCAAGGTCCCGGCAAGAGACCCCGGCAAGAGACCAAGTGGGAGGAACCCCGACCCGCCGCCCGGCCCCGCTGCCGGTGCGTCGCGCCGCCCGTGCCTTTCCGCGCCGTCCCCTGCCGCCGCCCCTTCCGATCAGGTGAGCCCCGCCGCGAGGCAGGCCGAGGAGTGTGCATGAAGCGCTTGGTGGAAGCGCTGGAGATGGTCACCGAATGGATCATGGCGCTGATGCTCGCCGTGATGGTGGCGCTGGTCTTCGGCAACGTGGTTCTGCGGTACGGTTTCAACAGCGGCATCGTCGCCGCCGAGGAACTGGCCCGCCTGATGTTCGTCTGGCTGGTCTTCCTGGGCGCCACCCTGGCGCTGCGCCGCCACCAGCATCTCGGGCTGGACATCCTCCAGGCCCGCCTGCCGGCCCGCGTCCGCCGGGCCTGCGCCGTCATCAGCCATCTGCTGATGATCTACGCACTGTGGCTGTTCATCCAGGGGAGCTGGTTCCAGCTTCTGATCGGGATGGAGACGCGCTCCACCGTGCTCAGCTTCCCCATGGCCTTCTACGCCGCCGCGGGCTTTTTCCCGGCGATCGCCATGGCGCTGACGATCATCGCCAACCTCTGGAAAATCCTGTCGGGCGACGCGACGGCGCACATCCCTGGCAACGGCGACCCCCACGGCGTCACCGCCCCGCAGGGCGGCCCTATCGCCGAGCATTGATTCCGTCCGGCCTTCTGAAAGCGGAGCCCGTTCCATGGCCCTTGCGGTCTTCCTCTCCTCGCTGTTCGGCCTGATGCTGCTCGGCATGCCCATCGCCTTCGCCCTGATGCTGACGGGCGTGGCGCTGATGGTGCATCTCGACTTCTTCGACGCCCAGCTCGTCGCCCAGAACATGCTGAGCGGCGCCGACAACTACCCGCTGATGGCGGTGCCCTTCTTCATCCTGGCCGGCGAGCTGATGAACGCCGGCGGCATCTCGCAGCGGATCATCAACCTCGCGGTCAGCCTCGTCGGGCACATCCGCGGCGGCCTGGGCTATGTGACCATCGGCGCGTCGGTGATGCTGGCCAGCCTGTCCGGCTCGGCCATCGCCGACACGGCGGCGCTCGCCACGCTGCTGATTCCGATGATGCGCGACAACGGCTATCCGGTGCCGCGCTCCGCCGGCCTGATCGCGTCGGGCGGCATCATCGCCCCGATCATCCCGCCCAGCATGCCCTTCATCATCTTCGGCGTGACCACCAACACCTCGATCAGCGGCCTGTTCATGGCCGGCATCGTGCCCGGCCTGCTGATGGGCGCCGGTCTGGTCATCACCTGGATGTTCGTGGTGCGCGGCATGACCGTGAAGCTGCAGCCCAAGGCGAGCTGGGGCGAGCGCCGCACCGCGCTGGTCGAGGGCGTCTGGGCGCTGGCCCTGCCGGTCATCATCATCGGCGGCCTGCGCGGCGGCATCTTCACGCCGACCGAGGCCGCGGTGGTCGCCGCCGTCTATTCGCTGGTCGTGGCGCTGTTCGTCTACCGGCAGGTGACGCTGAAGGATCTGGTGCCGCTGCTGGTCCAGGCCGCGCGCACCACCAGCACGGTGATGTTCCTGTGCGCGGCGGCTCTGGTGTCGTCCTACATGGTGACCCTGGCCGACCTGCCGCAGCAGATGAACGAGATGCTGGCCCCGCTGCTGCACGAGCCAAAGCTGCTGATGGTCGCCATCACGCTGCTGCTGCTGGCCGTCGGCACAGTGATGGACCTGACGCCGACGATCCTGGTGCTCGGCCCCGTGCTGACCCCGCTGGCCGCGGCGGCGGGCATCGACCCGACCTATTTCGGCGTGATGTTCGTCCTGACCGGCACGCTGGGCCTGATCCATCCGCCGGTCTGCACGGTGCTGAACGTGGTGTGCGGCGTCGCCCGCATCTCGCTGGAAAGCGCCACGCGCGGCATCTGGCCGTTCCTGCTGACCTACCTGCTTCTGCTGTGCCTGCTGATCGCCGTTCCGGAGATCGTCACGGCCCCGCTGGCCTTTTTCCGCCATTAATCACAAACGCTCACAGGGAAGAACCGACCCATGAAGCTGCTCCGTTCCGTCCTTCTGGCGACCGGCCTCGCCGCCGCCATCCTCGCCCCCGTCGCCGCCTCCGCCCAGGACATCAAGCCGCGGCTGATCCGCTTCGGCTACGGCCTGTCGGAGAGCAGCAACCAGGGCCGCGCCGTGAAGTTCTTCGTCGAGGACATGGCGAAGCGCTCCGGCGGCAAGCTGAAGGTCAAGGGCTTCGCCGACGCCAGCCTGGGCAGCGACATCCAGATGCAGAACGCCCTGATCGGCGGCGCGCAGGAGATGATGGTCGGCTCGACCGCCACGCTGGTCGGCATCGTCAAGGACTTCGCCGTCTTCGACCTGCCGTTCCTGTTCAACAACGAGCAGGAGGCCGACGCCGTGTTCGACGGCCCCTTCGGCCAGAAGCTGGCGGCCAAGCTGAACGACAAGGGCCTCGTCGGCCTCGTCTACTGGGAGAACGGCTTCCGCAACCTGACCAACAGCAAGCGCCCGGTCGAGAAGGTCGAGGACCTGAAGGGCATCAAGCTGCGCGTCATGCAGAACCCGGTCTACATCGACATGTTCAACGGCTTCGGCGCCAACGCCGTGCCGCTGTCCTTCTCCGAGCTGTTCACCGCCATGGAGACGGGCACCGTGGACGGCCAGGAGAACCCGGTCACCACCATCCAGTCCTCGAAGTTCTACGAGGTCCAGAAGTACCTGACCATTTCCAAGCACGTCTACAGCCCGTGGATCGTCCTGGCCTCCAAGCGCTGGTACGACGGCCTGTCCGCCGACGAGCGCAAGATCATCAACGAGGCTGCCGTCGCCTCGCGCGACTTCGAGCGCAAGGACAGCCGCGAGGCGTCGAAGCAGAGCATCGCCTACCTGAAGGACAAGGGCATGCAGATCAACGAGCTGAGCGACGCCGAGCTGGGCCGCATGCGTGAGATGGTCAAGCCGGCCATGGACAAGTTCGCCGCCGACGGCGGCGCCGACCTGCTGAACGAGCTGCAGGGCGAGATCAGCAAGGTCCGCAAGTAAGGCTTTGAACATCCCTCTCCCGCCCCGGGAGAGGGAAGGGGCCCGCGCGACGCGCGGGAAGGGTGAGGGTGCGGCAACGGATCAGCGCGTTGATCCTCGTTCAACCCTCACCCGGCGCCTTCGGCGCCACCCTCTCCCGGGGCGGGAGAGGGGATTTTCTTCCTTCACTTCACCCGCTCGCCGGTGAACGGGTTCCAGCCCACCGCGGCCAGCGCCGTCCAGGCCGTCACCGCCAAGTGGGGGCGGCGGTAGTAACGGAAATCGTCCGTGGTACTGTCCGGCCCGATGGCGAGGCCGGTGGTGATGCTGTCCTCGCGCGTCGCCCAGACATGGCCGCCGCGGCTGACCTCCTTGCCGACCTCGGCCAGAAGCCGCTGCGCGTCGTCCGACCGCCCCAGCAGGCGGTAGACCAGCGCGGCCTGCGCCGTGCCTTCCACCCACATCCCGTCGCGGTCGTCGTTGAAGTCGAAACCGCCGTCGACCCCGTGGGCCTTCTCCGCATAATCCAGCGCCGCCCGCCACGCCTCCGGCGCGCCGCGCAGCAGCAGCGGCCAGAGCTGGGCGTCCAGACCGGACGTGGCCCGGTTGACCGTCACCCCGTCCGGCGCCGTGCCGGTGGGGAAATGCCCGCCGCCGTCCGCCCACATGCGGTCGAGGAAGCCGCGTGCCGCCTTCTCCGGCCCGGCCCAGTCGCCGCCCCCTTCCCTGGGGGTGCCGCTGCGCTCCAGCCAGCCGAACAGGGCGACGAGGTCGGTGTTGTGCTCCGTCGCCTTCCAGGTCAGGGCCTGCGGCTTGTCGTCGAAGCCCTGGACGCCGCCGTTGAAGCCGCCCGGCCCGCGCGGGTCGGCGGTGTTGGCCACCACCCAGCGCGCCAGCTCCGCGGCACCGTTGCGGAAGCGCGCCTCGCCCGTCGCCTGGCCCAGCGTCATCAGGGCCAGCCCCGCCCAGGCGACGTTGCCGGTGGCGGAGCCGACTTGATAGGCGTCCTCGAACCAGCGGTTGGCGGTGACGTCCCACCAGCCGTTGGGCGGGATCGGCTTCTGGGTCTGGGCGCCGGCGCGGTAGGTGTTGCGCAGCCGCCCCTGGCGCCGCGCACGGTCCAGCGTGGCGGCGGAGAGCAGCGATTCGCCGATGCGCAGCGCCGGTTCCGTCTTGCCGCAGGCGACCAGGGCGATGACAGCCAGCGCGTTGTCGTAGGTGAAGGCGGCCTCGCGCAACGGCAGCTCCGACGTCTGGCCGACGCCGAAGCTGCTGTCGTAGCTGCGCAGGAACACCGGGCCGGAGCCGGGGATCTCCGCCACCCGCGACTCCAGCGTGCCGCAGGTCTTTCCGGCCAGCGCCGCCGCGCCATCCTCGGCCTGGGCGGTGCCGGACGCGACCCCGGAGGCCGCCAGTGTGCCGACACCGGCGGCGAGAAGCCACGCGGCCAGACGGCTTGTTCGCTTCATCGAAGACTCTCCC
Source organism: Azospirillum baldaniorum (assembly GCF_003119195.2). NCBI lineage: Bacteria > Pseudomonadati > Pseudomonadota > Alphaproteobacteria > Rhodospirillales > Azospirillaceae > Azospirillum > Azospirillum baldaniorum. Next base: position 612,545 of record NZ_CP022254.1, on the reverse strand, counting down.
ATTCCGGTCCCGGCGCCGCTCAGCCTTCGAAGGCGCGGACGGACTGGCGCTGCTCGCCCAGCCCTTCGACGCCGAGGCGCATGGTCTGGCCGGGCTGGAGCCAGGGGTGGTTCGGCCCGCGGCCCAGCGCCACGCCCTGCGGCGTGCCGGTGGCGATGACGTCGCCCGGCAGCAGGGTCATGAAGCGGCTGATGTAGGACACGATCTCGGCGACGCCGAAGATCATGTCGGCGGTCGTGCTGTCCTGCATCGGCTGGCCGTCGACCTCCAGCCACAGGCGCAGCGCCTGCGGGTCGGGCACCTCGTCGCGGGTGACCATCCAGGGGCCGATCGGGCAGAAGCTGTCGGCGCTCTTGCCCTTGACCCACTGGCCGGTGCTCTCGGTCTGGAAGGCGCGCTCCGACACGTCGTTGAGGACGCAATAGCCGGCGATGTGGTCGAAGGCGTCGGCCTGTTCGACGTAGCGGGCGGTGCGCCCGATGACGATGCCGAGTTCGACCTCCCAATCGAGCTTGGTGGCGCCCCTCGGCATCTGGACCGGGTCGTTGGGGCCGCAGATGGAGGTGGTCGCCTTCATGAACAGCACCGGCTCCGCCGGCTCGGGCAGACCGGATTCGGCGGCGTGGGCGCGGTAGTTCAGCCCGACGCAGACCACCTTGGACACGCCGGTGACGCAGGGGCCGAGCCGGGTCCCGTCCGGCACCTGGGCCAGCCGGTCGGTGTCGAGCGTGCGCAGATGGGCCAGACCGTCCTCGGTCAGGGTGGACGGACCGATGTCCGACACCACGCCCGACAGGTCGCGGATCACGCCGTTGCGGTCCAGAAGGCCCGGACGCTCATGGCCCGGCGGGCCGAATCGCAGAAGTTTCATCAGGCTAAACCCTTCCCGTTCCCGAAGGTTGAGCCGCGCCTCTCCTCCGGTGAGTGCTGTCCGGTCCCGGCCAAAGCCGGAAAGGGGCTGTTCCGTCGCGGTCCGGTCTGGTGTACCCTTTTTTCAGCCCATGGGGAAACCAGACGGGAGGCGGATATGCCGGTGTGGCGCCGTTACCTCGTGAAGGAAACGACCGGGCGGCTGGTCGAGCTGCCGAGCCGCCAGTACGACCGCGCCGACGACGGCACGGCGCCGATCCCCGACTACGCCGGTCGCTGCGTTGAACTGGTGTCGGCGGTGCTGGTCGGCAACCAGGGCGCCGCGCCCACGGTGACCGAGGTCGCCTTCACCAAGCTGTATTTCGACCAGTCGGGATTCGTGGACGCCGCCAAGCGGGAGCGGATGATCCGCCTGATGCTGGAAAGCTGCGCCGACCGGCGCTGCCGCAGGCCGGCCCGGCGGACGGGGTGCACCGACTGCAACGCTCTGGCGGAGCGCGCCGACGCCGCGCGCAGCGAGCTGATGCGCGACTTCGAATGGGCTCCGGCCCCGGCGGAGGTCACCGCCGCGCTGTTCGTCCTGGGACCGCCCGGCAGCGCCGCGCCATTGCACTGACGCTCCCCTTTTGCTCGGCCTCTCCCTCGAAAAGTCACATCCCTCCACCTCTTCCCCCATGCCAGGACGCCCCCATATGGCTTCTGGCACAGGAGGAGGAGCCCCGATGCATCGCCGCGCCGCCATCCGCCGCTCGCTGCTTGCCCAGCCCGCGTTTGCCCGGCCTACGTTTGCCAAGCCCACGCTTGCCCGCGTCCGGCAACTCGCTCTGATCGGCACGGGGTGGAGTCTGATCGGCTTGGGCGCCCTGATGTCGCCGTTGCCGGGGCCATTCGGCTTTCCGGTGGCGTTTGCCGGCGGGGTGATCCTTCTACGCAACTCAGCGGACGCCCGCCGCCTGTTCGTGCGGCTGAAGCGCCGCCACCCCCGGCTGCTCAGCCCGGTCGAGCGCATCCGCGTCAAGCTGCGCCACCGCCGCAACGCGGCCAAGGCCAAGGCGGCCGCCACCGCGTGAAGGGGCTGCACGGTCGCTCGTCCAACCCTCGGTCTTCCCGTGATCAGGCTTGAGCGGACCCGCGCGCGTCTGCCGGTGGGCAATCGCGAATCGCCCACCGGGATCCGGTCCGTTGTCCGCGGTCAGGCCCGTTTGCGGGCGGCGGGTTTCTCGTCGCTGTCCCCATCGGATTTCGCGGCGTCGGATTTCGCGGCGTCAGCCTCCGCGGTGTTGGCCTTTTTGGCAGCCGCCTTCTTCGGAGCGGCCTTCTTCACCGCGTCCTTCTTCACCGCGTCCTTCTTGGCCGACTCCTTTTTCGCCGCCGTCGCCTTGGCCTTCGTTGCCTTCTCGGCCTTGGCGGGCGCTTCGGCGCCATCCACGGCAGGTTCGGCCTCCTTCGGGGCCTTGCCTTTCTTGGCGGCGTCCTTGGCGGCCTTGGCCTCCAGCAGCTCCAGCGCCTGCTCCAGCGTCACGCTGTCCGCTTCCGTGCCCTTGGGGATGGAGGCGTAGACGGAGCCGTGCTTGACGTAGGGACCGAAGCGACCCGAGCCGGTGGTCACCGGCTTGCCGGTCTTCGGATGATCGCCCAGCGTCTTGGCGGGGGCGGACGCCTTCTTGGCGGCGCCCGCCAGCAGGTCGACCGCGCGGTTGATGCCGATGGTCAGCACGTCGTCGTCGGGCGTCAGCGACTTGTAGACGCTGCCGTGCTTCAGGTAGGGGCCGAAGCGGCCGATGCCGGCGCTGATGTCCTCGCCCGTTTCCGGGTGGTTGCCGATGCTGCGCGGCAGGGCGAGCAGCTTCAGCGCCGTGTCGAGGTCCACGTCGGCGGCGGCCATGCCCTTGGGCAGGGAGACGCGCTTGGGCTTCGGCGCCTCGGTCTTGACCTTCTTCTTGCCCTTGGTCTTCTTGCCGTCGACCGGCGCCTCCTCCACCACGGCCTCGGCCGGGGCGGCGGCCACCGGGGGCGGGCCGAGCTGGATGTAGGCGCCGTAGGGGCCGCGCCGCACGGTCACCGGCAGGCTGGTTTCGGGGTCGTTGCCCAGCTCGCGCGGGCCTTCCTGCGCCTCGCCGTTCTCGTCGTTGGCGACGGCGAGCGGGCGGGTGTAGCGGCAGTCCGGGTAGCGCGAGCAGCCGATGAAGGCGCCCATCTTGCCGAGCTTCAGCCCCAGCCGACCCTGGCTGCACACCGGGCAGACGCGCGGGTCGTGGCCCGGCGAGTCGCTGTTGGCGTTGGTCGGGAAGAAGTGCGGCCCCAGCTCCTCGTCCAACGTGGTGAGGACCTGGGTGATGGTCAGGTCCTTGGTTCCGTCCACCGCGACGTGGAAGGCGCGCCAGAAGTCGCGCAGCACGGTCTTCCAGTCGATCCGCCCGTCGGAGATCTCGTCGAGCTTGTTCTCCAGGTCGGCGGTGAAGTTGTACTCGACGTACCGGTTGAAGAAATTCTTCAGGAAGGCGGTGACCAGACGGCCGCGGTCTTCCGGAATGAAGCGCCGCTTGTCCAGCCGCACGTAGTTGCGGTCCTGGAGCACCTGGAGGATGGAGGCGTAGGTGGACGGGCGGCCGATGCCCAACTCCTCCAACTTCTTGACCAGGCTCGCCTCGGTGTAGCGGGGCGGCGGTTGGGTGAAATGCTGTTCCGGGCTGATGTCGCCGCGGGCGAGGGCATCGCCTTGCTCCATGGCCGGCAGGCGGCGCTCCTGGTCGTCGTCGGCGGCGCCGTCGTCGCGGTCCTCCTGATAGACCTTGAGGAAGCCGTCGAACACGACGACCGAACCGGTGGCGCGCAGCACGACGTCCTTGGACGGCGAGGCGATGTCCACCGCCACCTGATCCAACACCGCGCTTTCCATCTGGCTGGCCAGCGTGCGCTTCCAGATCAGTTCGTACAGACGCAGCTCGTCGCCTTCCAGGTAGGAGGAAACCTCCTCCGGACGGCGGAACAGGTCGGTCGGGCGGATGGCCTCGTGCGCTTCCTGGGCGTTCTTGGCGGCGGTCTTGTAGACACGCGGCTGCGCCGGGACGTAGCGCTCGCCCCAATGGGAACCGATCAGGTTGCGGGCGCCCTCGATGGCTTCCTGCGACAGGCTGACGCCGTCGGTTCGCATGTAGGTGATCAGGCCGACCGTCTCGCCGCCGATGTCCACGCCCTCGTACAGCCGCTGCGCGGTGCGCATGGTGCGGGTGGCGCCGAAGCCCAGCTTGCGCGATGCCTCCTGCTGCAGGGTCGAGGTGGTGAAGGGCGGGGAGGGGTTGCGGCGGCTCTGCTTGCGCTCCACCGTCGCGACCGAGAAGGCCTGTGGGCTGATCCGCGCCACCGCGGCCTCGGCCGCCTCGCGGGCGGGCAGGGCGAACTTGTCGAGCCGCTTGCCGTCGAGCTGGGTGAGCTGGGCCGTGAAGGAGGCGCCGCCCGGCGTGGCGAAGCCCACCTCGATGGTCCAGTATTCCTGCGGCTTGAAGACCTCGATCTCCGACTCGCGCTCGCAGATCAGGCGCAGTGCCACCGACTGGACGCGGCCCGCCGAGCGGGAGCCCGGCAACTTGCGCCACAGCACCGGCGACAGGGTGAAGCCCACCAGATAATCGAGGGCGCGGCGGGCCAGATAGGCGTCCACCAGCTCCCGCGACACGTCGCGCGGAGCTTCCAGCGCGGCCTGGACGGCGGACTTGGTGATTTCGTTGAAGGTGATGCGCTGGACCTTGGAGTCGTCGATCAGCCGCTTTTCACGCAGCAGCTCCGACAAATGCCAGGCGATGGCTTCCCCTTCGCGATCCGGGTCGGTTGCGAGATAGACGCGTTCCGCCCCTTTGACCGCCTTGGCGATCTCGTCGATGTGGCGCTTGGAGCGGTCGCCCAGCTCCCAGTCCATGGCGAAGTCCTCGTCCGGACGCACCGATCCGTCGCGCGCCGGAAGGTCGCGCACATGGCCGAAGCTGGCGACCACGGTGTAGTCCGAGCCAAGGTATTTGTTGATGGTTTTCGCCTTGGCCGGCGATTCGACGATGACGACGTTGCTGCCCGGCAAGAGTCCGCGCCCCTGAAAGTGCCTATCCCATACACCGGCGGTGCGGATCGGGATCAGATCAGGTTCACCTGATTCCCAGGCTGGCGCTGGACACGGCCCGCAAGCTCAAGTTCCAGCACCACGGTCAACACCACCGGAGCGGACAATTGGCACCCGCGGACGAGTTCGTCAATGGCAACCGGTGTGTGACCGAGGTTTTCCAGGATGACGGCGCGCGCCGATTCAAGGTCCGCTTCGGACGGAACGGCGGGGCGGACCTGGGCGAACAGGTCGCCCTGGCGCTCCCGCAGGGTCGGCGGCGACAGGTTGTTCAGCGCCCGCAGCACGTCGTCCACCCCTTCCACCAAGGCCGCCCCCTGACGCAGAAGATTGTTGGTGCCCTGACAGCGCGGGTCGAGCGGTGAGCCGGGAACCGCCATCACCTCCCGCCCCTGTTCCAGCGCCATGCGCGCGGTGATGAGAGAGCCGGAGCGCAGCGCCGCCTCCACCACCAGAACCCCCAGCGACAGGCCGGAGATCAGCCGGTTGCGGCGCGGGAAATGGCGGGCCTGCGGCGTGGTGCCGACCGGGCTTTCGGCCACGATCACGCCCTGCTGCACTATGTCGCGGTAGAGTTTTTCGTTCTCCGGCGGATAGACGACGTCGGCGCCGCCCGCCACCACCGCCGCGGTTCCGCTGCCGAGCGCCCCGGCGTGGGCCGCCGTGTCGATCCCGCGCGCCAGCCCGGAGACGACCAGCAGCCCGGCCTCCCCCAGTTCCCGCGCCAGCCGTTCGGCGAATTTCTTGCCGTTCATCGAGGCGTTGCGCGCCCCGACCAGAGCCACCGCGCGCCGTTGCAGCAGATGCGGATGGCCGAGGACCGACACCGCCGGGGGCGCGTCGTCCAGCGCCGCCATGGCTTCCGGATAGTCGGGCTCGCAGGAGCAGATCAGGCGGGCGCCGATGCGGTCGTTGGCGGCCAGTTCGCGGTCTATGTCCGCCTTCGCCGCGATGCGCAGCGGCTTGGTCCGCCCGCCGCGCCTGGCAAGGTCGGGCAGCGCCTCCAGCGCGGCGCCGGCGCTGCCGAACCGTTCCAGCAGGCGGTGGAAGGTGATCGGCCCGACATTCTCGGTTCGAATGAGTCGGAGCCAGTCGAACCGCTCGGCGGCGGACAGGGTGCGGCGCGGTTGAGTCATGCGCCAATTCATACAACCGGCATCGGGGCGCGATCAACACGCAAACGTGTGCGCCGGCGCTCTTCTCACGGACCCGACATGGTGGTTACTTGCGCCAGAAGCCGAAGAGTCCCTTCTTCTTCGGCGGAGCCTCCGGTTCGGGTGCCGGTTCCGGTTCCGGCTCGTCGTCAAAGGAGAAGGGATCGTCCTCGGCGTCGGCTTTTGCGGTTCCGTCCGGCTCGCTTTCGGCCTTGGGCTCGTCCGGATCGTCGTCGGTGTTGAAGGAGAACGGGTCCTCGTCCGGTTCCGCATCCGTCTTGGCGGGGGCGACCTCGGCCGTTTCCTCCGTTTCGTCATCGTCGAAGCTGAAGGGGTCGCCGTCGTCGTCGGCGCTGTCAGCCGAGTCGGTCGCTTCGGCCGTTTCGTCTTCGGTCTTCTCCTCCGCGTCGTCGGTGTCGAAGCTGAAGGGATCGCCGCCGTCCTCGTCCTCGTCGTCATCGAAGTTGAAGGCGCTGGCGTCACTCCCGCCCGCTTCGTCGTCCTTGGCCTCGTCCTCATCGTCGTCGTCGAAGCTGAAGGCGGAGAAATCCGAGGATTCTTCCTCCTCATCCTCGTCGCCACCGCCGAGGGTCGTGGCGGCAACGGCGACCGCGCTCGCCGCGCTTTGGCCGCGGCGTATTTCCGCCTTGAAGCGCTCTAGCTCCTCGCGGAAGCGGTCCTCGGCCTCGCTCCAGCGCTGGCGCTCCTGGTCGAGTGTGGCGAGCAACTCCTCCTCCCGCACGCGGGCGGCGGCGCGTTCCGTGTCGAGCGCCTGGATCAGTTCCTCCTGGCGCTGGAGAAGCGACTCGTGCCGCGTCTCCATCGCGTCGATGACCTCGCGCACATACTGCTCGAAGGCGCGGAACTGGAGCGCCAGAACGTCATCGTCGGCCGCGGCCGCGGCCGCGCTGGCGGTCGTCTTCGCGGCCTTGGTGGCCTTGGTCGTCCGCGTCCCGCCGGGTGCCGGTGGCGGAGGGGAGGGCGCGGCGGCGGCGGGCAGTGTGCGCGGACCGCCGGGGGTGGCGCCGTCGCCCCCCAGCCAGCGCGACACCAGGATGTAGGAGACTTGCAACTCCTCCGCGATGCGGCGGTAGCTCCAGCCCTGGGCGCGCAGCCGTTCGGCCATGCGCTGGCGATCCGGCTCCTCGCTGGGCGTCGCCGGGCGCGTGGGCAGGGAGGATGTCGGGCCGATCCCCTCTGTGGGGGTCGCGACGACGATCACATCCTTCAGTTTCTGGTCGGCCATCGGGTCTCCGCCGTCCTGCGCGCAGGGCGTTCCTTAACGCGATGTTGGCCGCGTTCGGGGTGCGCTGTCGATCCGGGACGGGTCCCGGTTGAAGCAGTCTGGGCGGGAAACCCGCCGGACCGGGCCAATTCGCGCCGGTCCGGCCCGGTCAGGTCAGTTCCTGGATGTGCTCGACATAGCCGGACAGGGCGGCGATCCCCTGCTCGGTCAGTTCGATGAAGACGCGGCGGCCGTCCTTGTCGTCGGCGATGCGCCGGACCAGCCCGCGGTCGTGCAACTCGGTGATCCGCCGCAGCGCCGTGGTCTGGGCCACGCCGGAGGCCATGCACAGCGACGACACGGAAATCCGCCGCCCGCGCAGATGGTTGGCCATCAGGTCAAGCAGCATGTCCCAGCACGGGTCCTCGAACAGCCCCTTCGGGAAGTACTTGTCGCGGGCGACGCGGGATTGCTGGAGCGTCCTCAACACCGCCAGCCGCCGGTTCTCCCCCGCCGCGGTGGGCGTGGACGATGGCGTGGACGATGGCGTGGCGGGAGCGGGGACGGCGACCGGAGCGGCCGGCGTCGGCTGGCCCTCGCGCAGCGCCTTCACCGCTTCGATGAGGGCGAGCCCGTGGCGGTAGGCGTCCTCCAGCGCCCCATGCAACTCGCCGTTGCCGGCGGGCGGGGGCGGTGCGGGCAGCGGGGCCGCCGCTTGATGGGCGGCCAAAGCGCGGGCGAGCGCGCCGTGAAGCTGGCTGCCGTCCTGCGGGTCGCTGACGAAATCCGCCGCGCGCAGATGCATGGCGCGGACGACGTCCGCCGCCGTGGCGTTCGGCGCGACGACGATGACCTGGAGATGCCGCTGCACGCTCTTGCGCATCCGCTCGACCAGTGCCAGCCCGTCGAAATGGGGCAGGGCCAGTTCCACCGCCACGATGCCGATGCTGCCGTCCGTCTCCAGCGTGTCGAGCGCTGCGATGGGGTCGTGGGTCACGTGGATGCGGTGGCCGTTGCGTTCGAAGGCGTCGTGCATGCCGATGCCCAGCGCGCGATCCGCGCAGGCGATCAGGATGGACGTCGCCGAAACATGAAGGCCGGCGCTGGTTTGGACCGGGCGCACCGGCCATGCCAAGGGTCGCTCCAACTCGATCCGCATCGAAGCCCTTCCCCCCGTTGGGTGCATGGAATGCTGTGCTTAAGGATTACCACGCAAAGCAAACCATCATGGATGCAATCATGGTCCAAAATAGAGCGATCGATAAATGTCTCAAAATTCCGCAAAAATTCGATGGATTAGGCGGAATGGCATAAGACGGCGGAAGTGCGTCGTCGTCTATTCTTGATTTGATAAGTCAAATTCAACGGATTGCCCTTCCCGGTTGCGGTGCGGTGGGCAAAGGTGCGCGTCGGGAGGGGTCGGGCCGGAGCGGAGCCATGTCGCCGGGGTCTTCTCCAGACTGGACCCGTCTCGGAAACGGCGGTGCGGGCGATGCGCGTAAGGTGGCCGCACCCCTTGCCGGCACCGGACCCATGCGCCTGACCCTGACGACCAAGATCATTTTGCTGCTGCAGGTGGCGCTCTGTTTCGCGCTGCTCTCCACCGCGGCGCTCTCCTATCTGAAGATGGAGCGCATGGTGGAGGACACCGTGGCGTCTCGCTTCACCGTCGCCCTGCGCGGGCTGGCGGGGGAGGTCGAAGGCGCCGTCAGCCTCGGCGTGTCGATCACCGCCCTGCGCAATCTCGACGCGCTGATCCAGCGCGCGATGGCGCGGGACGACCGGATCACCGGTCTGGTCCTGTTCACCGACACGGGCGAGGTGCTGGCGGCGGCGGGCCGGGTGGCGGGTCACGGCGGGCCGGCGGGCGCGATCCCCGCCGGCTGGAAGGCGGCCTTCGCCCGGGACGGCAAGTCCGACCGGGTGGCGGCCATCGCCAATGGCGACAGCCAGGCGCTTCTGCTCGGCATCCGCAACGCCTTCGGCGGTGTCGCCGGCGGCGTCGCCCTGACCTATTCGCTGGGCGAGGTGCAGGCGGGCATCCGCGGCACCATCCCGGACCTTCTGCTGTCCGGCGGCATCAATCTGGTGACCGGGCTTCTCGTCACCATGGTCGCGGTCTGGCTGCTGCTGCGCCCGATCCAGCGGCGGCTGCGCGAGATGACCGTCAGCATCAACCAGCTGGGCATGGGGGAGCCGCCCAACCTGACCCCGGAGCTGGTGGCCTTCGCCCCTGGCCTGAAGGACTTCGCCGACCGCATCCTGGAACAGCAGCAGCACGGCGCGGAGGAGGACCATCCCCAGCCCGCCGGTCCGGCGGCGGAAGCCGCGCGCCCGGCGGGAGTCACGCCATGAAGCTGTCCTTCATCCGCCGCCTGAACTGGATGCTGACGGGCGTCGTGTCCGTCCTGATGCTGGTCAGCCTCGCCGTCCAGACCAACCACGTCAACACGCTGTTCCGCCCGCTGATCGAGCCGGAACTGGCCCGCAAGGCCGAGGTCGTCGGGTCCTATGTGGTGGCGCAGATCGACCGCGCGGTGGCGCTGGGCTTCGAGCTGGACAAGCTGGTCGGGGTGGACGAGCTGCTGTCCGACGCGCTGGCCGCCAACCCGGACGTCAAGTATCTGGCGCTGGAGATCGGCGGGCGCCTTTATGCCTTCTCCGGGACCGAGGAAGCGCGGTCCGGCAGCCGCCTGACCGTGGCCGACGCCGCGCCGGAGGGCGAGGCCCCGCAATTCCTCGACACCGTCCTGCCGCTGGAGGGCGACGGGGAGGCGCGGCTGCATGTCGGCGTCGATTCCGGCTATGTCCGCTCCGCCATGAACGAGGTGGTGTTCGACCTCGGCTCCGTGCTGATCGTCGCCATCCTGCTCAACATCGAGATTCTGCTGCTGGTCGTCGGCTCCTCCGTCGCGGCGCCGCTGCGCCGGGTGACGGCGGTGATGAAGCAGGCCGCGGACGGGCATCTCGGCGTGCGCGTCGCCCTGCGCAACCGCGACGAGGTGGGCGAGCTGTCGCGCGCCGTCGACTGGGCGCTGGACAGCGTGCAGCACAAGGCCGACATGACCGCCTCCGAGCAGGCCATGACCAAGATCGGCATGATGCAGCGGGTGGTGGAGCTGCGCTTCGCCATCTTCATCTTTTCCCTGGCGGAGGAGCTGACCCGCACCTTCCTGTCCGTCTACATCAAGCAGCTGTTCGAGCCGGTGCCCGGCCTGTCGATGGAGATGGTCATCGGCGCGCCGATCGCCCTGTTCATGCTGCTCTGGGCGGTCAGCCAGCCGATCGCCGGCAGCGTGTCGGAACGGCGCGGGCGGCGCGCCGTGTTCCTCGGCGGGGCGCTGCTGTCCTTCGTCGGTCTGGTCGGCTCCGGCCTCGCCACCGACCTCATCCAGCTCATCGTCGCGCGCTGCCTGACCGCCATCGGCTACGCCAGCGTCTTCATCGCCGCTCAGGGCTTCGTCATCGATGCCACCGACCCCAAGCAGCGCGCCCAGGCCATCGCCATGTACGCCGGCGGCATCCTCAGCGCCGGCGTCTGCGGCCCGGCCATCGGCGGCGTGATCGCCGGGCAGGTGGGCTTCCGCACGACCTTCCTGATCTCCGCCGGGCTGGCGCTGCTGGCCGCCTTCATGGCGTGGCAGGTGCTGCCGCGGGTGCGCGCGGCCCAGGCCAAATCCAGCCGCGGCCTGCGTCTGGCCGACGCCGTACTGTGCCTGCGCAACCCGCGCTTCGTCGGGCTGGCCGTCTTCAGCGCGGTCCCGGCCAAGCTGGGGCTGACGGCCCTGCTGTTCTTCCTGCTGCCGCTGGCGCTGGACGACCAGGGGGTCAGCCAGTCCTGGATCGGGCGCGTGCTGCTGCTCTACTGGCTGCTGATGATCGTGGTGTCGCCGATGGCCGCGAAGCTGTCGGACCGCTCGGGCCAGCGCATCGGCTTCCTGGTGGCGGGCGGGCTGGTCGCCGCCGGAGCGGCCTGGGTGCTGTCGATGCCGGGGTCGCTCGGCACGGCTCTGGCCGGCGTCGCCCTGCTGGGGGTGGCGCACGCCATGCTCGGCGCGCCGCAGCTCGCCATGCTCGCCGACGTCTGCGTCAAGGAGCGGGCGGCGCTGGGCGAGACCACGGTGATCGGCATGTTCCGCCTGATCGAGCGGCTGGGCTCCGTCGTCGCGCCCTTCCTGGCCGGACTGTTCCTGGCCCATTACGGCTACGCCGGGGCGTTGAAGGGCATCGGCGCGGTGCTGGCGGCCTGCGTCGCCGTGCAGTTGCTGCTGAGCGCCCTGTTCCGCCCGCGCCCGCCCGCCGATTTCCCGCAGAGGACCCCCGCATGAGCCTGTCCCGCCGCACCGTCCTGACGGGAGCCCTCACCGCCGGAGCGCTGGCCGCGGGCGGCGTCCCGGCCCTTGCGCAGCCATCCTTCGGTCCGACGGCCAGGACCTTCACCGCCGCCAAGCCGGCGCGCATCGTCGTGCTGACCCCGCGCAAGGATGTGGGCGACGTGCTGGGCCTGCGCGACTTCATCGCGTCGAGCGGCCTGTCCGCCACGGTGGAGGTGCGCGAGGTGCCGCAGGCCTCCGCCATGCCGGCGCTGCTGCCGGAGATCCGGGCGTCCAAGCCCGATCTGGTGGTGACGGTCTTCACCCCGCTGACGTTGGGAACGGTCGGGCGCTACGACGATCCGGACCCGTCGCGCTTCCTGACCGACGTGCCGGTGGTCTTCACCTCGGTCACCGACCCGGTGGCCTCGCGGGTGGTGCGCGCGCTCGACCGTCCGGGGCGGGCGGTCACCGGCACGCGGCACATCGCTCCGGTCGCGGTGCAGATGAAGACGATGCTGTCCTACCGGCGCTGGAAGAAGATCGCCGCGGTCTACAACCCGGCCGAGGACAACATGGTCGTCGCCGTGCGCGATCTGAAGGAGGAGGCCGCCCGCCAGGGGGTGGAGATCCACGACGCCGCGCTGCCGCGCGACGCCTCCGGCGCGCCGGTCGCCGCCGCCATCCCCGACCTGATCGCCGACGCGGCGCGCGCCGGATCGGAGCTGGTCTACATCGGGCCGGACACGCTGGTCGCCTCCAACAACAACGCGGTGGTGGCGGAGCAGGCGCTGGCCCACCGGCTGGCCACCTTCTGCTCCACCGAACTCCCGATCCGCCGGGCCAACCTGCTGATGGGGCTGGTCAGCCCGGCCGTCAACGTCGGGCGCTTCGCCGGGCTGAAGGCGGTGGAGATCCTGACCGGGGCCAAGCCCGCCGACGGCATTCCGGTGGAGACGCTGAACCGCTTCTCCCTGCTGCTGCGCATCGGGGCGGCCAAGCAACTGGACCTCTACCCGCCGATGCGCCTGCTCAACATCGCCGAAATCGTCCAGGACGCCTGACATGACGGTCCTCTTATCCCCCGAACAGACGGTCCACACGGGCATGCTGCGCGTCCGGCGCGGCGAGCCGGTCTGCGTTCCCTACCGCATCCGCTTCCTCGGCCCCGCCGACCTGCCGGCGCTGGAGGCGTTCCGCGGCTACATCTTCGGGCAGCTGCCGGACATCGATGCCTATTTCCCCGAAACGCCGGAGTTCGCCGGGCTGCATCTGGGCGAGCGCGGCGTGACGCTGGGGCTGGAGGCCGAGGGGCGGCTGATCGGCTGCGCCATCCTGGGCCTGCCGCAGCCGGGCATGCCAGCCTTCGTGGACGACCTGCCGCACGCCCGTCCCGCCGTGACCGCCACCGCCCACATGGCGAGCTGCATGGTCCATCCGGACTTCCGCGGCAACGGGCTGCAACGGCTGCTGGTGACGCTGCGCACGCTCCACGCGCTGGGGGCTGGGCGCCCGCACCTGTTCTCGCGTGTCGCCCTGTCCAACCCGCGCAGCCTGTCGAACCTGCTGGCCGGCGGCTTCCTGGTGCGGCGGGTGCTGGTCATGCACGCCAGCGGCCGGCTGCGCTACCTGCTGCACCGTGATCTGGGCGCGGCGCCGCCCACCTGGGTGCCGGGCAGCGAGCGCGTCTTCGCCGTGCCGGAGTTGGACGAGCAAAGGGCAGTGATCGAGGCCGGCTGGGTCGGGCGGTCGGTGGAGTTGGACGGTCCCGTGCCTCTGGTCACCTACGCGCGCCCGCAGGAGGCTCCCCAACCGCTGCCGCGGGACACCGCGCTGGAGGTCACGTCATGAGCCCTCCGCTCAAGACGGCGGTCGTCATCGACCCCTATTCCACCGGCATCCTTCTGGCGCCGCGCCTGCGCGCGCGGGGCTACGAGGTGGTCGCGGTGCAGAGCCGCCCCGACCTCGCCCCGTCGCTGCTGCGCAGCTACCAGCCCGACGACTTCGCGGCGCACATCCTCCACGACGGCGACCTCGACGCGCTGGCGAGGACGCTGCGCCCGCTGGCCCCGGCCTTCATCCTGCCGGGCAACGAGTCCGCGGTGGAACTGACCGACGCGCTGGGCGCCGTCCTTGGCACGCCGGGCAACAGCCCGAAGCTGACCGCCGCGCGCCGCAACAAGTTCATGATGATCGAGCGGCTGGCCGCCGCCGGCCTGCTGACCGCCCGCCAGACCATGGCGACCGGCGCCGCGGAGGCGGTTGAGTGGGCGGCGCAGGCGGGCTGGCCCGTGGTGGCGAAGCCGATGGCCAGCGCCTCCACCGACCATGTCTATTTCTGCGACACCCCCGCGCAGCTCCGCGCCGCCGTCGACGCCATCCTGGGCAGCCGCGACTTCTGCGGCTCGGCCAACGAGCGGGTGCTGGTGCAGACCTATCTCGACGGGCTCGAATACGTCGTCAACACGGTCAGCCGCGGCGGGCGCCACTATGTCTGCGACGTGCTGCTGTCGGCCAAGCGGGCGCTGAACGGGTCGCCCTTCGTCTACGACTATTACCGTCTGCTGCCGCCGGAGGAGCCGGTGGCGCAGGCGCTGATGGCCTACATCCGCCGGGTCCTCGACGCGCTGGAGATCACCGACGGCGCCGGCCATGCCGAGGTGCGGATGACCGCCCGCGGGCCGGCGCTGGTGGAAATCGCGGCGCGTGCCATGGGGCCGGCCGGCTCCACCACCGGCATCGCGGCGGGCACCGGGCACGATCAGGTCGATCTGCTGGTCGATGCCTTCGACGGGGCGGCGGCGGTCGGGCCGCTGCTCGACGGCCATTACCGGTTCCAGGCCGACGCGATGGTCCTCTATCTGCCGATGCTGGTGTCGGGCCGGGTGGAGGCGTTGCCGGACCTCTCCATTCTGGACGGGATGGCCAGTGTGCGCGGCTATGGCCTCGTGCCACGGGTTGGGGACGAGGTGGTGCCGACGCTCGATCTGACGCAGGTGCTGGCGAAAATCTACTTGGCGCATCCGGACCGCGCCGTCTTCGAGCGCGACTGGGCCGCCATCCGCTCCCTGGAGGATCGCCTCCAGCCGACCGTCGCGTAGCGTCGGAGCGGGCGGGCGGCGATGGCGCATGTCCCTTACGAGCAGCGCTGGGCCGCGGCCCGCAAGCGCTTCGAGGCTGCAACGGCGAAGCATCGGCCGAAGGACGCCAAGGCGGTCGCCGCCGCGCTGAACGGCGATGTCGCGCTGGTCAAGGCGCTGAAAGCCGGCGACTCCGTCCACCGCGCCGCCACCGCCGGTGACGAGGCCGCGAAGGATCTCGTTGCCGCCGGGAAGGACGCCGCGAAGGCGCGCAAGGCCTATCTGGCTGCGCTCGACAAGGCCCTGGACGAGGATACGGCGAGCCGTGGCGACAAGGCCGCGGCGGCGGCCTGCGAGCGGGCGATGAAGGCGCTCGCCAAGGACCTCGCCGAGTTGGAGGCGGACATCGGCGCGGATGCCGACCGCTTCAAAGCGCAGGCCGCCCAGGCCGAGAAGGACGCCGCCTCGTCGGAGCGCGCGCAGAAGCGGTGGGAGGCGAACATAAACGGCGCGCTGGCCCGGGCCGCCGCCGGGGTCGCCAAGGTGCGCGCCAAGCCAACGCCGGACACCTACAACGAGCTGTTCCCGGCGCTGGCCCGCGATCTCGCCACCCAGCTCGCCGCGGCGAAGGCGCTGGACGGGCTGCGCGCCGATCCGGACTTCTACCGCCGCAAGCTCGCCCCATGGGCCGGGTCGGGAGGCGACGGGCCGCCGATGCGCGTGCCGCCCGACTACACCGCCCGCCAGATCACCGACCTCATCAAGGAGTTCGCCACCGTCTGCAAGGGCGTGGTGCAGCTGGTGAGCGGCCGCTGAAACGAGGCGGGGAGCGAAGCCGCCGTTTTGGACCCATTCGGTTCCGGTAGTGGTGGGAGAGGAGCAATCGCCGATTCCGAGGGGCGCGCCCGCCTCCTACCATGCGGACCGATAGGGTGAATGTTTGGTTAAGCGGAGGAGATGAGACATGGGTGGTCCCCTGAAGCGCATCGACATCCCGGACATCCTGACCCAGAAGGACTGGGACAAGAAGAAGGGCGCCATCGCCAAGATCGCCGGCAAGACCGGCGTCGGCGACGCGATGAAGGCGGTGGACAAGGCGCACGGCGCCATCGACTGGAAGAAGCTGAGCGTGTCGGTGAACGCCCCCAGCAACGCCACGCTGGACGATCTCGACTCGCTGCTGGACGAGGCGCGGGCGGAGTACAAGCGCTCGGTCGAGCCGCTGCGCACCCAGCTCCAGAAGCTCCGCGATCTGGCCGAGGCGACGGCGAAGAGGTTCAAGTCGAACAAGCTGATCCCGAAGGACTCCGCCGCCCACGCGGAGAAGGTGGCCAAGACCGCCGATCAGCTCTTCGTCGCCTTCAACCAGTCCTCGCTCGGCGACAAGATCGTCGATGACTACGAGGGCATGAAGGACGCCATCGAGAAGGCCGACAAGGTGCGCGCCAAGGGGCGGGAGATTCTCGAAAAATACATGCTGTCCCTGGCGAAGAAGCTGAAGACGGCGAAGACGGTGAGCGATTACCAGGACCTGTGGAAGGAGGACATCCGCGGCGTCGGCACCCAGCTGCCGAAGATGCCGGAACTCAAGGCTTTCCTGAAGGATTGGCGCAACATCTCCTCCCAGGATGGCATCCCGGAGACCGACGAGGACGTGAAGAGCCGCTGCAAGGAGGTGATGGCCGTGCTCGCCCGCATGGACAAGCAGATGAAGGCGATGGCCTGACCGCGTTCAGCGCCACGGCCCATCGGGTGCCATCGGCTGCAAGGGTTGGAAGCGTCCGGAAATTCGCCTGTGATCGGGCGGTTCCGGGCGCTCTGCCTATTAGCGATCTCTGTTGAAATCGCCACGTTCGGTGGTCTGCGCCAAGTATGGGCTATATCCTCGATTGAGAGGTTAAAGCCACATTTTCTATAGGATTTACGATTGATGAAGCTTGTTGCGAATTTCTGAGTCGTTGTTGCGCCGATGGCCGATTATACTTCGCAGCGTGGCCGGTTTCGGTTTCATGGGGTTTCGGCTTTAAATGCCTGGGTGCATCGGTATTTCAGCAACGGCCGTTTTGCGATACCTCTCATGATGGGATTGGCTGGGCGCCATTCGACCTGCGGGTCGGGCCGCGGCCTGTACCATGCGCCTGTCGAAGGAACTGTGCCCCGGTGCCACTGCCGCCTGCCGTCATGCCGTCCGTAACCGCCATTTTTGCTTGTGCCGCCCGACGGCTGGGCGCGGTTCTGCTCCTCGCTTTTCTTTGCACCGCTCCGGGCAGCGTTCCGGCCCTGGCCACCGCCCTGCCGCAGGCGGAACGCGGCGTGCTCGACCTGCGCGGCTGGTACGCCGACCTCGACGGGCCGGTGTCGCTGGACGGCGAATGGCTGGTGTCCTGGGACCGTCTGGCCGGCGAGGAAACCCTGAATCCCTTGCCGGAGCCGGATGGGGCGCTCTGGACCCCCTTCGCCCTGCCGGCGATCTGGAACGGCGCCGAGCGCCCGGGCGGTCGGAAGATGGACGGGTTTGGCGCCGCCACCTTCCGCCTGAAGATCCTGTTGCCGCCCGGCATGCCGCCGCTGACGCTGAAGATGCCGCCGGTCAATTCCGCCATGCGGGTGTGGGTCGACGGCCGCTCGGTCGCCGCCGCCGGCGTTCCGGCCCTGGCCGCCGCGCAGGAGCAGTCCTCCTCCGTCTCGCGCTTCGTCACGCTGCATGGCGGACAGCGGGTGATCGAACTGGCGGTGGAGGTGTCCAACCACTTCCATTTCGAGGGCGGGATCGGGCGCACGATCTATCTCGACGCCAACGGCGGGCTGTCGCGGTTGTGGCAGCGGCAGCTGATGACCAACGCCGGGGCGTTGATGTCGTTGTCCCTGATGGCGCTGTTCATCGGCGCCTTCCTGCGCCGGCGCCTGTCGGCGGCCCCGCTGTTCCTGGTCATGCTGCTGGCCGCCTGCGCCATGCGGCTGATCTGCACCAGCGAATTGCTGCGCGTCTTCTTTCCCGGCGTGTCGGAGGTCTGGGCCTATCGGCTGGAATATCTGCCGATCTACATGTTCTACCCGATCTACTTCCACCTGCTGCGCGAGCTGTTTCCCGGATGCCTGCATCGCGGGGTGGGGCGCGCCATGATGGCGGTGGCCGTGCCCGGCATGTTCCTGGTGCTCGTGACCGAGCCGGCGCAATTCACCCGGATGCGCGACGTGGCGAGCCTGCTGCTGGTGCTGTCGGCCCTGTACTTCGCGTGGCGTCTCGCCGTGGCCGCTCTGCGCCGCCATTCCGGCGCGCTCCTGCTGGGGGCGGGGGCGCTGGCCTTCCTGGGGTCGGTGGTGCACGACGCGCTGATGTACGCGCATTTCTTCGAGAGCATCGACCTCGTTCCCTACGGCGCGCTGCTGTTCCTGTTCAGCCACGCGCTGGTGCTGGGGCGGCGGGTGGAAACGGCCTTCCTCAACGAACGCCGGCTGTCGCAGGAACTGGCCGCCCTCAACGAGGGACTGGAGCGCCAGATCGCCGAGCGCACCCGCGCCCTGTCCGACAAGTCCGCGACGCTGGAACGCTTCCTCGCCAACCTCAGCCACGAGGTCCGGACCCCGCTGAACGCCGTCTTGGGCATGGTGCGGGTGATCCGCCGCGAGGGACCGACCGACCAGATGGACGAGCGGCTGCGGGTCGCGGACGGGGCGGGTCGGCATCTCGTCTCCATGCTCGACACCATCCTCGATCTGTCGCGGCTGGAGGCGGGCCGGATGGAACTGCACCCCCAGCCCACCGACGTGGTCGCGCTGGTCGAGGACGCCGTGGCGCTGATGCGCGCGGGCGCCGAGGAGAAGGGGCTCGCCCTGTCCCTGACGGTCAGCGGGCTGGGGGCCGCGCGTTTTTGGATCGATCCATTACGCTTGCGCCAGATCGTTCTGAACCTGCTGAGCAACGCCGTGAAATTCACCGAATCTGGCGGGGTGGAGGTGTCGCTGACCGCGAAGCCGGCGCCGTCGGATGCGGCCGGCGGGACGGTCGTTCTGTGCCTGACCGTGGCGGACAGCGGGCCCGGCGTGCCGCGGGCGGCGCAGGCCATCATCTTCGAGCCCTTTCATCGCCTGGAAGGAACCCGCCTGGAAGGCAACCGCCGTGACGGCGCCGGCCTGGGTCTCGCCATCGTCAACGGACTTGTCCGGCTGATGGGCGGCGACGTCTGCCTGGAAGGCCGGGCGGGCGGCGGCTCCCTTTTCACGGTCTCGCTGCCGACCCGCCCGTTGCCGGTGGCCGATCCGTCGCCGG
Source organism: Azospirillum baldaniorum (assembly GCF_003119195.2). Taxonomy (NCBI): domain Bacteria; kingdom Pseudomonadati; phylum Pseudomonadota; class Alphaproteobacteria; order Rhodospirillales; family Azospirillaceae; genus Azospirillum; species Azospirillum baldaniorum. Next base: position 593,522 of record NZ_CP022254.1, on the reverse strand, counting down.
GCCGCTCCGCTCCCATGCCGGTGCCGGGGAGCCTGGACATCCTGGTGGTGGAGGACGCGCCCGAGAACCAGGCCATCCTTCGCGAGTATCTGGCGCCCGGCGGCCACCGCGCCGTCTATGTGGAGAGCGGGGAGGAGGCCCTGACGGTTCTGGCAACCAGGGCTGTGGACGTCGTCCTGCTCGACATGCGGCTGCCGGGCATCGACGGGGTGGAGGTGACGCGGCGCATCCGCGCGTTGCCGGACGCCGAGCGGGCGCTGGTGCCGGTGATCGCGGTGACCGCCAACAGCTCGCCGGAAGACCGGGCGGACTATTTGGAGGCCGGCGTGGACGAGGTGGTGGCGAAGCCGGTGGACCCCGACGCGCTCCAGGACGCGCTCGCCCGCCACGCGCCATCCGGTTCCTGCGCGCCCGCTCCACCTTTGGCGGTTCAGGGGGGGGCGCTCACCGCAGGACCCGCCACCGGCGGGCTGTCGACCGCCGACCGGGCGCGGCTGATGGACCGCTTCGCACAGGCCTGCCGGGACGTGCTGGCGGTTCTCGACGATGCGGACTCGCCGCCCCGGCGGGTCGTCGACGCGGCCCACCGCATGAAGGGCAGCGGCGGCACCTATGGCTTTCCGGAGGTGAGCGCCGCGGCGCGGGCGCTGGAGCGGACGGCGCAGGCCGTCGAAAGCGGGAGCGGGGGGGCCGCTTCCATGCAGGGGGACGCGGCGGCGCTGCGGGACCGGCTTCACGCCGCCCTGCACGCCATCGAAAAGGGGGAGGCGGGGCTGACATGACGGCGACTGGGATTGTTGCGAGGGGAACGGCAGCGGCGGGCAGGGCGGCATGAGCGTCGGATCGGAGCTGGTCGGGCGGACCGTGCTGGTGGTCGAGGATTCTCCCGAAACGCAGGATTTGATCGCCACCTATCTGGAACACCAGGGGTTGCGGGTGCTGCGGGCCGCGAACGGGGCGGAACTGACGGAGCGCATTGCGCAGGACCGGCCGGACCTTGTGCTGCTGGACATCAACCTGCCGGATTGCGACGGGTTGGCCCTGGCCGAGCGGCTGCGGCTGGGGGAAACCGTTCCGTTGATCTTCGTGACCGGTCGCGACAGCCCGACCGACCGCATCGCCGGTCTTTCCCACGGCGGCGACTATGTGACCAAGCCGGTCGACTTGCTGGAATTGCTGATCCGCATCCGCAATCTGCTGCGCCGTTCCGGGGCGTCTCCGAATCCGCCCGCGCCCGTCGAAAGCGTCGCGGTGCCATCGCCCGACGCGCCGCTGACCTTCCGGGGCTGGCGCCTGGATCTGGTGCGCCGCGCGCTGTTCCGTCCCGACGGTTCCTACCTCGCTTTGACGACGGGGGAGTTCAACATCCTGGCGGCGTTGGCGGCCATGCGGCCCAACCCGGTCAGCCGCGAATATCTGTTGGACGTGATCAGCAACCGCGACCCGCGTTCCATCAGCGAGCATACGGTGGACACACTGATCACCCGGCTGCGTCGCAAGATGCGGCTGGACGATGGCGCGGCCTCGCCGATTGTTACCGTCCGTGGGGTCGGTTATGCATTGGAATCTGACGAATCTTGACGATAATGATTAATATGCAATAATAAACCGCACGTTACTCCGATGGAAAAGTATCAACGGCCGTTGATACGCGTTCGAACGGGGTAATGCTATACATCACCCAACGAATGATTGACGGTTCCAAGCGGGTACCTGGAGGTGGCGGAGGGTTTCGCCGCATCGGGTCGCCGCGCCGGGCCTGACACCGCCGCCGGCCAACCGGCGCGCGATCTGATGCGGGTGAGAGCGGCATGCAACGGTCCCTGGTTTCGCGTTCGGCGGAGCGCTTCACGCTGACTGGTCACTTGGCGGCTGGTCAAACGGCGGCCAGTCAAACGGCGGCCAGTCAGACGGCGACGGGTTACTCAGCACCGAGTTGTGTGGCGGCGCCCTCCATTCTGATCATCGGAAACGACAGCGCGGCCATCGCCGGGATCCGCGACTGCGCCCTGCGGCTCGGCCACCGGGTGCAGGACACGCGCGACGTGATCTCGGCTCTGGGCCTGCTCGATGTGGACCGCAGCGTCGGCGTCGTCTTCGTGGACGGCGGGTCGCCCTGGTTCGACGGGCTGGCGCTGATGGAGCGGCTGCACCGCACCCACCGCGGCCTCGCCTGCATCCTCTTCGCCCGCAACCCCGAGGCGGACGACGTGGTGCGCGCCTTGCGGCTCGACGCCGCCGACGTGGTGACCGACCCGGAGGATGAGACGCAGATCGAGCGCGCGCTCGCCCGTGTCCTCAGCGGCGGGGAGGGCGTCGGATCGTCAGTCCCGGATCGGCCACCGGTGTCGTTGGGCAGTCATGACGACGCGCTGGAACAGGCCTACCGCCACGGGCTGGCGCTGGTCGAGACGGTGCGCGCCTTGCGCGGAGAGGCCGCGGCGGCCCGCGTGATGCCCTTCGTCGCGGCCCAACGCGCGGCGACCGCTCCAGCACCCTCGCTTCCGGCAACCTCGCTTCCGGCAATCACTCCCGCGGCTCAACCCGCTTGCGACGTGGTGGCCGAAGGCGGCGCGCCGGACAGCCTGGGCATCCTGACGGCGATCCGGCGCAAGCGCGCCGCCCGCGAGAAGTTCTTCCCCAAGGGCCTGTTCGAGGACCCCTGCTGGGACATGCTGTTGGACCTGATGATCAACCATCTCCAGGGGCGACGGATTTCCGTGTCGTCCTTGTGCATCGCGTCCGGCGTGGCTCAGACCACGGCGCTGCGCCGCATCACCGACCTGCACGAGCGCGGGCTGGTCCGGCGCATCGCCGACGACAAGGACGGCCGCCGCGTCTTCATCGAGCTGACCGAAGAGGGCGTCGCCGCCATGGAGCGTTACGTGGAGACGGTTGGCCCGCTGGGCTGATCGTCCGCCGCTCCGGCCTCCGCCTGTCGGGAACAGTCCGGCCAGGGGCAGGCGCAGGAGGGAAAACGGCACTCGTCGCCGTTCACGTCGCTGGCCTGCACGGCGATCTTGTAGCGCAGGCCGTGGGCCGACGGCGTGTCGATCAGGCCGCAGGCCTCGTAGACCTCCACATTGACGCGGGCCGATTGCAGGGCAACCCGGGCGATCTGTTTGGGATCCTTCATCATCGGCGTCTCGGCCTCGCTTCCGCTGCGTCGTCGGTCCTTTCAACGCATGTTCGGCGCCGTTGTGCCAGGGCGTATCGGAAGGACTTCCTTTGGCACGCCCGCGGCCCCCTTACGGTTCGCGCCACATCGACCGATAGGCCTCCTCCAGCGACCGGGCGAAGGCCGGCGCGTCGCACAAAGGTGATTGACGCACGCGCTCCCGCAGGCCGGCGCGCAGGGCGGCCAGTGCCTCAAGGTCGCCGACGAGGGCGGCGGTCTTGGCGACGTAGTCCTCCGGGCTGTCCGCCACCAATTGCTCGGCGAGGCCCAGCGTTTCCAGGAAGCTGACCCCGATCCGCCCCGCCCAGCGGTCGCCGCGCAGGGTCACCACCGGCACGCCCATCCACAGGCTCTCGGCCGTCGTCGTACCGCCGCCGAAGGGGAAAGGGGACAGCGCGAGGTCAATGCGGTTGAGGCTGTTGAAATAGTCCGCCCGCGGCGTTTTCCCTTCCATGCGCAGGCGATTCGGCGCGATGCCGTGCGCGGCGAACTGGTCGCGCAGGCGCTGACGCACGCCGTAATCGGCAAACTCCCGCGATTTCAGGAGCAGGCGGGCTTGCGGCAGGGCGGTCAGAACCTGCGCCCACAGCGCGACGGTCGGACGGGTGATCTTGGCCCGGTTGTGGAAGGCGCCGAGCGTGACCGATCCGCCGCTGAGCGCCGGAAGCGGCCCGACCGCCACCTCTTCCGCCGGCGGGGTGAAGCACAGATAACTCTCGGGAAGGCGCCAGACCTTCTCGGTGAAGAACCGCTCCTCCCCTGGCGGAAGGACGTGGCGGTCGGCGATGATCCAGTCCATGGCCGGCAGGCCGGTCGTCCCAAAGTAACCCAGCCAGCTCACCTGGACGGGGGCGGGCCGCCGGGCGAACAGGGTCAGGCGGTTGTTCCCGGTGTGGCCGGACAGGTCGACGAGAATGTCGATGCCGTCCCGCCGGATCAGGTCGGCCACCGCCGCGTCGCCCATCCCGACGATCGGGCGCCATCCGTCGGCGGCGGCGCGGAGGCTTTCCGTCACGTCGTCGGTGCGGCCGTTGTTGGCGTAACCGTAAGCGGTGACCGCCTTGCGGTCGTGCGCCCTCAGGACGCTTTCCAGGAAATAGCCGACAGGATGGCTGTTGAAGTCGCTGGAGACGTAGCCGATGCGCAGCGGACGGGGCTGGTCGTCGCGGACGACCGGAGCGGCGACCGGGAGTTCGCCGCCGCCTCGTTCGGCCCAGTCGCGTGCGGCGGCAAGAAAATCGGCGTTTCCGCACTCCGGCAGGTAATGCTGGGCCATCAGGACGTTGCTGTGCGCCATCGGGAAATCGGGACGGTGCGTCAGCGCCGAGCGGTAGGCCGCGATGGCCTGCTCCAGATGCCCTTGCCCCTTCAGGACGTTGCCGAGGTTGGACCAAGCCAGGGCGAAATCGGGCTGGAAGGCCAGGGCGACGCGGTGGGCCGCCGCCGCCTCGCCCAGCCGGTCCTGCAGGTCCAGCGCGTAGCCGAGGTTGCCGTGGGACTGGGCGTTGGCCGGCGCCGCCTGGATGGCGTCGGTGAAGGCGGCGACGGCGGCGTCGGTCTGCCCGACCTCAAGGAACAGGGAGCCGAGGTTGTTCAGCGCCTCCACGAAGCCGGGCTGGAGCGCGATGGCCTGGCGGTAGGCGGCGACGCTTTCGTTGGGCCGCCGCTGAAGGCGAAACAGGTTGCCCAGTCGGAAATGGATGTCCGCCCGGTCCGGTTCGAGGCGCAGCGCCGCCATCAGGGCGCCCAGGGCCTCGTCCACACGGCCCGAATCCAGCAGGGCGGAAGCGAGATTCAGATGGTACTCCAGCGCTTCCCGGATGGACAGGGCGGTGCGGATGCTGGCGATGCCGGCGTCGTGATCCCCCCGTTCGGACTGCAGCACGCCCAGCAGATGCCAGGCGTCGGCGTTTCGCGGCTCACGCTTCAGGATCTGGCGGTACGTCCGCTCCGCCTCGTCGCCGCGGCCGTCGTTGTGCAGGGTCAGGGCATCGGTGAGCGAGGGCCGGGGGCTGCGGCTGTCCGTCATGGAGCGTCCATCTTGAGAAGCGGGCATCGCGGGAAAGGGCGGTGCAACTCGGGGGAGAGTAGACCGCCCGGCCATGTCACGTCCATGAGGGAAGGCGATGGTCTCAGCGGAACAGGCCGGGGACGATCCGGACCATGATTCCCGAGCGGGACGCCACCAGAACGGCGTCCGACCCGGCGCGGACCCAGTGATGGCCGCGCGGCGGCCGGTTCAGGTGATAAGCGACCGGCGTGGCGATGACGTAGCGCCGCGACGCGTAGGCGGTGGGCAGGCGGTCGCCGGGTTTCCAGTATCGTGCCGCACGGTGGACCGGCGGCGGCGGGCGATGAGAGTCGGGACCGCGATGGTCACGTTCCATCCGCGGCGGTTCGTGACGATCCGGTCCCCAGCCGGCGGCGGAGGCGTCCTGGGTGCCCAGTCCGACCAGCACAGTGGCGGCGGTCAGGGCGGTGGTCATGGCGGCGATCAGGATGCGCGACATGGGGTGTCCCTCTTTTCATCAGGCCGGGATCGTGATCCCGATGTCCCGATGCTGCGCGCGCCCTGTTGCCGGCGTGTGTCCGGCGGCCCCCTGTTTGGTAACGGACTGTTACGGTAACGCTTGCCCGTCTTCAGCCCAGTTCGAAGGTCGTCACGCCGAACAGGCGCGCGGTGTCGATGGCCGGGGCGGGCCCGAGATACATGCGGGCGGTTTCGAATTGCGGGCTCAGGCCCAACTCCTCCGCCAGCAGGACGGCATCGCGGTTGACCTCCGGTGCGTCGAGGAAAATCGGACCATCGCCCGCCGTGGCGGCCAGCGCCAATGCCAGATCACGCGCCGTGCCGCGGTCGGCGGCGTAGAGCGGGCCGATCTTGCTGCCGGTGTGGCAGGGGCGGATCACCCCGAAGCCGCGCAACGCCCCGTCGATCACGGCGGCCAACGCGGAGGCGCCGGGCAGCGTGATCCAGTTGGACAGGAAGCCGGCGCGCGGCGCCGGGAACAGCGCGCGGTCCCAGTCCAGCAGCCGGTCGAAGGGCACCGCCCGCGCGTCCACCAACGCCGCGGCGGAGGAGGTCCCGGCGGGCGGCGCGCCGCCGTAGCGGATGTTGCGGTGGGCCAGCGCGAAGCCGGACTTGCGGTAATTGTCCTGCTGCGCCACCACCCCGTCCAGTCCGATGGTGCAGCCCTCCAAATGCCTCAGCCCGGCTTGCCAGAGATCCCAGCCGAGGCCGCGCCCGCGCATCCCGGGCCGCACGATGTAGAAGCCGAGGAAGCCGAAGTTCTCAGGATAGCGGACGACGGAGATGCAGGCCGCCGGCTCGCCGTCCAACTCCCCGATCAGGAAGCCTTCGGGGTCCACGGCGTGGAAGGCCCCGGCGTCGTGCAGGCCGGGATTCCAGCCCTCCGCCCGCGCCCAGTCCACGGCCAGATCCAACTCGGCCCGGCTCATCACGCGCACGCGGTAGCCTTCCATGGCGTCCCTCCGGTTCAGGGCTGCGGGGCGGGGGCGAAGCGCGCCATGTCCCCGGCGTAGGGTTTGGGCAGGGGGAAAGCGTAACCGCCGGTCTTGCCGGTGCGCAAGCCCAGCACGGCCAGCCCCTCCACCAGCTTCACCGCCGCCGTCACGCCGTCCACCACCGGCACGCCCATCTCCGCGGTCAGGGCGCGCGCCAGATCGGCCATGCCGGCGCAGCCCAGAACGACGCTCTCCGCGCCGTCCTCCGCGATGGCTTGGCGGATGGTGTCGCGCACCCGCTCCACGGCGCCCGACGTCGGGTCCTCCAGCGCCAGCACCGGCACGCCGGCGGCGCGCACCCGGCAGCGCCCGGCCACGCCGTAGCGCTCCGCCAGATGCTCCAGCGCCGGGATGGAGCGCGGCATGGTGGTGACCACGCTGAACCGCCCGCCGAGCAGGGTGGCGGTCTTCATCGCCGCCTCGCAGATGCCGACCACCGGGACGGCGGACAGGCAGCGCGCGGCGTCCAGCCCGACGTCGTCGAAGCAGGCGATCACGACGCCGTCGATGCCCGGCGCGGCGCGGCCGTGGGCGGCGATCACCTCCAGCAGGCCGGGGACGGCCAACGCCTCATCGTAATAGCCCTCGATGCTGGCGGGGCCCATGGCGGGGTTGGCGGCGATGATCTCCGTTCCCGGCGCCGCGACGGCGCGGGCAGCGGCCCCGGCCTTCTCGGTCATAGAGGCGGTGGTGTTCGGGTTGACGACCAGGATGCGCATGGTTGGTTCTCTGCTTTTCAAACGACCGCGCCGGTCCGCCGCAGCCGGTGGCGGCGCAGGATCATCACCCCGGCGAGGAACAGGCCGATCACCGTGAAGGAGAACAGCGTCGTCAGCGTGCCCAGCGCGTAGAGCACCGGCGTCGTGACGTTGGTGGTCATGCCGTAGATCTCCAGCGGCAGGGTGTTGAAGGACCCCGCGGTCATCAGCGTGCGCGCGAACTCGTCGTAGGACAGGGTGAAGCCGAACAGCCCGACGCCGATCAGGCTGGGCAGCAGGATCGGCAGCACCACATGGCGCACCGTTTGCCAGGGCGTGGCGCCGAGGTCGCGCGCCGCCTCCTCGTAGGCCGGGTTGAAGCGGTTGAAGATGGCGAAGACGATCAGCAGGCCGAAGGGCAGAGTCCAGGTGAGATGCGCGCCGAGCGCCGATCCGTACCAGGTCGGCTCGATCCCCAGGATGTTGAAGAGCAGGCCGATGCCCAGGCTGACCAGGATCGACGGCACGATCAGGCTCGCCACCGCCAGATAGAACAGCGCCCCGCTGCCCAGGAAGCGGCGGCGGAAGGCGAAGCCGGCGAGCAGCGAGAACAGCACCGTCAGCACCATCACCGTCAGCCCCAGCGCGATGGAGCGGCGGAAGGAGCCGCCGAAGTCGCCGACCGCCTGCTGCTCGAACAGGTTCTTGAACCAGTGGAGGGAGACGCCGTTCATCGGGAAGGTCAACCCACCATCCGGCCCCTGGAAGGACAGGATGGTGATGGTGGCGATCGGCCCGTAGAGGAACAGGACGAACAGCCCAAAGAAGGCGGCGAGCAGGTAGAAGGACAGGCCGCGCCGGGTGCCGGTGCCGGTCATCGCTTACAGCTCCTTGCGGATGTCGACGATGCGCAGCATCGCCACGACCATGATGAGGACGACGGCCAGCAGCACGACCGCGTTCGCCGCGGCGGCGGGGTATTGGAGCAGCGAAATCTCGTTGGCGATCATCAGCCCGATGGAGGCGCTCTGCCCGCCGCTCATCAGCCGGACGGTGATGAAGTCGCCCATCACCAGCGTGACCACGAAGATGGAGCCGATGGCGATGCCCGGCTTGGCCAGCGGCAGGATGACGTTCCACACCACCTGCGCCGCGCTGGCGCCGCCGTCGCGCGCCGCCTCGACCAGGGCGCGGTCGATGCGCATCATCGAATTGAAGATCGGCACCACCATGAACAGCGCGTAGAGGTGCACGAAGGCCAGCACCACCGCGAAGTCCGAGAACAGCAGGAACTCCAGCGGCTGGTCGATCAGCCCGGCGGAGATCAGCCCGGAATTCAGCAGCCCGTTGCGCCCGAGGAAGGGAATCCACGAGATCATGCGGATGATGTTGGAGGTCCAGAAGGGGATCGTGCAGACCAGGAACAGCACCATCTGCCATGTCGTGGACTGGACGTGGAAGGCCAGGAAATAGGCGACCGTGAATCCGATCAGCAGCGTGATGACCCAGGTCAGCGCCGCGAACTTCACCGTGTTCAGGTAGGTCTTCCAGGTGACCGGCGAGGTCAGCAGCTCCTCGTAATTGGTCAGCACGAAGTCCGGGTAGATGCGGATGCTGTCGTAGTCCCAGAAGCTGACCGCGACGATGGTCAGGATGGGGATCAGCAGGAAGACCAGCAGCGTCAGCGCCAGCGGCCCGGCCTGGAGATAGGGTGCGACCCGGCGCAGCATGGAACGGCGCACCCCGCCGCCCCGCGGAGCCGCGGACGCGCTGGACGCTTCGGATGGGACGGCGGAGACGGTCATGGCGGAGGGGTCCGGTGCCGTGGGGGAGTGCGTGGTATGGGAGAGTCTTGCCCCCACCCTGACCCTCCCCCGCTGGGCGGGGGAGGGAATTTGATGCTCCCTCCCCTGCGAGAGCGGGGGAGGGAGGGACCCGCGAAGCGGGAGGGTGGGGGCAAGCGGGCCGAGGTTACGCCGCGACGAACTCGTTCCACTTGCGGACCATGTAGCGGTCCTCGTCCATCACCGCGTTCCAGCAGGCGACGCGGCCCATGCGGTCCTGGAACGACCCGCCGTCGCGCACGGCACCGGCCTTCTCCATCACCTTGCCTTCGGGGCTGAGGATGTCGGTCTTGGCCGGCTGGCCCTCCATCCAGAAGGCCCACTCGTCCGGCGACATGTGCTCCTTCGCGGTGTCGAGCACGGCGGAGTAATAGCCCTGGCGGTTCAGATAGGCGCCGACCCAGCCCGACAGGTACCAGTTGATGTATTCATAGGCGGCTTCCAGCTCCAACCCGCTCAGATGCTTGGCGATGCCGAGGCCGCCGCCCCAGGCACGGTAGCCTTCCTTCAGCGGCTGGTAGACGCACTGGATGCCCTTGGCACGCACGGCGGCCACGGCCGGCGACCACATCGACTGGATGATGACCTCGCCCGACGACATCAGGTTGACGCTCTCGTCGAAGGTCTTCCAGAAGGCGCGGAACTGGCCGGCCTTCTTGGCGTCGGTCATGATCTTGAGGGTCTTGTCGATCTCCTCCTTGGTCATGTTGCCCTTGTCGCCGTACTTCACCTCGCCCATGGCCTCGCAGACCATGGCGGCGTCCATGATGCCGATGGAGGGGATGTTCAGGATCGACGCCTTGCCCTTGAAGGCCGGGTCGAGCAGGTCCGTCCAGCTGGTGATCGGGCGGCCGACCAGATCGGGGCGGATGCCCAGCGTGTCGGCGTTGTAGATGGTCGGGATCAGCGTCATCCACTGGGTGGCCGACTTGGCGAACTTGATGCTGTCCTTGCCTTCGACGAAGCCGACGGTGTGCGGGGCGGTGCCCTGGGCGACGGCGCTCTCCGGGGTCAGCTTGCCGTTGACGAAGATCGGGACGATCTTGTCGAAGTTCTTGATCTTGGAAACGTCCATCGGCTGCATCACGCCGGCCGGGAAGACCTTTTTGCAGATCCAGTATTCGATGTCGGCGATGTCGTAGGACTTCGGCTGGGTCACCGCGCGCTGGGCTACCGCGTCACTGTCGAGCGCGGTCATCTGCAGTGTGAAGCCCAGGTCCTCCTTCACCTTGTCGGCGACGGCGTTCAGGTTCGACACGCCGGTGCCGAACTGGCGCAGCGTGACGTTCTTGATGTTCTGCGCCCAGATGGTGGGGAAGCCGGTGATCGCCCCCGACCCGATGGCGACACCCGCGGCGGCGGCGGTGCCCTTCAGCAGCGTGCGGCGGCTGACGCCCGTGGTGGTCTCGCCCGTGGTGGTCCCGGCGGAAAGGGGCGAGCCGGTGCGCGTCTCGGTCATGCTCTGTGCCTCCAGTATGGTCGGTTCTTTGGGGATTGGAACTGGGGATTGGGTCGGGAAAATCAGGCAACCAGGGGGTGGACGTCGCGCGCCTTCCAGCCCGCGGTCACGCGGTCGCCGATGGCAAGCGGGGCGTCGTAGAAACGGGATTCGTCCAGCACCACGGCGAAGTCCTCCGCACCCGGCACGTCGAGCGTCAGGTGGACCGACGCGCCGTGATACTCCAGCGCGCGGACGGTGCCTTCGAGCTGGTGGTCGGTGCCGTGATCGGCACTGGCCGGCCGGCCGAGCAGGATGCGGTCGGCCCGCACGGCCCGGCGGCCGGCGGCGTCCTCCACCACGTTGTGGCCGCCGATGAAGCGGGCGACGAAGGCGGTGCGCGGCTGGTTGAAGACCTCGCGCGGCGGGCCGGCCTGCTCGATCCGGCCTTGGTTCATCACCACCACGAGGTCGGCCAGCGCCATCGCCTCGGTCTGGCTGTGGGTGACGTGGACGAAGGTGATGCCAAGCTCGGTGTGCAGACGCTTCAGCTCCTCGCGCATGCGGATGCGCAGGAAGGGGTCGAGCGCCGACAGCGGCTCGTCGAGCAGAAGCACGCCCGGCCGGGTGATCAGCGCGCGGGCCAGAGCCACGCGCTGCTGCTGCCCGCCGGAGAGCTGGGCGGGCAGCCGGTCCGCGTATTGGGACATGTGGACGAGGTCCAGCATCTCCCGCGCGCGGCGGCGCCGCTCCTCCTTCGCGACACCCTTCATCTTCAGGCTGAAGGCGACGTTGTCGGTGCAGTCCAGGTGCGGGAACAGGGCGTAGCTCTGGAACATCATGGCGGTGCCGCGGCGGGCCGGCGGCTCCCCGTTCACCACCGTGTCGCCGATCAGCAGGTCGCCGTCGGAGATGTCCTCGTGCCCGGCGATCATGCGCAGCGTGGAGGTCTTGCCGCAGCCGCTGGGGCCGAGCAGGCAGCAATAGGCCCCGGCGGCGATGCGCAGATCGATGCCGTCCACCGCGACGGTGGAGCCGTAGAACTTGCGCAGCTTCACCAGTTCGACGGTTGATCCGGTGGCGGGCGATCCGGCTGCGGTCGTTCTGGCGGTCATAGCCCTCTCCGATTTTGTGCACAATCCGCAGGTCCCGCTGCGGCTGTCGAATATGTCCGCAAGTTCCATGCCAGCGTGTGAATGGCGGAATTCCGCGGCTTTCCGGCGGCGAAAATCGGCGAATGATCAGGATTTCAGCGCTATGGCGCGAAATTGTGCATGGGTGAGCTGTGCCCGATGCATGGGCAGGGCGCGGCGACCGCGTTTGTCCGCTGGTCCGTTTTGTGCACAATCCGCGGCAACGAATTGAACAGCGCCCGTGCCATCATGAAAACTGTCCTGAGCGCCCCCCGCCGCGCCGTCCGCGGGCGGGGGGAGGGGGCGGAGGCCCGCATCGTCCGCAGCATCGGCGAGGCCATCGCCGACCGCCGGCTGCCGCCCGGCACCAAGCTGGCGGAGGAGAGTTTGGCCGAGGTGTTCGGCGTCAGCCGCGAGCGTGTGCGCAAGGTGCTGCTGCTGCTGGCGCAGCGGCGCGTCGTGACGCTGATCCCCAACCGCGGTGCCTTCGTCGCCAAGCCCACCGCGCGGGAGGCGCGCGAGGTGTTCGAGGCCCGGCGGGTGATCGAGCGCGCCGTGGTGGAGGCGCTGGAGCGCATCCACCGTCCCCTGCCGGACGAGACGTCGGCGAAGCTGCGCGCCCATCTGGCGCGGGAGGAGGAGGCCGACCGCGCCGGCGACCGCATGGCGCTGATCCGCCTGTCGGGTCAGTTCCATCAACTGCTCGCCGACTTCGCCGGGAACGCCACGCTGGCCGGCATCCTGGCCGACCTGATCGACCGCTCCAGCCTCGCCATCGCGGCGTTCGAGCGGCGGTCCTCGCACTCCTGTTCCGCCACCGAGCACCGGCGCTTCGTCGAGGCGCTGGAGTCCGGCCCGCCCGGTGCGGCGATGCGGCTGATGATGGAGCATCTCGACGAGGTGGAGCGGCAGCTCGACCTCGACGCGCGGTCGGACGGCGCGGTCGATCTGAAATCCGTTTTCGCCGAACGCACGTAAGAGCCTGTCCGAACGGCCGGAGGATAGCCCGGCCCTATCGACCGCATAGGGACAAAGGGCTGCTTCCGATGGGTTCGGCTCGCTATTATGCTGCCCGCCGCGACATGGAGGTGACCGACATCATGCAGCCCATTTCCAAGCCCGCCGACCATCCGCCGGTTTCCGCGCGCCGCGTCGGTGTGCTTCTGATGAATCTCGGAACGCCGGAGGCGACCGACTATTGGTCGATGCGCCGCTATCTGAAGGAGTTCCTGTCGGACCCCCGCGTGATCGAGGTGCCGAAGGCGGTGTGGTGGCCGGTGCTGAACGGCATCATCCTGACCGTGCGTCCGGGCAAGAGCGGCCATGCCTACAAAAGCATCTGGAACGAGGAGCGCAACGAAAGCCCGCTGAAGACCGTCACCCGCGCCCAGGCGGAGGGCGTCGCGGCGGCGCTGGCGGCGCGGCACGGCGACAGCGTGGTGGTGGACTGGGCCATGCGCTACGGCCAGCCGGCGGTCGGCCCGGCGATCCAGCGGCTGAAGGAGCAGGGCTGCGACCGCATCCTGCTGTTCCCGCTTTACCCGCAATATTCGGCGACCACGACGGCCACGGCCAACGATCAGGCCTTCCGCCAGCTGATGACCATGCGCTGGCAGCCGGCGGTGCGCACCGTCCCCGCCTACCACGACGAGCCGGGCTACATCGAGGCGCTGGCCCGCTCGGTGGTGCGGCACATCGCGGCGCTGGACCACACGCCGGACGTCCTGCTGGCGAGCTTCCACGGCCTGCCGAAGGTCTATCTCGACCGCGGCGATCCCTACCACTGCTTCTGCGTGAAGACCGCGCGCCTGCTGGCCGAGCGGCTGGGCTGGGAGCCGGGGCGGGTGCAGTACAGCTTCCAGTCGCGCTTCGGCAAGGCGGAATGGCTGAAGCCCTACACCGACAAGACGGTCGAGGAGCTGGCCCGCGCCGGCAAGACCAAGATCGCAGTGATCGCGCCGGGCTTCTCCGCCGACTGCGTGGAGACGCTGGAAGAGATCCAGTTCCAGGTGAAGGACGCCTTCATGGCGGCCGGTGGCGAGCGCTTCACCTACATCCCCTGCCTGAACGACCATCCCGACCACGTCATCTTCCTGGCCGACCTCGTGGAGCGCGAGCTGGGCGGCTGGGTGGACGGCGCCGGGGCGCGGGCGGCGCGCGACGCGGAGGACCACGTCACGGCGTGACCCCCTTCTCCAAAATGGAGGGCCGCACAGGCGGAAAGGGTGGGTTGCCGCGGCGGCCCGGCTTCCCCATGCTTGGCGGACGGACAGATTGGACGATGGTTGGGAGGATGCGGGCGATGCGGCGTGTGGTTCGGGCGGTGGCCGCCCTGGCGCTGGGTGCGCTGCTGACGGCGGGGAGCGCCGCTGCGGCGGACAAGGTCCGTGTCGGATCGAAGCTGGACGCCGAAAGCGGCCTGCTCGGCACCATGATCCTGCAGGTGCTGGAGGCCAACGGCATTCCGGTGGAGAACAAGATCCAGCTCGGCCCCACCCGCATCGTGCGCGGCGCCCTGCTGGCTGGCGAGATCGACGTCTATCCGGAATACACCGGCAACGGCGCCTTCTTCTTCAACATCGACAGCGATCCAGCCTGGAAGAACGCCGCCGCCGGCTACGAGACGGTGAAGCAGCTCGACCGCGACAAGAACAACATCGTCTGGCTGACCCCGGCCCCGGCGAACAACACCTGGGCCATCGCGCTGCGCCGTGACGTGGCGGCGCCCAACAACCTCGCCACCATGGAGGATTTCTCCCGCTGGGTCGGTGCCGGCGGCACGGCGAAGCTCGCCGCCTCGGCGGAGTTCGTGGAAAGCCCGGCGGCGCTGCCCTCCTTCCAAAAATCCTACGGCTTCACGCTGAAGCCCGACCAGATCCTGGTGCTGGCCGGCGGCGACACGGCGGCGACCATCCGCGCGGCGGCGGAAGGCACGTCCGGAGTCAACACCGCCATGGTCTACGGCACGGACGGCGCCATCGCCGCGCTGGACCTCGTGGTCATGAAGGACACCAAGAGCGCGCAGATGGTCTACGCCCCGGCCCCGACCATCCGCGACGGCGTGCTGGATGCCCATCCCAAGATCCGCGACCTGCTGGACCCGGTCTTCAAGTCCCTGGACACCGAGACCCTGCGCGGGCTGAACGCCAAGATTTCCGTGGAGGGACAGGACCCGCGGACGGTCGCCACGACCTACCTGAAGTCGAAGGGCTTCCTGAACTGACGGCCTGAACCGACGGGATGACCCGCGTCCGTCCGATCCACAACCGCGTCGCCCTGCTGCTCGCCGCCATGACCGTGGCGGCGGCGCTGGCTCTGCCGTTCCTTGGCTTCGCGCCCAACCGGCTGCTGTCGGGGAAGTCCATCGCGCTGAGCGCGGTGGCGGGCGCCGGGGGGAGCGCGGCGGCGCTGCTGCCGGTCGCCCTGCTGTTGGCCGTGCCGTTCCTGCGGCCGGGCCGGGCGGTGAATGCCCTGTATGTCGGAGCGGGCGTGCTGACGGCGGCGGGGCTGGTCTGGCTGGCCGGGCAACACGCCGCCTTGCTCGCCGCGACGGCCAGTCCGGCGGCGCGGACCTCCCTCGGGGCGGGCTTCTGGGTGATGGAGGCGGCGGCGTTTCTCGCCGTGCTCGACGGGGTGCGGCGGCTGGAGCTGGGTCCCGCCGGGCGGGTCGCCGTGGGCGCTCTGGCGGCGGCGCTGATCGGTGGGCAGTTCGCCGCCGGGCACCTCGACCAGTTGTCGATCATGAAGGAATACGCCAACCAGAGGGATGTCTTCGCCGGGGCCGTGCTGCGCCACGCCGCCCTGGTCGCGGCGGCCTTGGTGCCGACCCTGCTGATCGGCGTGCCGCTCGGCATCGCCGCGCAGCGTTCCGCCGCCGTGGGGCGGCTGGTCTTCCCGGTGCTGAACGTCGTGCAGACGATCCCATCCATCGCCCTGTTCGGGCTGCTGCTGGCCCCGCTGTCGGCGCTGGCCGCGGCCTTTCCGGGACTGGGCATCGGCGGAGTCGGGCCGGTGCCGGCGGTGATCGCGCTGACGCTCTATTCGCTGCTGCCCATCGCGCGCAACACCGCCGCCGGGCTGGCCGGCGTGCCGGAGCCGGTGCGGGAGGCTGCGCGCGGCATCGGCATGACACCGCGCCAGATCTTCTGGCGGGTCGAGGCGCCGTTGGCCCTGCCGGTGTTCCTGGCCGGGCTGCGCATCACGCTGGTCCAGGCGGTCGGGCTGGCCGCGGTGGCGGCGCTGATCGGCGCCGGCGGGCTGGGGGCGATCATGTTCCAGGGTCTGTTCGCCAACGCGCTGGACCTCGTGCTGCTCGGGGCGGTGCCGGTGATCCTGCTGGCCGTAGCCGCCGACGCGGCGCTGAAGCTGGCCTCGGCGCTGGCGTTGGCGCAACTCGGGAGGACGGCGGCGTGATCGCCTTCGAGGGAGTGACCAAGCGGTTCGGCGCCTGGACCGCCGTGGACGACCTGTCCCTCACCGTGGCGGCCGGGGAGTTCCGCGTGCTCATCGGGCCGTCCGGCTCCGGCAAGTCCACGGTTTTGCGGATGATGAACCGGCTGATCGCGCCGGAGGCCGGGACCATCAGGGTGGAGGGGGAGGACATCGCCCGCCTGAAGCCGGAAACGCTGCGCCGCCGCATGGGCTACGTGATCCAGAGCGTCGGGCTGTTTCCGCACTGGACGGTGGAGCGCAACATCGCCGCCGTGCCGGATCTGCTCGGCTGGCCCAGGGCGCGGGTGCGCGACCGGGTGACGGAGCTGCTCGCCCTGCTGAATCTCGACCCGGAGCGCTACCGCGGCGCCTACCCGCACGAACTGTCCGGCGGCCAGCAGCAGCGCGTCGGCGTCGCCCGCGCGCTGGCGGCGGAGCCGCACATCCTGCTGATGGACGAGCCGTTCAGCGCGCTCGACCCGATCACCCGCGGCGCCTTGCAGGCGGAGATGGCGGCGATCCACAAGGCGACCGGGACCACCATCGTCTTCGTCACCCACGACATGGACGAGGCGCTGGCGCTGGCCAGCCGGATCGCCGTGCTGGACCGTGGGCGGCTGGTGCAGAGCGGCACGCCGCTCGACATCCTGACCGACCCCGCTGACGACCGGGTGCGCGATCTGGTGGGGCGCGAGGAGTGGGGGCTGAAGCGGCTGGCTGTGGAAACGGTGGCGGAGCGGTTGCGCCCCGGCGAAACGGCGCCCGGCGATCCCCTGGCGGCGGGGGCGTCGCTGCGTCAGGCGCTGGCCGCGATGGTGGCGCGCGGCACCGACCGGCTTCCCGTGGCGGACGGGCAGGGACGCTTGGCGGGCACGCTCCATCTCGCCGACCTGCTGCGCGGGCCGGGCCGGCCGTGAGCCGCCTGCGGAGCCTGTTGACCGACCAGCTGGTCCTGGGCCTGCTCGTCCTGGTGGCGCTGGTGCTGGGGATGCCGGCGCTGAAGCCGCTGTTCGCCGCCGCCTTCCCGGCGCTCGACCGGCCCTTGTACGAGGCGGACGGCTTCCTGGCCCTGACGCTGGACCATCTGGCGCTGGCCGGCGGGGCGAGCCTGATCGCGGTTCTGCTCGGCGGGGCGGCGGGCATCGCGGTGACCCGGCCCTTCGGACGGGAGTTCCGCGGCATCCTCGACGCGGTGGCGGCGATGGGCCAGACTTTCCCGCCGGTGGCGGTGCTGGCCGTCTCCGTCCCCGTCCTCGGCTTCGGCCCGGCCCCGGCGCTGATCGCCCTGACGCTCTACGGGCTTCTGCCCATCGTGGAGAACACCGTGGCCGGCCTGGAGTCGGTGCCGGAGCCGGTGCGCGAGGCGGCGCGCGGCATGGGCATGGGGCCGGGTGCCATGCTGTGGCGGGTGGAGCTGCCGCTGGCCGCCCCGGTGATCCTGGCCGGGGTGCGGACGGCGGCGGTCGTCAACCTCGGCACGGCGGCCATCGCCTCCACGGTCGGGGCGAAGACGCTCGGCCTGCCGATCATCGTCGGGCTGAACGGCTCCAACCCCGCCTACGTCATCCAGGGGGCAGTGATCGTGGCCGCCCTGGCGGTGGTGCTGGACGCCGGCTTCGACCGGCTGGCGGCGCGCCTGACCCGCTGGCGGCCCAATGCTGTTTGAGGGTCACTTGTAACCGAGCTTGCGCAGGGCGGGTTCGCCGAGTTCCTGGGCGCGCTTCAGGGTGTCCCGGCTGACGACCAGCTCGACATGCTCCCGAATGTCCTTCAGGGCCGCCACATAGGTGCCCGTGCCGATCCCGTTGGAGAAATCGTTGCGTTGCTGGGCCGTGATGTTCAGGCTCTTCGCGCCGTTCGGGTCGATGAACAGGTTGTAGAGCTTCAGCGCCCCCCGCTGGTCGACGCCCTTGCGCGTGATCGACAGGAATTCGATGTTCTCGCCGTTGTGTTCCTTCTCGGCGCAGGCGTGCAGCAGCAGCGTCAGTTTGCTGCTCTTCAGGATGTCCGCGAGGCTCTTGCCCTGGAAGGGGTTCACGAACTGGCCGCCGTTGTTTTGCTGCGCCGCCTTTTCGGCCGCCTTGCGCTGCTTTTCATGGGCCGCCTCATCCTTCGCCAAGCGGGCCTTGATGTCCTTGCGGTCCTTGTCGATGGCATCCTCAAGGACCTTCACCAGCTTGGCTGTGACGCCCGGCACCGCCTTGGTGGCGGCAAGGGCCTTCTTCGCCACCGCGTCCTTCGGGTTCGCCTTCGCCAGGGCGCCGAGATCCTTGGAGGCCGCGGCGGCCAGCGTGTTGAGCATCTTCATCTTGCGGAACACGCGGGCGATGGCGTTGTCCACCTCGCTCTCGTAGACGTGGATGGTGTCCTCGTCCAACGGCTCCGGCTTGGTGAGGGCGAGCAGCATCACCTTGTGCCACGTGATCGAGCCGAACGCCTTCTCCGCGTCGGCCATCCCGGCCAGCAGATCCGCGCATTCCTGCCGGGTCCGGTACGTCCCCAGGCTGGCCGACGCCACCCGCGGAATGAGGTCGTCCGGGTATCCGATGATCTTCATGGCCTGCTCCTCCTTGCCGGTTCGTGGCGGGGAGCCTGCCGGAGCGGCTTGGGCGGAGCAATTCGAGATCGGTCGGAATGACGGGAGAGTCCGGCGCGATCTGCACCTTTGCGGACCGATTCCGCGGCGGGAGCCTCCAGCCGCGGAATGGCGTGCCCTTACTGCGGCGGGATGCGCAGAACCTGACCGGGATAGATCTTGTTCGGGTCCTTCAGCATCGGCTTGTTCGCCTCGAAGATGGCGTTGTAGCGGTTGGGGTCGCCATAGACCTTCTTGGCGATGGCGGACAGGGTGTCGCCCTTCTCCACCGTGTGGAACTGCGTCTGGCTGGCCGGCTGCTCGGTCGGCGGCACGGTCGGCTGGTCCGGGCCGCCGGCGCTCTGGTCCTTGGCGATGACGGCGGTCTGGTCGTCGACCCGCGACACGCCCTTCACGTTGCCGAGCGCCACCGCGATCTTCTCCTTCTCCTCCTGCGAGGCGGCGCTGCCGCGCACGGTCACCGTGTCGTCGGCGACCTGGATGTCCAGCCCGTTGGTCGGCAGGCCGACCTGCGTCAGGTGGGATTTCAGTTCGTCGGCGGTCGGGTTGTCCGCGGCACCGACCTTTTCGCCGTGATCGCGGCGGAAGAAATCGAACAGGCCCATCATGTCCTCCCTCGGTTGGTCGCCATGGTGAAGCGATCCCGAACAACATCGCTGCGGCTCGCTGGTTTCACGCGCGGAGGAGGGGGGTAGGAACGCCGGGCTTAGCAGGCGCGTTCGACTTCCCAAATAAGGCCACGGAGCCCAAATAACGTCATAGAGAATCACGCCGAAAGGGGAGAGGATCACACCGTCCCCTGCGCAAAGGAGCCGCCGATGAACCCGTCCGACGACTGGCGGATTCCGCCGCAATACCAGCCCGACCCGGATGATCTGGCCTATGATCTGGACCGGGCGCTGTCCGCCGTGGTCGGGCTGCGGGCCAGCGTTCCTGAAGACGCCTACACCGCCGGCGTTCTGGGCACGGAGCGCGCCGGGCAGGGCGCCGTCATCCGCGAGGACGGGCTGGTCCTGACCATCGGCTATCTGATCGCGGAGGCCGAGGAAGTCTGGCTGACCACCAACGACGGGCGGGCGGTGCAGGCCCATGTCGTCGCCTACGACCACACCAGCGGATTCGGGCTGGTGCAGGCGCTGTCGCCGCTGGGCGTGCCGGCGCTGATGCTCGGCTCGTCGCGCCATGTGCAGTTGGGCGACCCGGTGGTGGTGGCCGGGGCCGGAGGGCGCGAGCGGTCCATCACCGCGCGGGTGGTCGCCCGCCAGGAGTTCGCCGGCTACTGGGAATACATGATCGACGACGCCCTGTTCACCCTGCCGGCCCATCCCAACTGGGGCGGCACGGCGATGCTGGGGGCGGGGGGCGAGTTGCTGGGCATCGGCTCGCTCCAGCTCCAGTACCGGGCGCCGGAGGAGCGTGTCCTGCCGCTGAACATGAACGTGCCGATCGACCTGCTGAAGCCGATCCTCGACGATCTGATGACCCGCGGGAAGGTCAGCGACCCGCCGCGCCCCTGGCTCGGCCTCTACGCCACGCAGGACGAGCGGGAGCGGGTGGTGCTGGTCGGTCTGGCCGGCGACGGGCCGGCGCAGCGGGCGGAACTGCGGGCCGGCGACGTGGTGCGCGCGGTGGCCGGGCAGCCGGTGGGCTCGCTGGCCGACTTCTACCGCGCCCTGTGGAATCTCGGCCCGGCCGGGGTCGACGTGCCGCTGACCATGGAGCGGGAGGGCGACGTCTTCGACATGCGCGTCGGCTCCAGCGACCGCGAGCGCTTTTTGAAGGCGGCGCGGCGGCACTGACACGCCCATCTGTGCGATGATTCTGTGCGACACTGGCGCCTCAGAACCAAGAAGACGGGTTGGAGAGCGCTTTTATGGACGACTTGATGAAGGGGGAACCGGCCTCCGGCTTCCAGACTCTGCTCGGCTACACGCTGGTGCGCTGGGAGGACGGCGTGGCGGAGGTGGAGCTGACTATCGCTCCTCAGCACCGCAACCGGGGTGGCGTCCTGCACGGCGGCGCGCTGATGACCCTGCTCGACACCGTCATGGGATTCGCGGCGACCCATTGCACGGTGCCCGGCCATTCGCGGCGGGTGGTCACGCTGTCGCTGTCCTCCAGCTTCCTGGGCGCGGTGGCGGAGGGCACGGTGGTGGCCCGCGGCACGCTGCTGGGCGGCGGACGCAAGATCGTCGGTTGCCGGGGCGAGGTGCGGCGCAAGGACGATGGCGCGCTGCTGGCGTCCGCCGAGGGAATGTTCAAGTATGCTCCGGGAAGTGAAAATCCGGAGGGAACGCCCCGATGACCGACACGAACGATAAGAAGACCGGCTTGGACATCGCGCAGGACGGCCGTGTCCTGCGCCTGACCATCAACGACCCGGCCACCCGCAACTCCATCGGCCCGGCGTTGATGGAGGCGGCCCGCGCCGCCTTCGACGCGGCGGCGGCGGACCCGGGCGTCGGGGCGGTGGTGCTGACCGGCGCCGAGGGGGCCTTCTGCTCCGGCGGCAATCTGAAATGGCTGAAGGAGGCGCGTGGCGGCGACCGCGAGTCGGTGCGGGCGGGGGTGGAGAGCTTCCACGCCATGATCCGCAGCCTGCGCGCCTGCCCCAAGCCGGTGATCGCCGCGGTCGAGGGGCCGGCGGGCGGGGCGGGCTTCCCGCTGGCGCTGGCCTGCGACCTGATCGTCGCGGCGGAGGACGCGGTGTTCACCCTGTCCTACATCAAGGTCGCGCTGACCTCCGACGGCGGCGGCACGGCGTCGCTGGCCCGCGCGCTGCCGCCGCAGCTCGCCGCGGAGATCCTGTTCGAGGGCGGGCGCGTCGGGGCGCCGCGTCTGGCGCAGCTTGGCATGATCAACCGGCTGACCGCCCCGGGCGGTGCACTGGCCGAGGCGACCGCCTGGGCGGAGCGGCTGGCCGCCGGCCCGACCGCCGCGCTGGGCCGCGCCAAGGGGCTGCTGGAAGTCGCCTATGGCGGGCTGGCCGACCAACTCGACCGCGAGCGCGACGCCTTCGTGGAATCGCTGTTCAACGACGAGGCCGGGGAGGGCGTGACCGCCTTCTTCGAGAAGCGGGCGCCGGTGTTTCCGAAGGGGTGAGTGGGCGAGTCGGGCCCCCACCCCAGCCCTCCCCCGCTATCGCAGGGGAGGGAGCTTAATTCCCTCCCCCGCCCAGCGGGGGAGGGTTAGGGTGGGGGCCCGTGCGGGGTGTCACCCCACCTTCCACTCCGTGTGCACCATGCCCGGACGGTCGGTGCGCTCATAGCCGTGGGCGCCGAAATAGTCGCGCTGGGCCTGGATCATGTTGGCCCACAGCCGGCCGCTGCGGTAGCCGTCCCAGTAGGACAGGGCCGAAGCCATCGCCGGAACCGGCACTGCAGCCAGCGTCGCGGCGGCCACCACGCGGCGGAAGCCGGCATCGCCGCGGGTCATCAGGCCGGCGATGTCGGGGTCCAGCATCAGGTTCGGCAGTTCCGGCGCGCGGTTCAGCGCGGTCAGGATGCGGTCGAGCAGGCGGGCGCGGATGATGCAGCCGCCGCGCCAGATGCGCGCCACCGCCGCCAGATCGACATCCCAGCCGAACTGCCGACTGCCCGCCGCGATCACCGCGAAGCCCTGGGCGTAGACGGCGATCCGTCCGCTGAGCAGCGCGTCGCCGACCGACGCGACCAGATCCTCCGTGGAGGGAGCGTGCGGGATGGCCAGCGCCTCGGCGGCGCGCACGCGCTCGTCCTTCAGGGCGGACAGGCAGCGGGCGTGCACCGCCTCGGCGATGGTCGGGGCGGGCATGCCCAGCTCCAGCGCGGTGGTCGCCGCCCAATGGCCGGTGCCCTTCTGGCCGGCGGCGTCGCGGATCACCTCCAGGATCGGAGCGCCGCTCTCGCCGTCCTTGGTGCGCAGGATGTCGGTGGTGATCTCCATCAGGTAGGAGGCCAGCTCCCCGCTGTTCCAGTCGGCGAAGATGTCCGCCAGACGCTCGTAGGAGCAGCCGCCGATCTCACGCAGAAGATGATACGCCTCGGCGATCAGCTGCATGTCGGCGTATTCGATGCCGTTGTGGATCATCTTCACGAAGTGGCCCGCCCCCTCCGGCCCGACGCGGGCGAAGCAGGACTCGCCGTCCGGGGCGCGGGCGGCGATGGCGGCCAGCAGCGGGGCGACGGGGGCCAGCGCTTCGGCGTCGCCGCCGGCCATCAGGGCGGGACCGCGCCGCGCTCCCTCCTCGCCGCCCGACACGCCCAGCCCGACGAAGCGCACGCCCGCCGCGGCGGCGAGCGCCGCGCGGCGGTTGGTGTCGCGGAAGTGGGAGTTGCCGCCGTCGATCAGCACGTCGCCCGGCGACAGGCGGGGCAGCAGGGCGGCCGTCAGCTCGTCCACCGGGGCGCCGGCGGGCACCATCATCAGGATCGTCCGCGGCGCCTTGAGCGCGCCCAGCAATTCCTCCACCGACGCGCAGGGGACGGCGTTGGCCACCTGGGCGGCGAAGGCGCCGCGACGCCCCTCGTCCAGGTCGTAGCCCGCCACCACGGCCCCGTGGTCGGCCAGATTGGCGGCGAGGTTGCGCCCCATCACGCCCAGGCCGAGGACGGCGATGTCGGCCGAGCCGACGGCGGTGGTTTCCGCCCCGGTCCTGGTCGAGTTGCCCTGCACCATCACAACGAACTCCCGTACATTCTCTTTGATGATCCCCCCGCGGTGCGGGGGTGGCACTTTGATGACGCCCCGCGGCGCGGGGGTCGGTTGCGGTCTCTCAAGTGGTCTCGCGGACCATCAGGCGAAAGCCCAGATCCACGCGGCGTGGATTTTCCCGGCTTTTCGGTGTCCGGTCCGCCATGCCTGCGATCAGCAGGCGGGCCGCCTCCACGCCGATGGCGCGGCGGGGGGTGGCGACGGTGGTCAACGGCGGGACGGTCCAGGCCGCCCCGGCCAGATCGTTGAAGCCGGCGACGGCCAGCCGCTCCGGCACCGGAATGCCGAGCCGCGCGCATTGGAACAGCGCGCCCTGCGCCAGATCGTCGTTGCACAGGAACAGCGCGTCGGTGTCCGGGTGGGTGGCCAGCGTGCGTTCCAGCAGCTCCGCGCCCAGCCCGACCGAGGTGGCGTCCGGCACCATCAGCTCCAAGGCGGGGTCGTGCCGTCCGGCGTCGCGCAGCGCTTGCCGCCAGCCGTCGCAGCGCTGCCGCGTCCGCGGGTCGAGCTGCCCGGCGATCAACCCGATCCGCCGCCGCCCCCGCGCGGCCAGATGCGCGCCGACGGCGTAGCCGGCGTCGAACTGCGAGAAGCCGACCGTCTGCACCGGGCAATCGCTGTGTTCAACCTCCGCGGCCAGATCCATGGTGTGGACGACCGGGATCGTGAGGCCGCGCAGCAGGTCCCAGGTGCCCGGCGTGTGGTCGAGCCCGCTCAGGATCACCCCGTCCGGATCGTGGGCGAGCTGCGTGCGCAGCACGCGCTCCTCCGCCTCCGGGCCGTAGCCGGTGATGCCGACCAGCGGCTGGTAGCCTTGCGGGCTCAGCGTCTCCTGCACGCCGGCCAGCAGGTCGATGAAGACGGCGTTGGTCAGAGAGGGAATCAGCACCGCCACCGTCATCGTCCGCGCCGAGGCCAGCGCCGAGGCCACGCGGCTGGGCACGAAGCCCAGGCGGCGGCTCGCCTCCTCGACGCGGGCGCGCACCTCCTCGCTGACCGTGTCGGGCCGGCGCAGGGCGCGGGACACGGTCATGGCGCTGACCCCGGCGGCGGCGGCGACGTCGGCCATGGTGGCGCGCCCGCTGCGCGAGGATCGGGGTTTGCGGGGGGTGGCGGTCATCAGCGTTCCAGTTGTCCGGCGGCCATTATCCCGCGGCGGATTGGCCTTTACAAGCCTCGTTTGTTAGCGGTAACATGCGCATCTCTCCCCAGCCATTTTGTTTCGAGGACCGACCGGTATGAGCGCTCTTCCGTCTCCCGATGTTACCGCTAACATAAGCGGGGCCGTGGACGCGATCGTGGTGATGGGCGTGGCGGGCTGCGGCAAGACCTCGGTGGGGGAGGAACTGGCCCGGCGGCTCGGCTGGCAGTTTCTGGAGGGCGACGGCTTCCACCCGCCGGAGAACATCGCGAAGATGTCCGCCGGCATCCCGCTCCAGGACGAGGACCGTTGGGGCTGGCTGGACACCATCGCCGCCCACATCGCCCTGGCGCGGGAGGCGAAGGCGCCGATCGTCGTGTCCTGCTCCGCGCTGAAGCGGCGCTACCGCGACCGGCTGAGCGCCGGCGGGACGCGCGTCCTGTTCGTTCATCTTGACGGCAGCCGGGACATCATCCACGCGCGCATGGCCCTGCGCGCCGGCCATTTCATGCCGACCACCCTGCTCGACAGCCAGTTCGCCGCTCTGGAGCCGCTTGAGTCTGGAGAACTCGGCATCGTCTGCGACATCGACTCCAGCCCGGCGGAGATCGCCGCCCGCGTGTCCGCCCGGATCGCTTCCGTCGCCTGAACAATCCGCCGTCTGGAAGGACCGCGCCATGATGAGTCTCCATCCCGTCTTCGACGCCGTCACCCGCCGCATCCGCGAGCGCAGCCAGCCCACCCGCGCCGCTTATCTGGAGCGGCTGCGGGCCGCGGCGGCGCAGGGGCCGCGGCGTCTGGCGCTGGGCTGCGCCAACCGGGCGCACGGCTTCGCCGGCTGCACCGCGGCGGAGGACAAGGCGGCGCTGCGCGGCGGCTCTACCCCGGCCATCGGCATCGTCACCTCCTACAACGACATGCTGTCCGCCCATCAGCCTTACGGCGATTACCCGGAGCGGCTCAAGGCGGCGGTGCGCGCGGCGGGCGGCGTGGCGCAAGTGGCGGGCGGCGTGCCGGCCATGTGCGACGGCGTCACCCAGGGCGAGCCGGGGATGGAGCTGTCGCTGTTCTCGCGCGAGGTCATCGCCATGGGGACGGCGGTCGCCCTCTCGCACGGCACCTTCGACGGCGTGCTGTGCCTCGGTGTCTGCGACAAGATCGTTCCGGGGCTGCTGATCGGCGCGCTGTCCTTCGGCCATCTGCCCACCGTCTTCGTGCCCGCCGGGCCGATGCCCTCCGGCCTGCCCAACAAGGAGAAGGGGCGCATCCGCCAGCAATACGCGGAGGGCAAGCTGGACAAGGACGCGCTGCTGGAGGCGGAGTCCGCGTCCTATCACGCGCCGGGCACCTGCACCTTCTACGGCACCGCCAATTCGAACCAGATGCTGGTCGAGATGATGGGGCTGCATCTGCCGGGGGCGAGCTTCGCCAACCCCGGCACGGCGCTGCGCGACGCGCTGACCGATGCGGCGGCGCGGCGGGTGGTCGGCCTGCGCACGCCCATCGGCGAGATCGTCGACGAGCGCGCCATCGTCAACGCGGTGGTCGGGCTGCTGGCGACCGGCGGTTCGACCAACCACACGCTGCATCTGCCGGCCATCGCTGCGGCGGCGGGAGTCGCCCTGACCTGGGAGGATTTCGCCGAACTGTCGGCGGTGGTGCCGCTGCTCGCCCGCGTCTACCCGAACGGCAGCGCCGACGTGAACCATTTCGAGGCGGCGGGCGGCATGGCTTTCCTGATCGGGGAACTGACCGACGCCGGGCTTCTTCATGGCGACGCCGCCACCGTGTGGGAGGAGGAGGGCATCACCGCCTACCGCCGCCCGCTGCGGCTGGAGGGGAATGACTTGGTGCGCGGCGCGGCGGTCGGCAAGAGCGCCGACCCCGCCGTGCTGGCTCCGGTGTCGTCGCCCATGGCGGCGGAGGGCGGGCTGCGCGTGCTGAGCGGGCCGCTGGGGCGCGCGGTGGTGAAGGTCTCCGCCGTGAAGCCCGACCACCGTGTGATCGAGGCGCCGGCCCGCGTCTTCACCGACCAGGAGTCGGTGCAGGCCGCCTTCCGCCGCGGCGAGCTTCACCGCGACGTGGTGGTGGTGGTGCGCTTCCAGGGGCCGAAGGCCAACGGCATGCCGGAGCTGCACAAGCTGACGCCACCGCTGGGCGTGCTTCAGGATCTCGGCTATCGCGTGGCGCTGGTCACGGACGGGCGGATGTCGGGAGCGTCGGGCAAGGTTCCGGCGGCGATCCACGTCACGCCGGAAGCCGCGGCGGGCGGGCCGCTGGGGCGGGTGCGGGACGGCGACGTGCTGCGGCTGGACACCGAGCGCGGCACGCTGGAGGTGTTGGTGGACGACGCGGAATGGACCGCGCGCTCGCTGGCGGACGCGCCGGCGGATGCTGGTGTCGGCTGCGGGCGGGAGCTGTTCGGCGTGTTCCGCCGGGCAGTCGGCAGCGCCGAGGCCGGGGCGTCGGTGTTCGGGTGAGGGGCGGTCCTATTGCAGGTTCCCTCTCCCCTCTGGGGAGAGGGTCAGGGTGAGGGGGATGCGCGTGTGCCGGACGTACCGCCATGCACAACCCCCTCACCGGCCCTCCGGGCCACCCTCTCCCCAGGGGGGAGAGGGTTGTAAAAGCTGCCCTGGTCGGCGCCAGGGCAGTCCGATCACTTCACCGTCAGCTCGTAGGTGCCCATCGTCCCGTACACGGCGACCGACGTGCTGCCCGCCGGGACCATGACGGTCCCGACGTGCGACCCGGTGGTCACCACGTCGCCGGCCTTCAGGCCGCCCAGGCTGACCGCGCCGGTGTTGGCCATCCACACCAGGAGCCGCACCGGCTCGCCCGCCGAGTTGCCGGCGACCGTGTCGGCCTTCGTCTCGCCGTCGACGACCAGGGCGACCCGCTCCTTCAGCGGCTCCAGCGAACGCCAGTCAGCGATGGCCGGACCGACGACCAGGGCGCCGTGGTTGAACTGGTCGGCCATGTGGCTGAGCCCGTCCTGCGAGCCGAAGCCGGCGAAGCGCGTGTCGACGATCTCAAAGGCGGGATGGACGGACTCGACGGCGTCGAGGACCTCTTCGCGGCTGTAGGGCTCGGCGCGGGGCGGCAGATCCTTGGCGAACTTGTAGGCGATCTCGGCCTCCATGCCGATGACCTGATAGTCCGCCGCGGGGAGCGTCGTGGTGTCGAAGAACAGCGTGTCGGCGTGGATGGGCGCGCGGAACGGCTCCGTGTCCGGCGTGCGGGCGCCGACCTTCCAGGCGACCACCGGGCCGAGGCGGCGGGCCACGGCGTCCTGGATGGCGTAGGCCTCGGCTTCGCTGGTCGGGCGGGTCGGCAGGGCAGACAGCCAGTCGCGGTTTTTCCGCGCCTGGATCAGAGCGTCGACGGAATCGCTGAATGCGGCGTTGTTCATCTCATCGGGCATGATCTTCGGGCCTTCGCTTTTCTTTGGTTATTGGTGCTTGTCGAGTTGGACTCTCATGGCGCCACAGGACTCGCGGATGACCAGCCGGGCGGGCAGGATCACGCGCTCCGGCGCGCCCTGCGGGTCGGCGATGCGGCGCAGCAGCAGGCGGGCGGCATCCTGCCCGATCTGGCGGGCGGAGGTCGCGACGGTGGTCAGGGCGGGGCGGCTCATCGCCGCTTCGGCCATATCGTCGAACCCTGTCACGGCGATGTCCCGTCCAGCCCGCAGACCGCGGGCCTCCAGCCCCAGCATCACGCCGAAAGCAACCAGATCGTTGTAACAAAGCATCGCGGTGGGCGGGTCGGCAAGGTCCATCAGCGGCCCCACCGCGTCCAGCCCGCCGCGGCGGGTGGCCGGGCAGCGGACGACCAGGTCCGGGGTCAGGCCGTGGCGGCGCAGGGCTGCGGCGAAGCCGACACGGCGCCCGGCGAAGGCGGAGTGGGACAGGTTGCCGCCGACGAAGGCGATGCGGCGATGGCCGAGCCGCAGCAGATGCTCGGTCACCATCTCCATCCCGAACTCATAATCGACCCCGGCGTAATCGCCTTCGCGGGCGGAGATGAAGCGCAGCGCCTGGACGACGGGAAGCTGCCACTGGCGCAGCCGGTCCAGCAGGGCCGGCGCGGTGCCGGCGGCGGGGCAGATGATCACCCCGTCCACATTCTGCTCGCGCATGCGCTGGAGGTAGCGGTCCTGCCGCTCCCCCGATTCCGCGGTGTTGGCGAGGAAGGCGACGACCCCCTGCTCACCCAGGACGTCGTCCACCCCGGCGGTCAGTTCGCCGTAGAAGGAGTTGTTGATCTCGCAGACGAGCAGCCCGACCGTGTCGGTGCGGGCGGCGCGCAGCGTCGCGGCGCCGCGGTTGTAGACGTAGCCCAACGCCGCGATGGCGGCCTGCACGCGCTCCCGCGTCTCGGCGGCGACCAGCGGGCTGCCGCGCAGGACGAGCGAGACGGTGGACCGCGACACCCCGGCGTGGTGCGCCACCTCCGTCAGGGTGATGCGGGCCGGTCCGCCGCGCTCGTCGAGGATGGTCATTCACGCCGCCATTCAGACGACGGCGGTCGGCAGCGGCTGGCCGGCGAAGAAGGCCGACAGGTTCGCCAGCACCAGATTGCCCATGGCCATGCGCGTCTCCACCGTAGCGCTCGCCTGATGCGGCTGCAGGACGACGTTGTCCAGGCCGAACAGGGCTTCCGGCGCGTGCGGTTCGTTGGCGAAGACGTCCAGCGCGGCCCCGCCGAGACGCCCGTCGGCCAAAGCGGCGACCAGTTCCGGCTCGTCCACCACGGCGCCGCGGGCGACGTTGACCAGCAGCCCGTCCGGCCCCAGCGCTTCGATCACCGCGCGGTTGACCATGTTGCGGGCGTCCGGGCCGGCCGAGGCGGCGACGATCAGGATGTCGCTCTCCCGCGCCAGATCGACCGGGGAGGCGACGAAGCGGTAGGGCACGTCGCTGCGCGGCTTGCGGTTGGTGTAGGCGATGTCCATGCCGAATCCGGCGGCGCGCTGGGCGATGGCCATCCCGATGCGGCCCAGCCCCAGGATGCCCAGTCGCTTGCCGGTGACCTTGCGGGCCAGCGGCAGCCCTCCGCCCGGCCAGCGCCCGGCGCGCACGAAGCGGTCGCCGACCATCATGCGGCGCGATCCGGCGATCATCAGCCCGATGGCGAGGTCGGCCACGTCGTCGGTCAGCACGTCGGGCGTGTTGGTGACGCGGACGCCGCGGCCGGCCGCGTGCTTCAGGTCCACCGCGTCGGTGCCGACGCCGTTGATCGCGACGATCCCCAGGTTCGGGCAGGCGTCCATGATCGCGTTGCTGACGCCCGTGCCGCCGCCGGTGACGACGGCGCGGACGCGCGGCCCCACCTCCGCGACAAGCTGGTCACGGTCGGGCGCCCCGGCGAGGCGGTGGACGGTGTAGCCCGCGTCCAGCGCCGCCTCGATGTCCGGCATCATGGATTCGACGAGGAGGATCTCCGGCTTCATCAAAAGCGTCCTTCGTGGGGTGGGCTCAGTGGGTAAGGATCTGGCCGAGGAAGTTGCGGGTCCGCTCGGACTTCGGGTTCGTGAAGAACTCGGCGGGGGTGGCCTGCTCGACGATCTCGCCGCGGTCCATGAAGATGACGCGGTCGGCGACCGACTTGGCGAAGCCCATCTCGTGCGTGACGCACAGCATGGTCATGCCGTCCTCGGCCAGCCCGATCATGGTGTCGAGGACCTCCTTGACCATCTCGGGGTCGAGCGCCGAGGTTGGCTCGTCGAACAGCATGACCTTGGGGTTCATGCACAGCGAGCGGGCGATGGCGACGCGCTGCTGCTGCCCGCCGGAGAGCTGGCCGGGATATTTGTCCGCCTGCTCCGGGATGCGCACGCGCGCCAGATACTTCATGGCGATGTCGCGCGCCTCCTGCTTGGAGGTGCCACGCACCCGCATGGGCGCCAGCATGCAGTTCTCGACCACGGTCAGGTGCGGGAACAGGTTGAACTGCTGGAACACCATCCCGACGTCGCGCCGCACCTGATCGAGGTGGCGGTGGTGGGCGTCGATCGTGACGCCGTTGACGGTGATCGTGCCCTTCTGGTGCTTCTCGAGCTGGTTGATGCAGCGGATCAGCGTGGACTTGCCGGAGCCCGAGGGGCCGCAGATGACGATCCGCTCGCCCTTGTGGACCTCCAGTTCGATGTCCTTCAGCACATGGAAGCTGTCGTACCATTTCTGGACGCCGGCCATCCGGATGACGACCTCGCCGCTGACCGGCCGCGGCGCGGGGACGTCCGTGGTATCGTAAGCCGAGGCCATGGGGGACTCCTCCTGCTCTATTTAAACCCTCTCCCCTCCGGGGAGAGGGGAGGGTGAGGGGGATGCGCGTCTCGGACCGTCCGGCAAAAGCGCAACCCCCTCACCCCAGCCCTCTCCCCGGAGGGGAGAGGGAGTTACGACGTTACGACTTGGTCAGCGGGGGCAGGTCGGTGCCCAGCCACTTCTTGTGGACCTCGTTCAGCTCGCCGTTCGACTTCGCGGTCTCGATGAACTCGTTGACCCACTTCAGCAGGGCGTCCTGGCCCTTGCGCATGGCGATGCCCTGGACCTGACGGTTCAGCACGAACTTCATCTCGTAGTTGGCCTGCGGGGCCAGCTTCTTGATCTCCTTGGTGACCACGTTGCTGAGGCCCAGCGCGTCCACCTGACCCGACAGCATGGCCTGAACGGCGCTGGCGTCGTCGTCGAAGCGCATGATGCGCGCGTCCTTCGGGGCGACGGCGGTCAGGGCGTTGTCCTGGGTGCTGGCGCGGGCGACGCCGATGCGCTTGCCCGACAGCTCCGCGGCCTCCTTGATCTTGGTGTTAGCCGGGGCGACCAGACCGATCTCGATGGCGGCGTAGGGCTCGGAGAACTGCACCTGTTCGGCGCGCGCCGGGGTGATGCCCAGCGAGGCGACCAGCAGGTCGACCTTGTTGGTCAGCAGGTAGGGGATGCGGTTCGGGCCGGTGACCGGAACGATCTCCACCGGGACGCCCATGTGCTTGCCCAGCAGCTTGGCGACGTCGGCGTCGTAGCCGTCCGGCTTGCCGTCGGCGGTGGTGATCCCGAAGGGCGGGAAGTCCACCAGCATGCCGATGGTCAGCTTGCCCTTCGACTTGATCTCGTCGACGGTCTGGGCGGCGGCCGGAACGGCCAGGGCGACGGCAGCAGCCATCATAACGCCGGCGACGGCGAGGCGGCGGGTGATCGACAGGGTCATTGGGGTTTCCTCACGGTTCTTATGAAAGGAGACGATCAGCGGGTGGCGAGGGCGTAGCGCCGCTCCAGACGGGCGCTGAGCAGCGACAGCGGCCAGCACATCAGGAAGTAGAGCACCGCCACGATCCCGAACACCAGGAAGGGCTGGAAGGTGGCGTTGTTGACGATCTGCCCGGCGCGGGTCAGCTCGGTGAAGCCGATGATGGCGGCCAGCGACGTGCTCTTGATGAGCTGCACGAGGAAGCCCACCGTCGGCGGCACCGCGACCTTCACCGCCTGCGGCAGGATCACGTAGCGCATCAGCCCCGGATAGCGCAGGCCGAGCGCCGAGGCGGCCTCCCACTGGCCGCGGGGCACCGCCTGGATGCAGCCGCGCCAGATCTCGCCGAGGAAGGCGCTGGCGTTGAGCGTCAGGCCCAGCGCGGCGGCGGCCCAGGGGTTGAGGTCGAGCCCCATCACCGTGGCGCCGAAGAACACCAGGAAGAGCTGCATCAGCAGCGGCGTGCCCTGGAACAGCTGGATGTAGCCTGTGGCGGCCAGCCGCACCGCCTTGATGTCCGAGGTGCGGGCCAGCGCGATGACCAGCCCGACGGTGGCCCCGCCGATGAAGGCGATGGCCGAGAGCGCCAGCGTCCATTGCACGGCGCTGAGAAGAAAGAGGAATTCGTTGTAACTGAAGGCGCGGATCATGGCTCGGCCCTCCCTCAGCGCCGGTCGGTGTCGTAGGCGAAGGCCAGCTTGTAGATGCCGGCGAACAGCGCGGAGAACATCATCGCCAGCATCAGATAGATGCCGGTCACCACGATGTAGATCTCGAAGCTGCGGAAGGTCTGCGACTGGATGTTGTTGGCGACCGAGGTCAGCTCGTCCGCCGAGATCGCCGAGACCACGCTGGAGCTGAGCATCAGCAGGATGAACTGGCTGGTCAGCGCGGGGTAGACGGTGCGCAGCGCCGGCTTGATGACGATGTAGCGGAAGACCTGCAACGGCTTCAGCCCCAGCGCCAGCCCGGCTTCGATCTGGCCCTTTTGGATCGATTCGATGCCGGCCCGGATGATCTCCGTCGCGTAGGCTCCGACATTGACCACCATGGCGATCAGCGCGGCGAGGTCGGGCGACAGGCGGACGCCCATGGTCGGCAGCCCGAAGAAGATCAGGAAGATCTGCACCAGGAAGGGCGTGTTGCGCACCACCTCGATGTAGGCGTTGATCACCCAGCGGACCGGCTTCGGCCCGGATGTCTTGCCCAGCGCGCAGAGAATCGCGACGATCAGGCCGAGAACCATGGCGCCGATCGACAATTGCACGGTCAGCCAGGCGCCCTGGAGCAGATAGTCCCAGGAATCGACGACCGCCTTGAAATCGAAGGTGTAGTTCACGGGCTTTTCCCTCCGCAACCAGACCGGGGCGCTGCGTGCGTCCGGTGAACGGTCCCTCAGGCGGGATTCTCGTTATTGGCCTCTCGTCGTCCGGCGCCCGTGGCGATGCCTCCGGCGCCGGATGTTGGGTGGAGCCTATTTGGATCGATCCAAATGCGCAAGGCAGAAAACACAGCGCTGCGAAATTTAATTCGTGCATCCAACAATCGCCGCGCGAATCCCTGCTCTCATGCTCCACCGCGATGGTGCGTCCACGAACAGACGCTTGCGCCGCGCCGCGTCTTGACGATGATCAAGGTGGAAGAGAAGCGCGCACCGGACTATCCGGGGTAATATGACGCGGTGCCGCCCCGCGAGGGCGGCCCCAAGGGAGAAGGATTGTCGCATGGACTGCTTCGCCGGCCCCGGCCCCGCCGCCCCCCTTCCGCTGGACGAGGCGTTGGCCCGTGTGCAGCGGACCTACGGCGCGGTGACGGAGCTCGAGGAGGTGCCGTTGCGCGCCGCGCTCGGCCGTATCCTGGCGGAACCGGTGACGGCGACGGTGAACGTGCCGCCGGTCGCCGTCTCGGCGATGGACGGCTGGGGGTTCGGCACGGCGGACGGTGCCGAGACAGGCGATGTCCGGCGGTTGACGGTGGTGGGGCGCGTGCCGGCGGGCTCCGTCTTCCCCGGTACGGTCGGGCCGGGCGAGGCGGTGCGCATCTTCACGGGCGCGCCGATTCCGGCGGGGGTGGACACCGTGGCCATGCAGGAGGACTGCCGGGCCGAGGATGGGGCGGTGCTGGTGCCCGCCAGCCTCAAGCGCGGCGCCAACATCCGCGAGGCCGGGGAGGACATGACGGCGGGGTCCGTCGTGCTGACCCCCGGCCTGCGGCTGCGCGCCCAGGAGATCGGCTTGGCCGCCGCGGTCGGGCGGTCCAGCCTGTCGGTGCGCAAGCGTCTGCGCGTCGTCCTGTTCTCAACCGGCGACGAACTGCGCGAGCCGGGAACGGACAAGCCGGAGGGCACCATATACGACGCCAACCGCTACACGCTGGCCGCCCAGCTCGACGCGCTGGGGGCGGAGGTGCGCGACCTCGGCATTCTGCCCGACAAGCCGGACGTGACCCGCGCCGCCCTGGCCGACGCCGCAACGACCGCCGACCTCGTCGTCACCTCCGGCGGCGCCTCGGTGGGGGAGGAGGACCATGTGAAGAGGGTGGTCGGCGAGCTTGGCTCCGTCGATCTGTGGAAGCTCGCGCTGAAGCCGGGCAAGCCGCTGGCGCTCGGGCGCATCGGCACCACGCCGTTCCTCGGCCTGCCGGGAAACCCGGTCTCGGCCATGGTGACCTTCATGCTGGTGGGGCGCCCGCTGGTGTTGCGCCTGTCGGGGGCGGAGAGCGCGCCGGCTCCGCGCTGCCTCGTGGTTGCCGGTTTCGAGTTCAGGAAGAAGCCGGGGCGCCGCGAGTTCCTGCGCGCCCGTCTGGCGACCGGACCCGATGGCCGCCCGGTCGCCCACAAGTTTCCCAGCGACAGCTCCGGCGTCCTGACCTCGATGGTCGAGGCCGACGGGCTGGTGGACATGCCGGCGGACGCCACCGCAATCCATGACGGGGATATGGTGGAGTTCCTGCCCTTCACCGGGCTGTTCGCCTGAGTTCCCAGGCCGTCTCGTCGCACAACCCCGCCTCGCATGGCGGCGGGTCGAATTCGTCAAAAGTCCTGCACCGCGTGCCAGCTCTTTCGGATTAAAGCGTTCCCCGCGCATGTTCATCAAGCGGCCGGAGAAACGGCCGTGAAACGGGAGATGCGGGCATGCGGTCTATTGTCGTTTCGATTCTGGGCAGCCTGCTGGTTTTGGCCGTCGTTCCAGCGGAGGCTGAGACCATCAAGAAAAACCTGTTTGATGACGGATACGTCGTGCGCGACGACACGGGCCGGAAGGTTCAGACCATCGAGAAGAACTTGTTTGGCGGTGGCTACACAGTGCGCGACGACACGGGCCGGAAGGTCCAGACCATCGAGAAGAACTTGTTTGGTGGTGGCTACACGGTGCGTGACGACACGGGCCGGAAGGTCCAGACCATCGAGAAGAACTTGTTTGGCAGTGACTACACGGTGCGCGACGATAAGTACCGGAAAGTCCAGACCATCGAGAAGAACACGTTCGGTGAGGGTTACACGGTGCGGGATAATCGCAACCGTTAGCGTCGCTTGCCGAACTCATGCCGGCCCTGCAACCGGCGTCGGAACGCGATTCCCCGGGGCGCAGCCCATCGGAAGGGGCCTCCGCTCCCGGGGAAGAACGGCGCGCGGTGTGACACCGCGTTGCGCCGGCGGTTCTTACTTCTTCGGCATGTGGCCGCTGATCTCGGCGTGCAGGGGCTTGGTGTCCTCGAAGGTCTTCTGCTGCTCCGGGGTGGCTTCCTTCTGGTGCTTCGCCTTCCATTCCGAATAGGGCATCCCATAGACGGCGATGCGGGCCTCCTCGTCGGTCAGCGGCACGTTCCGCTCCTTGGCGGCGGCGGCGTACCATTTGGACAGGCAGTTGCGGCAGAAGCCGGCCAAATTCATCAGGTCGATGTTCTGCACGTCGGTGCGCTTCTGGAGATGCGCGACCAGACCGCGGAACGCGGCGGCTTCCAACTCGGTGCGGG
Source organism: Azospirillum baldaniorum (assembly GCF_003119195.2). NCBI lineage: Bacteria > Pseudomonadati > Pseudomonadota > Alphaproteobacteria > Rhodospirillales > Azospirillaceae > Azospirillum > Azospirillum baldaniorum. The sequence goes on along the minus strand of NZ_CP022254.1, from coordinate 557,623 downwards.
TCTTCTCGTCCATTCCAATCCCTCTCAATTCTGTTCGTTGTGCAGCGTGACGAAGCGGCCATGGCGGTGGAAGCTCTGGGACGAGCCACCGGCCAGGATCGCCTCGGCCACGGCGTCGCGGTCCTCCACCACGAAGCCGGCCAGCACGGCGACGCCGTAGCGGAACAGCCGCGGGGTCAGCGGCGTCCCCGGTCCGACCAGGGCGACGCAGGTTCCCTGCGCCACCGACAGCAGGCGGGGCAGGCTGCGGTTGGTCAGGGTGGATGCGGTGATCGCCGCCCCCTCAGCGCCCGGCAGCAGCCATTCCCCGGCGGCTTCCGGATACTCCCCGTCGCTGGGATTCATTTCGACCACATGGGCGTTGGGCAGGCGACGGGCAATCTGCGGGAAGGCCCCGAAGACGACGACGCGCCCCTCCATCCCGGTGAACAGGTCCAGCCCGTTGGCCGAAGAGCCGGTCAGGTCGGGGCGGTTGTAATGGGCGTTCAGGGCGGCCATGCCGACCGCGGCTTCCTGCGGGTCCCAGGAGCGGGCGGCGTGCGCGGCCAGTTCGGCGAGGCCGACGCCGGCCCAGCGCGCCGGATCGGGCGGTGGCGCCGACTGCGGGCGGGCGGCCAACCCGATGCCGGGTCCCCGGACGCCGTCCGTCTCCACCATGATCCATTTGGCGCCGATGGTGATGGCGCGGACCTCCGCATCCTCCACCCCGTGCAGCAGGTCGTCGTAGAGCCGGTGCGCGCCCCACCAGCGCCACAGCGCGTCCTCGTCCGGCGAGATCAGCGCGGTGAAGCCGCCGGTGAAGCTCTGCCACTCGTTGAGGAAGCGGCTGCCGACGCTGGTCAGCACCGGGATGCCTTCGGCGATGCCGGCCAGCAGCTCGTCCGCCAGCCCTTCGCCATGCGCCTCCAGCCCGGCGAACTTGTTGACCACCAGCAGGTCGGCGCGCTCCGCGATGGCGCGGCGCAGCGCTTGGCTGGCCTCGGCCACCCCCTGGGGGTCGACGCGGCAGGATTGCGACTGGCGGCCCAGATGCTGGGAAATGTCGTAGGCCTTGCCGGTGGCGACGTCCACCAGCTCCATCAGGTCGGCGCAGTCGCCGGGGGCACCGGTGTTGCGCTGGATCACGCCGCCGACGCGGAAGCCGCGCCGCTGCAATTCCATCACGAACCGGTCGATCATCGCGTCCACGGCGGTGGAGCCGGGGCCATGGACCACCGCACCGGGACGCAGCGGGGGCGGGACCGCAGGGCGCAGGGTCGGCATGGGGCGGGCTCCTTCAGGGATGGACGACGGCCAGGGCAAGAACGGGCATCACGCGGCGGAGGCGCCGCGGCGGATGTGGTACACGAACACCTCGCCGCGCGTCTCGTGCGCCAGCAGCAGGTTGTCGGTCGTGTTGCAGAAATGCTTGAAATCGATGATCGACGCCGGGTCGGTGGCGTAGACGATCACCTCCTCCCCCTCGGCCATTTTGTCCAGCAGGGCGCGCGTCCGCAGGATGGGCAGCGGGCAATGCAGCCCCTTCACGTCGAGTTCCTTGGCCGCCACGGACGTAACCTCTTCTTCTGCATGGGCACCGGACGCCGCGACTGTAGCGGGTTCACGCCGCCGTCTCCACCGTTCCCGTAGATTTGCCATTCCGTGCAATTGGGCGTTCCCGGCGGGCCGGGGCACCTTTGCCGGGCTGGGATGTTAGCCAGGGAAACGGATTCGAACGAACAATGCGGGAGCAACGCTTATGGCCGGTCGGCATTTCGACAAGGTGGTGGTCATCACCGGGGCGTCCAGCGGGATCGGCCGGGCGACCGCCCTGGAGTTCGCGCGCCAGGGCGCCGCGGTGGTGCTGGCGGCGCGGCGCCACGCCGCCCTGCACGAGGTCGCGGAGGACTGCATCGAGGCCGGGGGGCGGGCGATGGTCGTGCCCACCGACGTGCGCGACCAGGAGCAGATGAACCGGCTGGCCGAGCGCGCCATCGAGGTGTTCGGCGGGATCGACGTCTGGGTGAACAACGCGGGCGTGATCGCCTTCGGGCGCTTCGAGGAGACTCCGCAGGACGTGTTCGAGGAGGTGATGCGCACCAATTTCTTCGGAACCGCCAACGGCTGCCGCGCCGTGCTGCCGCATTTCCTGGAGCGGGGGGAGGGCACGGTCATCAACGTCGCCTCGCTGGCTTCGATCGTCGGGCAGCGCTACGCCGCCGCCTACGCCGCCAGCAAATTCGCGGTGCGCGGCTTCTCCGAGACGCTGCGGCAGGAACTGGTGGAGGACCCTGGCATCCAGGTCTGCACCGTGCTGCCCGGCCCCATCGACACGCCGCTGTGGCAGCATGGCGCGAACTACACCGGCCGCGCCGTCAAGGCGATGACGCCGCTGCGCCCGCCGGAGGAGGTCGCCGAGGCCATCCTGCGCCTTGCCGAAAACCCCCGGCCGGAGCTGTTCGTCGGCGCCGCGGGGCGTTCGGCCGCCCTGCCGCATGTGGTGGCGCCGGCGCTGGCCGACCGCATGCTGGCCCACCGGATGGACCGGGACATGTTCGACAACCGCCCAGCCCACGACACCTCCGGCGGTGTTCTGGAGGCCATGCCGGACTATCGCGAGGCGAGCGGCGGCTGGATGGAAAGGGCCGCAGCGCAGGCACCCCAAGGCCGGGTGGAAGGACGCCGCGCCTTGTGCTGGACCAACGTCGCCCTGTTTTTGCTGCCCATCGGCCTGATGAGTCGTCTGCCCGCCCATGTCTGGGAGCGGCGGGCGTGGGAGGGGTCGAGGGTCAGGCCGTCAGCATCTTGAGGCCTGACAAGGCGAGGATCGCCGCCAAAAGATAGCGCAGCGCCGCGGTCGGCAGATGGCGGCTGCCCAGCCAGGCGCCGACCGCCCCACCAACCCCGGCGGCGGCCAGCCACCAGGGCAGGGCCGCGGGGAGGGTCGTCGCGGTTGTCCAGGTCCCGGCCAGCGCCGCCGCCGAGTTCAGCAGGTTGTAGGCGGCCGAGACGGCAGCGGCGCGGCGCGTCTCGACCCAGCCCATGAGCAGGATCAGCGGCGCCAGGAAGATGCCGCCGCCGGTGCCGGTCATCCCGGACAGAAAGCCGACCGCGGCTCCGGCGGCGAGCGCCGGCAGGAAGGGTGGCGTGGTTGCGTCCGCCCGTTCGGGCGTTCCGCGGGTCGCCCAGGTGGAACGCGCCAGTTCCAGCGCCGCCAGAAGGAGGATCGCCCCGACCAGCGGGTAATAGACAAGCGGCGGCAGGTGCATCGTGCCGCCGAGGAACGAGAAGGGCATCCCCAGCACGCCGAACGGGTAGAAGGCCCGCCACGTGAACAGCCCGGCGCGGGCGAAGCGGACGGTGCCGATCGCCGCCACCAGGAGGTTGAGGGCGAGCGCCGTCGGCTTCATCGTCGCCGGGTCGAGCCCGACGATGCCCATGACTGCCAGATAGCCGGAGGCTCCGGCCTGCCCGACCGCGGCGTACAGCGTGGCGACGGCCAGGATCAGCGCCGTCAGACCGACCGTCTCGTTGAACACCCGCGTTTCCCCTCAAGCCGTGCCGGTCGCTTGTAAACCGGGCGCGCGGGTGGGGCCAGGGAAAGGGCGGAGGTTTTCCGAACCATGGCGGCGTGGCGCTGTTGGCGGGGGAGGGGCACCGACGCCCATCCCCCCTTCACCCCCGTCCTTCGGAGGCTGCCCATGCACGCCCGCGAAATGATCAGCACGCACCCCCAGGTCCGCGGAAACGCCAACGACGCGCTCATCCGCTGCATCGAGGCCTGTTACGATTGCGCGCAGACCTGCACCACCTGCGCCGACGCCTGCCTGGGCGAGGGTCAGCTGGCCGAGCTGGTCCAGTGCATCCGCCTAAACATGGATTGCGCCGACGTCTGCACGGCGACCGGCTCCGTCGCCACCCGGCGCAGCGGCTCAAACGAGGCGGTGATCCGCGCCATGCTCGACGCCTGCGCCACCGCCTGCCGCCTGTGCGCCGAGGAGTGCGAGCGGCACGCCGGCATGCATCAGCATTGCCGCATCTGCGCCGAGGCCTGCCGGACCTGCGAGGACGCCTGCCGTCAGGCCCGGCAGACCCTGAGCCATTGACGGTGGTGGCGGTTTATCCGCCGTTGCCGAGGATCACCCGGTCCAGGTAATCGGCAAGCAGCGGGCCATCGCCCAGTCCGAGCAGCAGCTTGGACGAGACGTTGCCGTTCTCCGTCCGCAGGCCCGGAACCGCGGCGTGGCGGGCCAGGAAGCCGTCCAGCCCGGCGTTCCAGGCGGCATCGGCGTTGCGGCAGAAGATCTTCGACAGCGAGAAGTGTGGCACCTTGCGGAAGGGGCTGGCGAGGCGCTTCCCCTGGAAGACCGCCGGCGGGTTGTCGTGGGCGCGGTAGCGGGATTCGAGCGTCTTGCGGAAACTCTGGAAGGTCGTCCCGCCGCTCTCCATGCCGATGGTGACGACCGGCACGCCGAGCAGGGCCACCGAGTCGGCGATCAGGCGGGCGTTCTCCTCCTGGTCGCGCCGGATGGCCTCGGCGAGCCCCGGATCGCCGCGCATCGCCTCGGTCAGCCCCACCGTGCGCGGCGTGTGGAAGGAGCTTTTGTTCAGCACCATCACCTTGCTGCGGAAGGACCCGGCGCCGAAGATGCCGTCGAAGAAGCTGTGCGCCATGGCCCCGGCGCGCCCCTGGACGCACAGATAGACGGATTGCTCGTATTCCCGGCGCCCCGGGTTGTCGCCGACCAGGATCAGTTCCGGCAAGGGGCCGTCCCCGGCGCTGTAGGCGGCGAGGTCGTCGTTGATGACGAACAATGGCGACACGGAGTCCCGAAGGGCACGGACCCGCTCCCCATGTTCAGCGACGCGGGTCCGGAACAGCGAAACCACGTCCGGCCGGGCGTCCGCGGGCGGGACATCGCCCAGGATGACGGACAGGCGCCGCAACGCGGCCTCGTGGTTGGTCGCCGATGGGTCCGTTGCCGCCGCGTCGATCGAGGATACCGCCATTCCCATCACCCCTTGTGCTAACGAGCCTCATCTAAGGGACTGGTGATTGTGTTGTCGAGTGGCGTCGATCCGGCTATAGAGTGCGCCAGGGAAGCGACCGGAGCCGCGCCGATTGCGGTTTCGACAGGAGGGTCGGAAAGAATGAAGCTGTCAGACGTCGATATTCGCCGATACCTCGCCGAAGGACGCATCGAGATCGACCCGTTGCCGGCGGAGAGCCAGATCGGCGCCATGTCGGTCGACCTCCAGCTCGGGAACGCCTTCCAGGTTTTCCCGCCGGGCAAGGCGGCCTTCGTGGACCTCGCCCCGCCCGAGGGCCATCCCAGCCAGGTTCCCGACAAGCTGATGGACCGCGTCGAGGTCCCCGTCGGCGAGCCGTTCTTCCTGCATCCGGGCGAACTGGTGCTCGGCATCACCGTGCAGCGCATTGGCCTGCCCAACGACATCGCCGGCCGTCTGGACGGCCGCAGCAGCCTCGCCCGTCTGGGCCTGATGGTGCACGCCACCGCGCACACCATCGATCCGGGCTGGAATGGCCGCATCACGCTGGAATTCTTCAATTGCGGACGGTTGCCGCTGGCGCTGCGGCCGGGCATGCGCATCTGCGCCCTCAGCTTCGAGACGCTGATGTCGCCGACCTCCAAGCCCTACGCCGCACGCCCCGACGCCAAGTACCGCGACCAGCTCGATCCGCTGCCAAGCCGGATCAATCTGGAACAGCCCTGACGGCAAACGACGAGAACGACGAAAAGGCGCCTCCCCTCCGAGGCGCCTTTTTCTTTTGGCCATCCGGCTTGCCCACCCCTCGCCCCCGCCCGCAGGGACTCGGCAGGGAAACGATTGATCGCGCCTGGATCATTCGCATCCCCAACATCGCTGTTGACCAAAGCTGTATTATCGATCATACAGGTTCCTGTCTTATGAAGAGACATACACCGGTTTCCAGCGAGGGGGAGGCGGGGCACTGTGAAGTCGTCGGTCGAACCGCTGAAGGCGCGCCGGATCTACCTGCTGCTGCGCGACCGCATCGTCGCCGGCGACCTGCCGCCGGGCGGGCGCCTGCCGGGGGAACCGGCGCTGGCCGCCGAGCACGCCGTGTCGCGGGTGACCGTGCGCCGGGCGCTCGACCTGCTGGAGAAGGAAGGGCTGGTGCAACGCAAGGCCGGCTCCGGCACCTTCGTCCATGACAGCCGTGCGGTCCGTCCGATCGTCGCCGACCTTTCCAACGTGCTGTCCCATCTGATCGACATGGGGCGCAGCACCGACGTGAAGCTGCTCTCCTTCGGGTACGTCGCGCCGCCGGAAGCGATCGCCGAAAGCCTGGGCTTGAAGCCGGGTGAGCGGGTCCAGCGGTCGGTGCGCGTCCGGCTGATCGACGGGGAGCCCTTCTCCTACCTGACCACCCATGTGCCGGAATGGCTCGGCCTGACCTATTCGGAGGCGGAACTGGCGGCGCGCCCGCTGCTGGAGCTGATCGAACGGTCGGGCGTGAAGACCGAGCGGGCGACCCAGGCGATCAACGCCACGCTGGCCGGGCCGGAGCCGGCGGCGGCGCTCGATCTGGAGATCGGCTCGCCGCTGCTGACTCTGACCCGCATCGTGCACGACCCGTCCGGCCGCGGGGTGGAGCATCTGCACGCGCTGTACCGGCCCGACCGCTACAGCTTCCACATGGATCTGGTGCGCATCGGCGACGACGGGGAGCGGCGGTGGAGCCCGGCCCTGGGGCGGCCGCGCGTGCCCAGTAAAAAAGGCCGATAAGGCCAAGGCCGACAAAGGCAAAACCGACAAGAACAATGCGGGCGAAAAGCCCACCCGCGGCTCGCGGGTCATCAAGCAGAGGAGTTGAGCGTTATGGGACGTTCGGTTCAGGACTCCGCACTCTCCGGCATCTCCCGCCGCACGGTGCTCAAGGCGGGCGCTGCGGCCGCCGCCTTCGCGACGGTGCCGGTGGCCGCTTCGTCGATTCTGCGCGCGCAGACCCCAGCCGTGAAGATCGGCATTCTCCAGCCGGTGACCGGCGCGCTCGCCCACGACGGCGACCTCGGCCGGCTCGGCGCCGAGATGGCGATCAACGAGATCAACGCCGCGGGCGGCATCAAGTCGCTGGGCGGGGCCAAGATCGAAATGGTGTTCGGGGACGCCCGCTCCACACCGGAGGCCGGCACGCAGGAGGTCGAGCGCATGCAGGCCGAGGGCGTGTGCGCCATCGTCGGCGGCTTCGCCAGCCCGATCTGCCTCGCCGCCTCGCAGGCGGCGGCGCGCTACGATCTGCCCTACCTCGTCGATGTCGGCGTGTCGGACCAGATCATGGCGCGCGGCCTGACCAACACCTTCCGCTTCAGCCCCGGCTTCGGCAAGGTCACCCAGGTCGCGCTCGACAACCTGACCAAGATCAACGAGTTGGCCGGCAAGCCGGCGAAGACCGTCGTGCTGGTGCACGAGGACGGCCTGTTCGGCTCCGGTCTCGCCAAGCTGCTGCAGACCGAGCTGCCCAAGCGCGGCTTCGAGATCCTGGAGACCATCGCCCACCCGACCCCGGCGCGCGATATGTCCAACGTGGCGCTGCGCATCCGCTCGCTGAACCCGGACCTCGTCATCCCGTCCAACTACTACGGCGAGTTCGTTCTGCTTGCCCGCACCATGCAGCAGCAGCGCATCAAGCCGAAGGGCGTCTACGCGGTGCTGGGCGGGGCGGCGTCGAACGGGCGCTTCGTCAAGGAATTCCCGCAGGCCGCCCAAAACGTCATCGACTGCAACCACTGGCACGACCCGAAGAACCCGCAGGCCCTGGCGTTGCGCAAGGCGGTGGAGGCGCAGGGCAAGTCCTTCGCCTACAACGTCCCGCTGAACTATTCGAACGTGCTGCTGCTGGCCGACGCCATCGAACGCGCGGCCTCCGCCGACCGCAAGACGATCATCGAGGCGCTGAACGGCTCCACCTTCGCCGGCCACATCATGCCCTACGGCCCGACGAAGTTCGTCAACGGCCAGAACGAGGGCGCCACCCCGATCAACACGCAGATCCAGGGCGAGGACATCAAGGTGATCTTCCCCGAGTTCTTCGCGGAGGCGAAGGCCAACTACCCGGCGGCGTAACCCGTCCCGTCGCCTTCGCACCTCCCGCATTTTCCCTACCCATCCCGCGGCGCCGCGCAGCGGCCGCCCGGACGGGTGGGGGACCGTTTCCCTCATGCGCGGGCTGCCATGTATTCACCTCAGATCATCCTGGAAGCGGCGCTGAACGGGCTGATGACCGGCGCGGTCTACGCGCTGATCGCCCTCGGCCTGACGCTGATCTACGGCGTGCTCCACATCATCAACTTCGCCCACGGCGCGCTGCTGACCTGCGCCATGTTCGCGGTCTGGGTCGCCTGGGCCTGGCTCGGCCTCGACCCCTATCTGGTGATCGTGCCGCTGGTGCCGTTGATGTTCGTGCTGGGCTACGGGCTGCAGCGCTTCGTCATCGGGCCGGCCAGCCACGGCGACGACGGCAACATCCTGCTGGTCACGCTCGGCCTGTCGATCGTGCTGGAGAATGTGCTGCTGGCGGTCTTCCAGTCGGACACCCGCACGCTCGACACCGATTATTCGTTCCAGGTGGTCGCGCTGGGGCCGCTGCTGCTCTCCTACCCGCGGGTGATCGGTCTGGGGGTGGCGGTGGTGGTGACCGGGCTGCTCTGGCTGGTTCTGAACCGCACCGACACCGGCAAGGCGATTCGCGCCGTCGCCAAGGAGAAGCTGGGCGCCAATCTGGTCGGCATCGACGTGCCGCATGTCTACGCCATCACCTTCGGGCTGGGCTGCGCCTGCCTCGCCGTGGCCGCCGGTCTGCTGATGCCGACTTTCTACGTCAACCCGCGCATCGGCAGCGCCTTCGTGCTGGTCGCCTTCACGGTCGTGGTGCTGGGCGGCATGGGCTCGCTCCCCGGAGCGCTGCTGGGCGGCCTGTTCATCGGCGTGGTGGAAAGCCTGTGCGGCCTGTTCCTCGGCGACAGCCTGGGGCAGATCGGCATCTTCCTGATCTTCATCGCCGTGCTGCTGGTGCGGCCGACCGGCCTGTTCGGAGCCAAGGCATGACCGCGCGCGACCTGATCCCGATCGCCGTCCTGGCCGTCCTCGCCGCGCTGCTGCCGCTGGTGGTGACCTCCAGCCCGGTGATGAACTTCCTCGTCTTCACGCTGATCGTGGCGCTGGGCGCGCAGGGCTGGAACATCCTGGGCGGCTTCGGCGGCCAGTTCAGCTTCGGCCATGCCGCCTTCTTCGGCACCGGCGCCTATGTGACGGCGATTCTGCAGCTGCGCTACGGCGTCAACGCCTGGGCCGGGCTGCTGCTGGCGACGGCGGCGGGGGCGGCGGTCGCCTGGACGATCGGCTTCCTCAGCTTCCGCTCCGGCCTGCGCGGCTCCTACTTCGCGCTGGTGACTCTGGCCTTCGCCGAGGTGTTCCGCATCCTCGCCAACGCGGCCTCCTTCACCGGCGGCGCTGCCGGCCTGCTGATCAAGCTGGACGTCCACCCCGCCAACCTGCAATTCGCCGACCGCGCCGTCTTCTACTGGCTGGTCCTGGCCTTCGTCACCGGCGTGCTTCTGCTGACGCGCTGGATCCAGCGCTCGCGCTTCGGGGCGCAGCTCGTCGCGGTGCGCGAGAACGAGGACGCGGCCAAGGCGCTGGGCGTCGACTCCCTGAAGGTGAAGCTGCGCGCCATCGCGCTGTCGGGCGCGGTGACGGCGCTGTCCGGCTGCCTCTACGCCCAGTATTTCCTCTACATCGACGCCCACATCGCCTACGGCAGCTGGATCTCGGTGGAACTCCTGCTCGCCCCGATCATCGGCGGCGTCGGCACCGTCTTCGGGCCGGTGGTGGGGGCGCTGACCCTGCACGGGCTGGGCGAACTCGCCAAGCAGTTCGCCGGCCGCGTCCCCGGCATCGACCTGATCGTCTTCGGCAGCGTTCTGGTGCTTGCCGTGGCCTTCGCCCGCGGCGGCATCCTGGGCCTGCTGGAGCGGCTGCGCGACCGCGGCCGCGGGCTGGTGACGCGCGGCGCCAAGGAGGTGTCCCATGCTGGCCGTTGAGTCCGTCTCCAAACGCTTCGGCGGCCTGATGGCGGTGGACAATGCGTCGCTCGCGCTGGAGCCCGGCGGCATCATCGGCCTGATCGGGCCGAACGGCGCCGGCAAGACGACGCTGTTCTCGATGATCTCCGGCTTCGTGGCACCCAGCGACGGGCGGATCCTGTTCGAGGGCACCGACATCACCGGCGAGGAGCCGCACCGCCGCGCCGAACGCGGCATCGGTCGCACCTTCCAGATCGTCCAGCCCTTCGCCGGGCTGACGGTGTGCGAGAACATCGCGGTCGGCGCCTATCTGCGCCACGCCAGGCGCGCCGACGCCATCGCCAAGGCGCGCGACGTCGCCCGCCGGGTCGGGTTGGCGGCCGAGCTGGACCGGCCGGCCGGCGGATTGACGGTGGCCGGGCGCAAGCGGCTGGAACTGGCCCGCGCGCTCGCCACCGAGCCGAAGCTGCTGCTGCTGGACGAGGTGCTGGCCGGCCTGAACCCGTCGGAAATCCGCGACATCATCCCGGTGATCCGGGGCATCCGCGACGAAGGGGTGACGATCCTGATGATCGAACACGTCATGCAGGCGGTGATGAACCTGTGCGAGCGCGTCTATGTGCTGGCGCAGGGCCGCATGATCGCCGAGGGCAAGCCCGCCGTCGTCTGCGCCGATCCCCGCGTGATCGAGGCCTATCTCGGCCACGGCGCCGCCGCCCGCCTGGCGGCGGAGGGGGCGTCCCATGGCTGAGGCGCTTCTGAGCATCCAGGGGCTGAAGACCGGCTACGGCGCCACCGAGGTGCTGCGCGGCATCGACATGGCCGTGCTGGATCGCGAGATCGTGACGGTCCTCGGCTCCAACGGCGTCGGCAAGACGACGCTGAACAAGGTGCTGTCCGGCGTGCTGCCGCCCTGGGCCGGGGAGATCCGCTTCGCCGGCAACCGCATCGACGGCCGCTCCGCCGCGCGCATCGTGGAGGAGGGGCTGATCCAGGTGCCGGAAGGCCGCAAGATCTTCCCCAACCTGTCGATCCGCGAGAATCTGGAGCTGGGCAGCTACCGCCGCGGCAAGCCGAACCGGGCGCGGAACCTGGAGCGCATCTTCACCACCTTCCCCCGCCTCAAGGAGCGCGAGGGCCAGCTCGCCGGAACGCTGTCGGGCGGCGAGCAGCAGATGCTCGCCATCGGGCGCGGCATGATGGCCGAACCGCTGCTGCTGATCCTCGACGAACCGTCGCTCGGCCTGTCGCCGCTGGTGGTCGAGGAGATGTTCGGGCTGATCCGCCAGCTGAACGAGGGCGGGCTGGCGATCCTGCTGGTCGAGCAGAACGTCGTCCAGTCGCTGGAGGTCGCCCGCCGGGCCTACATCCTCGAAAACGGAGTCTTCGCGCTGTCGGGTCCGTCCGACGAGATCGCGCGCGACCCCGAATTGAAACGCACCTATCTCGGCCTCTAGGGGCCGTCCGCTCGGGAGCGGTGACATGACAAGCCTGTCCTTTGACGTGAAGCCGGCGAGCCAACTGCTCGCCGCCGCCCGCCCGTCCTGGCTCGATCGTTGCGGCACCTTCGCCGCCGGCCTGACCGTCGCCGACCTGCCGGCCCCGGTGGTGGAGCGGGCGAAGCTGGTGCTGCTGGACTGCGTCGGCGTGATCGCCGCCGGCATGCAGGAGCCGGAATGCCAAGCGCTCGCCGCCCGCCTCGCCGAGACCGGCGGTTCCGGCGATTGCCCGGCCATCGGCAGCGGCCGGGGCTTCGCCACCGGGTCCGCCGCCTTCCTCAACGGTCTGGCCGGAACCATGCTGGAACTGGACGAGGGCAACCAGTACGCCCGCGGCCATCCGGCGATCCACGTCGTGCCGGCCCTTCTCGCCGCCGGCCCTCGCGTGAAGGCGTCCGGCGCCGACCTGCTGACCGCGCTGGCGCTCGGCTACGAGATCGGGTCGCGCATCGGCATCGCCGCCAAGCTGCTGGTCACCACCCACCCGCACGGCACCTGGGGCACCGCCGGGGCGGCGCTGGGCGTCGCCCACCTGAACCGCGCCGACGCGGCGTTGATGATCGAGACGCTCAACATCGCCTCGACCCTCGGCCTCGCCACCAGCCGGCGGACGATGCTGGAGGGCGGCACGGTGCGCAACGCCTATGCCGGGGTGTCGAACCAGCTCGGCCTGACCGCCTGGGATCTGGCGGCGAGCGGCATCATCGGCGAGACCGACGGGGTGGGCAGCGTGTTCGGCGGCGTCATCGCCACCGACTTCCGGCCGGAGCTGATGGTGGAGGAGCTGGGCGAGCGTTGGGAGATCGCCCGCAACTACTTCAAGCGCCACGCCGCCTGCCGCTACACCCACGGCGCGCTCGACGCGCTGGGCGACATCGTGGCGCAAGCCGGCGGGCGGATCGCCCCGGCGGAGGTCGCGGCCATCGAGGTCGACACCTACGTGTGGGCCGCCCAGCTCGACGGGGCCGAGCCGAAGAACATGCTGGCGGCGAAATTCTCGCTGCCCTTCGCGCTGGCGACCTTCCTCGCCAACGGCGCCGCCACCCCCGAGGCCTTCCGCGACGGCGCCCGCCAGGACGCGGCGACCCGCGCGCTTGCCCGCCGGGTGACCGTGCGCGAGGACCGCGGCCTGACCGCCCGCCTTCCCGGCCTGCGCCCGGCCCGCGTCCGCCTGACCCTGGCCGACGGCCGGCGCTTCGAGGCCGAGGCGCTGACCAACAAGGGCGACACCGAGGACCCCTACAGCCCGGAGGAGGTGCGCGCCAAGTTCGCCGACCTCGCCGGTCCGGTCTGGGGTGCTGCCCACGCCGCCGCCATTGCCGACTGCGTCGCGTCGATCGACCGCGCGGCCGACCTTTCAACCCTGACCCGGCTTCTGTCGGCGCCCGCCGCCGCCGGGGGGAGCGTCTGAGATGACCCGACCCGATCTCACCTTCAAACTGCGGCTCGCCGAGGACCGCGTCGTCCTGGCCCCCGGCGTCTACGACGCCTTCACCGCCTCGCTGGCGGCGGCGGCGGGGTTCGAGGCGCTCTACCTGTCGGGCGCCGCCATCGCCTACACCCGGCTCGGCCGGCCCGACATCGGGCTGGTCTCGGTCAGCGAGGTGGCGGACACCATCGCGCTGGTGCGCGACCGCGTGCCGACGCCGCTGGTGGTGGACGCCGACACCGGCTATGGCAACGCGCTGAACGTGCAGCGCACCGTGCGCATGTTCGAGCGGGCCGGCGCCACCGCCCTGCAGCTTGAGGACCAGAGCTTTCCCAAGCGCTGCGGCCACCTGACCGACAAGGCGGTGATCCCGGCCGGCGAAATGGCCGGCAAGATCAAGGCGGCGGTCGACGCCCGGGCCAGCGAAGGCACGCTGATCATCGCCCGCACCGACGCGGTGGCGGTGGAGGGCGTCCCGGCGGCGCTCGACCGTGCGCGTCTCTATGTCGAGGCCGGCGCCGACGTGCTGTTCGTCGAGGCGCCGAAGAGCCGGGAGCAGCTCTCCGCCATCGCCACCGACCTCGGCGGTATCCGCCCGCTGCTCGCCAACATGGTGGAGGGCGGGCAGACGCCGATCAGCTCCGCCGCCGATCTGGGCGATCTCGGTTACCGGCTGGTGATCTTCCCCGGCGGCATCGTGCGGGCGCTGGCACGGCAGGCGCAGGATTACTACGCCTCGCTGGCCCAGCACGGCACCACCCAGCCCTTCCGCGACCGCATGTTCGACTTCAACGCGCTGAACGATCTCATCGGCACGCCGGAGATGCTGGCGCTCGGCGAAACCTACAAGGACTTCCCTCCAAAAAATCCCGGTGCCGCCAAGCGGGAGGACGCAGCATGACCACCCAGAAAACCACAATCGACCCCGTCACGCTGGCCGTCCTGAAGGGCCGGCTGGAGCAGATCGCCGACGAGATGGACGCGACGCTCTACCGCTCGGCCTTCAACCCGATCATCGCGGAGGCGCGCGACGCCTGCCACGGCCTCTACCACGCCGAAACCGGCGCCACGCTGGTTCAGGGCACCAACGGCCTGCCGATCTTCGTCGGCGCCATGGCCTTCGCGGTCAAGGCGGTGATCGACAAGGTGGCGCGGGAGGGCGACCTGCACCCCGACGACATCTTCCTGTTCAACGACCCCTACGACGGCGGCACCCATCTGAATGACTTCCGGCTGGTGCGGCCGATCTTCCGCCAGGGCCGGCTGTTCTGCTGGATGGCGTCGGTCGGCCACTGGCTCGACATCGGCGGCAACGTGCCGGGCAACTTCAACGCGCGGGCCACAGACAGCTTCCAGGAAGGCGTGCGCATCCCGCCGGTGAAGCTGGTCAAGGCGGGGGTGATGAACCACGACCTGCTGGCGATCCTCGCCGCGAACTCCCGCGTGCCGGTGTCCAACTACGGCGACCTGAACGGGCAGCTCAACGCGCTCGACCTTGGCGTGCGCCGCCTGACCGAACTGCTGGACGAGCATGGCGAGGACACCGTCGCCGCGGCCTTCGACGCCTTCACCGCGCGGGCCGAGGCGCTGATGCGCAGCGCGCTGTCGAAGCTGCCCGATGGCACCTACAGCTTCGAGGATTATCTCGACAACGACGGCATCACCGCCGACCGTCTGCGGATCGCGCTCGACCTCACCATCGCGGGCGACCGCATGGTGCTGGACTTCTCCCGTTCCTCCGCACCCTGCGCCGGGCCGCTCAACATCGCCTATTCCACGGCGGTCGCCTGCTGCTACGTCGCGCTGAAGCATGTCTTCACCGACGTGCCGGCCAACGCCGGCTGCCTCAACCCGATCACCTTCATCATTCCCGAGACGACGCTGCTGGCGGTGAAGCCGCCCAAGCCGGTCGGCGGCTACACCGAGACCATCCTACGCGTCATCGGCGTGGTCTTCGGCGCGCTGGCCCTGGCCGACCCGGCCCGCGCCACCGCCGCCCCCTTCGGCACCATCAACGCGCTGTCGCTGGCCGGCCACCGTCCGGACGGTTCGCGCTGGGTGATGTTCTCCTTCTTCGGCGGCGGCCTGGGAGGCAACCCGGAGAGCGACGGGCTGAACCACGCCAACAACCCGATCTCCACCGCCACCATCCCACCGGTGGAAATCCTCGAAGCCGCTTATCCGGTGATGTTCACCCAATGGGCGCTGCGCCCGGATTCCGCAGGGGCCGGCCTGCACCGCGGCGGGCTGGGCGCCGTCTACGAGATCGAGGCGCTGACCGCCGCCGACGTCTTCCTGCTCGGCGAGCGCGGCGTCTTCGCGCCCTTCGGGGTGGCCGGCGGCACGCCCGCGGCGCTGAACCGCTTCGTCTGGCAGAGCGACGAGGGCGAGAAGTCGCCGCCGCTCGCCTCCAAGGTCACCGACGTGAAGATCCGCGACGGTCAGCGCGTGCGGCTGGAGACTCCCGGTGGTGGTGGCTGGGGCGACCCGCGACGCCGCGACGCCGAGGCCGTGGCCCGCGACGTGCGGCTCGGCTACCTCGGCATCGACGCGGCGCGCAGCGCCTACGGCGTGGCGCTGACCGACGACGGTGCACTCGACGTCGCCGCCACCGCGGCGCTCCGCGAAACCCCCGCCGCCTGACGAATCCGGAAGCAAGACCATGAGCAACGGCATCTCCACGGGTGCAATCGTCGGCGTCGATGTCGGCGGCACCTTCACCGACTTGTTCCATTACGACGAGGCGCGCGGCAGCTTCCGCACCGCCAAGGTCCCGTCCAACCGTGGCGACGAGGCGGTCGGCTTCCTCGCCGGCCTGCAGAGCTTCGGCCCGGTCTCCGAACTGGGCTCCATCGTCCACGGCACCACGGTCGGCACCAACGCGCTCTTGGAGCGCAAGGGCGCCAAGGTCGGCCTCATCACCACCGCCGGCTTCCGCGACGTGCTGGAGATGCGCCGCCGCGACCGCCGCCAGACCTGGGGCCTGTGGGGCGACTTCGTCCCCGTGGTTGACCGCGACCTGCGGCTGGAGGTGGAGGAGCGCACGCTGGCCGACGGCTCGATCCGCACCGCCGTCGATCCCGACGAGGTGCGCGCTGCCGCCCGCCGGCTGGCCGAGATAGGGGCGGAGGCGCTGGCCATCGTCTTCATCAACGCCTACGCCAACCCGGCCAACGAATTGGCGGCGCTGGAGGCGGCGCGCGAGGTCTGGCCGAACGCCAACCTCGAATGCTCCTCGCGCATCCTGCCGGAGATCCGCGAGTTCGAGCGCACCTCGACCACCGCGCTGAACGCCTATCTCCAGCCGGTGGTCGGCAGCTACCTTGCCAAGCTCGACAACGCGCTGGCCGGGGAGGGGTTCGGCGGACGCTTCCACATCGTGCAGTCGAACGGCGGCGTCATGTCCACCGACACCGCCCGGCGTCTGCCGGTGCGCACCGCCCTGTCGGGTCCGGCGGCCGGCGTCATCGCCGCCGCGGCGATCTCCAAGGCGGCGGGCTTCCCCAACGTCATCACCGGCGACCTCGGCGGCACCAGCTTCGACGTGTCGCTGGTGGTGGAGGGGCAGACCATGCTGGCGGCCCAGACCACCATCGACTTCGGTCTGGTCGTCCGCACGCCGATGATCGAGATCACCACCATCGGCGCCGGCGGCGGCTCCATCGCCGGGGTCGATCCCGGCGGCATGCTCCAGGTCGGGCCGGAGAGCGCCGGTTCGCGGCCGGGACCGGTCTGCTACGGCCAGGGCAACACCCGCCCGACGCTGACCGACGCCAACGTGCTGCTCGGCCGCATCAACGCGGAGCGACCGATCGGCGGCAAGCTCGCCCGGCTGGACGTGGACGCCGCCCGTACCGCCATCGCCACCCACGTCGCCGAGCCGCTCGGCCTCGACGTCATGGCGGCGGCAGAGGCGGTGGTGCGCATCGCCAACAGCAAGATGGCCGGCGCCATCCGCCTCGTCTCCATCGAGCGCGGGCACGACCCGGCCAAGTTCGCCGCCGTGCCCTTCGGTGGAGGCGGCGCGCTGCATGTCGGCGCGCTCATCAAGGAGGTCGGGCTGAAGGCGGCGCTGGTGCCGCGCTTCCCCGGCGTGACTTCGGCGCTCGGCTGCGTCATCGCCGACATCCGCCACGATCAGGTGCAGACGGTGAACCTGCCGTTGGCCGGCATCGACGCCGCGTCGCTCGACCGCCGCATGGTGGAGGAGGCGACCGCCGCCCGCGCCGTGGTGGAGTCCGCCGGCCTCAGCGTCGAGCGCATCGACCTCGTCTTCGAACTCGACATGCACTACATCGGCCAGACCCACACGGTCGCCGTGCCGCTGCCGGTGTCGGTGGCGAACGGCACCACCGGTGTCGACGAGGCCACCATCCGCGCCGCCTTCGAGCGCGCCTATCAGGCGTCCTTCAGCCGGTTGCTGCCGGGGGTGGGCGCCAAGATCGTCAACCTGCGCACCGCCGCCATCGGCCGCCGTCCGCATTTCGACCTCGCCGCCCTGGCCCCCGCCGCCGGCACGACGGTGGAGGGCGCCCACGCCGGTTCGCGGCCCGTCTGGTTCGACGGGGCGTGGCACGACACGGCGGTCTACAACCGCCTCGATCTGCCGGTCGGTGCGCACATCCAGGGTCCGGCGATCCTGGAGCAGCCGGACGCCACCACCGTCATCGACCCCGACCTCAGCGCCCGCGTCGACGGCTACGGCAACGTCATCGTGGAAAGGAGCACCCGATGAGCGGCACCGCCATTCCCATGGAGCGCACCGCCCTGTTGGTCTGCGACCTGCAGAACGATTTCCTCCATCCGGAGGGGGCCTATGGCCGCGCCGGCCAGACGGCGCCGGACATCCTGGCGCTGCCGGAGCGGGTGAAGCCGCTGGCCGACCTGTTGCGGTCGCGCGGCGGCTGGGTGATCTCCACCAACTTCACCCTGGTGCCGGGCCGGGGCGGCGAGCCGATGATCTCGCCCCACCTGAAGGCGCTGCGGCCGTTCCTGGCGAAGGGCGACTTCCAGCCGGGCGGCTGGGGACACCGCACGGTGGACACGCTCCAGCCCGTCGATGTCGAGGTCGAGAAGATCGCCTATTCCGCCTTCTACATGTCGCGGCTGGAGTGGGTGCTGCGCAAATGCGGGGTGGAGCGGCTGCTGGTCTGCGGCATCGTCACCAACGGCGGCGTCGCCTCGACCGTCCGCGACGCCCATGTCCGCGACTTCGACACCATTTTGCTGGAGGACGGCTGCGCCGCCTTCACGCCGCAGGTCCATGACGTCTCGGTCGCCGCCCTCCGCCCGGTCTGCCGCGTGGCGACGGTCGCGACGATGCTGGAGGAGTTGTCCACGCCATGAGCCGCATCCTGTCCGCCGAGGGCGTGGCGTTCGAATTCACGGTGCCCGTCGTCGTGATCGGCGGCGGTGCGGCCGGGATGATCGCAGCCCTCGCCGCCCAGGAGCGCGGGGCGGAGGTGCTGGTGCTGGAGCGCGACGCGCTGCCCCAGGGCTCCACCGCCCTGTCGGCCGGCCTGATCCCGGCGCCGGGCACCCGCTGGCAGCGCAACGCCGGGATCGAGGACAGCGCGGAGCGCTTCGCCGCCGACATCATCGCCAAGGCGAAGGGGGAGCCCGAGCCGGCGGAGGTGTCCCGCGTCGCCCGCGCCGTCGGCCCGGCGCTGGAATGGCTGGCCGACCGCTACGGCCTGCCGTTCTCGGTGGTCGACAATTTCACCTACCCCGGCCACAGCGCCCGGCGCATGCACGGGCTGCCCAGCCGGTCGGGGGCCGAGTTGATCGACCGGCTGCGCGGCGCCGTCGAGGCCGCCGGCATCGACGTGCTGTGCGAGGCGCATGTGACCGCGCTCTACGCCGACGGCCCACGTGTCCGCGGCGTGGAGGTGACCCGGCCCGACGGCAGCGTCGAGCGGGTCGGCTGCGCCGCATTGATCCTCGCCTGCAACGGCTATGGCGGCAACAGAACGCTGGTCGAGCGCCATGTGCCGGAACTGGCCGACGCGCTCTATTTCGGCCATCCCGGCAACCAGGGCGACGCGCTTCTCTGGGGTGAAGCGCTGGGAGCGACGACGCGGCACCTGTCGGGGCACCAGGGTCACGGTTCGGTCGCCCATCCCGCCGGCATCCTGATCACCTGGGCGACGGTCACCGAAGGCGGCGTGCAGGTGAACACCGAGGGCAAGCGCTTCTCCAACGAGGCACAGGGCTATTCGGAACAGGCCGCCGTCGTGCTGCGTCAGCCCGACGGCATCGCCTGGACCGTGTTCGACGAGCGCATCGCCGCCGTCGCCCGCCAGTTCGAGGATTTCCGGCAGGCCGAGGCGATGGGCGCGGTGCTCGGCGCCGACGACCCAGCGGACCTCGCCCGTCAGATGAAGGTCGACGCGGAGGCGCTCACCGTCACGTTGGCCGAGGCCGACCGGTTGAAGGCAGCGGGGGGAACCGACGGCTTCGGCCGGAGCTTCGCCGGCTCGGCGCCGCTGGTGGCACCTTATCGCGCCGTCCGCGTCACCGGCGCCCTGTTCCACACCCAGGGCGGACTGGTCGTCGATGACGACGCCCGCGTTTTGGCCAGGACGCCGGACGGGCAGGGCGGGGCGCTGCCCAACCTCTACGCCGCCGGCGGGGCTGCCTGCGGCGTGTCGGGATCGAAAGCGTCCGGCTATCTGTCCGGCAACGGGCTGCTGACCGCGGTGGCGCTGGGGCGCATCGCCGGGGTGGCCGCGGCGGACGCCGTGAAGGAGGGAAGCAACCCATGACGCAGCATCCCCGCAGCCTGTTCGACAAGGTCTGGGACGCCCATCTGGTGGCGACACGGCCGGACGGGCAGGCGTTGCTCGCCATCGACCGCCATTTCCTGCATGAGGGCTCGTTCCACGCCTTCGGCATGATCGACCACGCCAAACGCCCGGTGCGGCGGCCGGAGCTGACCTTCGCCGTCGCCGACCATTACGTGCCCTCGCACAGCCGCGCCAAACCGATCGCCGATCCCGAGATCGCCAACATGGTGACCATGTTGGAGGCCAACGCCGAGCGCCACGGCCTGCGCCATTTCGGCCTGCACGACCCGGCGCAGGGCATCGTCCATGTGCTGGCTCCGGAACAGGGGCTGACCCTGCCGGGCCTGACCATCGTCTGCGGCGACAGCCACACCTCCACCCACGGCGCCTTCGGCGCGCTCGCCTTCGGCATCGGCGCCACCGAGGTCTCGCATGTGCTGGCGACCCAGACCCTGTGGCAGCGCCGGCCCAAGACCATGCGCATCATCATCGACGGAGAGTTGGGCGCGCATGTGACGGCCAAGGACCTCATCCTGGCGGTGATCGGCTTCATCGGCGCCGACGGGGCCGCCGGCCACGTCATCGAGTACGCCGGCAGCGCCATCCGCGCCCTGTCGATGGAAGGCCGGCTGACCGTCTGCAACATGTCGATCGAGGCGGGGGCGCGGGCCGGCATGATCGCCCCCGACGACATCACCTTCTCCTGGATCGAGGGGCGGAATTACGCTCCTAAGGGTGACCTGTTCGACCGCGCCGTCGCGCATTGGCGGACCCTGCCCAGCGACCCGGAGGCCGCCTTTGACCGCGAGGTGTCGCTCGACGCCGCGGCCATCGCCCCGTTGGTCACCTGGGGCACCAGCCCCGAGACCGCGGTGCCGGTCACCGGTACGGTTCCCGATCCCGGCGCCGAGAGCGACCCGGTGCGCGCCGGCCAGATGCGCAAGATGCTCGATTACATGGGGCTGACCCCCGGCACGCGGCTGGAGGAGGTCGGCATCGACCGCGTCTTCATCGGCTCCTGCACCAACGCCCGGCTGGAAGACCTGCGCGCCGCCGCCGCCGTGCTGCGGGGCCGCCGCGCCGTGGTGCCGGGGCTGGTGGTTGCGGGGTCGGTCCCGGTGCGCCGTCAGGCCGAGGCGGAGGGGCTGGACCGCGTCTTCATCGGCGCCGGCCTGGAATGGGGCGAGCCCGGCTGTTCGATGTGCGTCGGCATCAACGGCGACCTCGTCCCGGCCGGGGAGCGCTGCGCCTCGACCACCAACCGCAACTTCCCCGGCCGCCAGGGGCCGAACGCGCGCACCCATCTGATGAGTCCGGCCATGGCCGCCGCCGCCGCCGTGACGGGGCGCCTCACCGATGTCCGCAAGTTGGGAGCAAGCTAAGGATGGACCCCTTCGTCACGCTGACCGCGCCGGCGGTGCCGCTCGACATCGCCAACATCGACACCGACCAGTTGCTTCCGGCGCGCTTCCTGAAGAAGCCGCGCAGCGCCGGCTATGGCAACTTTCTGTTCCATGACGAGCGCAAACCGGGCTTTCCGCTGGACGACCCCGCCTACGCCGGCGCCCGCGTGCTGGTGAGCGACCGCAATTTCGGTTGCGGGTCATCGCGGGAGGGGGCGGTCTACGCGCTGGTGGACGGCGGGTTCCGCTGCGTCGTCGCCCCCAGTTTCGGCGACATCTTCGCCGCCAACGCCGCCAAGAACGGCCTGCTGACCATCACCCTGCCGGAGGAGACGGTGGCGGAGCTGCGCCGCCAATTGCAGGAGGCGCCGGGCGCCGCCGTCACCGTGGACCTGCCGGCCCAGACCCTGAGCGGCCCGGACGGCCAGCCGCTGCCCTTCGCCATCGACCCGTTCAAGAAGGAATGCCTGATCGAGGGGCTCGACGACGTGGCGCTGACGCTGCGCCACCAGGACGCCATCGACGCCTTCGACCGCGCCGACGCCGCGGCGCGGCCTTGGCTGGTGCCGGGAGGCTGACGGGGCGTTGACGGCCCGGCGCCGGATTACGACGCCGCGTCGCAGACCACCCGGTTGCGGCCGCCGTTCTTCGCGCGGTACAGCGCCTCGTCCGCCCGGGCGAGCACGGCGGCGATGCTGGTCTCGGCCGGCCGCAGCGCGCTGACTCCAATGCTGACGGTGAAGGTGAGGACGGACCCGGCGCCGTTGGCGATCCGCACGTCGGTTTCGGCCAGCGCCCGGCGCAGCCGCTCCGCCAGCAGAGCCGCCCCCTGCGGCGGCGTCTCGGGCAGCAGGATGGCGAACTCCTCGCCGCCCAGCCGGCCCAGGACGTCGGCGCCGCGCACCAGGGACCGGCAGACGCGGACCACGCTGCGGATCGCCTCGTCCCCGGTGGCGTGACCGTAGGTGTCGTTGACTTTCTTGAAGTGGTCGATGTCCAGCATGATCGCCGACAGCGGCTGGCCGCTGCGCTGCGCCCGCGCCACCTCATCGGCGGCCCGCGCCATGAAGCGCCCGCGGTTCAGCGCCCCGGTCAGGGAATCGGTGGTGGCGAGCCGTTCCAACTGGCGCTGCATGTCGACCACGCGGGAGGCGGCGAGCAGCCGGGCGCGCAGCCATGTCAGGTCCAGCGGCTTGCGCAGGAACTCGTCGGCGCCGTTCTCCACCACTTCGAAGAACTGGTTGGTGATGCTGCCGGGAATCATCAGCATCAGGTAGAGGTGCCGTTCCCGCTGCGCCGCGCGCAGGTGCCAGCAGACCTCCACCCCCTCCGTCTCGCCGACGCGGAAATCGACGAGCGCGATGTCGATGGGCTCGTCGCGGCAGCGGGTCAAGGCCATCTGGCCGCTTTCGGCAAAAGTCGCCTGATGGCCGAAGCCCTCAAGCTGCTGGCACAGCACCGTGCGCGCCATGCGCGAATCGTCCACCACCAAAATCCGCATGCGGCCTCCACGACCATTGCTTCAGAGAAGCACAAAGCCCTGAAGGAAACATTACAACCGTATGGATTTTCGAATGAGCCCGCATCAAGGGGCTGCAAGCGCCGACTCGGTTGGGAAACGCACAAATGCAAGCGGAAATCAGGTGGCGGATGGGGTGGGATTCGAACCCACGGTGGAGTTGCCCCCACGCCAGTTTTCAAGACTGGAGCCTTAAACCGCTCGGCCACCCATCCAATCAACGCTTTCAAGGACCTAGCCTTGCACGTCGGGGGACCATCGTCTGCTGATCCCCGCTTTGATCCCTAAAGACGGAGCCTGATTTCGGCTCTCCGCTTGCCGGCGATCGGAAGCGGGGGGAACATGCCGTGTCCCTGGTCCGGGGTCAACTCGCTTTTGAGCCCCGTTGTGCAGCGAACACCGATGTTGAACGTAAGGGCGTCACATGCGGATCGGACGGCCCAGATTTGACAGTCGCTTTGTCGGCTTCGGGGGCGTCGGGGAGTCAGAGAAATCGGGCAGGCTGGGGGCGCGGCTGATAACCTTGCGGATCATGACGCCCGTCGCCTCAAGATCCTCGATCACCGTGGCGGACACGCGGCCCGCGTAACGCGGGCGGTCCAGCTTGCTGCGCATCTCCTCGATGATCTTCAATTCCGGCTCGAACAACTCGCGCGCGCCGATGGGAAGCGCCTGATCGTCCCGCATGCGCTCGAAATAGTTCCGGGTGGAGCGGGCCAGCAGGCCGGTCAGCAACAGGTCGATCCGTTCGAACTCCGTGCGCAGATCGGACAGCTTCGCTGTGTTGACGGTCGTCAGGCGCTCTTCCGTCAGCGCGACGAGGGCGCGCACCTCTTCCACCTTCCGGCGGAAGCCGAGGAAGGAGGAAAAGCGGTCTTCCTCAATGTCGCGTTGCGCGCGTGCGCCCAGAGCGACCGCTTCGCCGGCCTGCTGCTCGATGGCCGTCAGCAGTCCTTCGATCGCTCTGCGGCCACTGTCCTGTCCCCAGACCATCGTCTTGCCGCCTCTCCCCGCGGATGGACGCTCGCTCGGTTTCCGAGTCGGCCTTGAGGATGCGCGAAAAAATTTAAGAAATGTCTGACCCGTCGCGCAGGTCGAGCAGGACGGGCGTGTGGTCGGATGCCTTTTCCGCACCGCGCGGGCGGCGGTCGATGCGGCACTCCACCAGACGGTCGGCGGCCTGCGGGGACAGCAGGAAGTGATCGATGCGCAGCCCCAGGTCCCGCGGCCAACAGCCCGCCTGATAGTCCCAGAAGGTGTAGGCGTGGTCGTCGTCGTGCAGGGCGCGGTAGGCTTCGGTCAGGCCCAGATTCAGCAGGGCGCGGAACTTCGCCCGTGATTCGGGCTGGAACAGGGCGTCACCGGCGAAGGCCACCGGGTCGAAGACGTCGCGCGGCTCCGGAATGATGTTGTAGTCGCCGCCCAGGACGAAGGGGATTTCCTGGGCCAGCAGGCTGCGGGCATGGGTGTGCAGCCGGTCCATCCAGCGGAGCTTGTAGGCGAACTTCTCCGTCCCGAGCGGGTTGCCGTTGGGCAGGTAGAGCGAGGCGATGCGCACGCCGCTCACCGTGGCCTCGACATAGCGGGCCTGCTCATCCTCCGGTTCGCCGGGCAGGCGGGTCAGCACGTCCTCGTGCGGCGCCTTGGAGAGGAACGCCACGCCGTTGTAGGACTTCTGCCCCACCGGCGTGACGTGATAGCCCAACTCCTCGAAGGCGGCGCGGGGAAAGGCCGCGGTCTCGCACTTGATCTCCTGCAGTAGCGCGACGTCCGGGGACTCCGCGCGCAGCCAGTCGGTGATCAGCGGAAGGCGGGCCTTCGCCGAATTGACGTTCCAGGTGGCGATCTTCACGTCGTGTTCTTCTTGTTCGGCAAAGGCCAGGAGGGAAAGGCCAAGGGGGGGAAAAAGGACCCGTCAGGCGGCGAAGGAGTTGCCGCAGCCGCAGGAGGCCGTGGCGTTCGGGTTCTTGATCTGGAAGGCCGCCCCCATCAGGTCCTCGACATAGTCGAGGGTGGAGCCGGCCAGCAGGTCCAGCGAGACGTCGTCGGTGACCACCTTCACGCCGTTCTTCTCGAAGACGTGATCGTCCTCGTTTGCCGTGGCGTCGAAGGCGAAGCCGTACTGGAAGCCGGAGCAGCCGCCGCCCGACACGGTCAGGCGCAGCATCAGGGCCGGGTCGCCCTCATGCTCGATCAGGAAGGCGACGCGCTTGGCGGCGCTGTCGGACACGGTCAGAACGCGCGCACCCTCTTGCGCGGCGGCGGGAAGGGCGGTGTCGGGCATGGGACGGACCTCGGTGTTTCGCGGGGGTGTTTCGCGGGACAGACGACACAATGACGAATGTAAGGGTGCGTCCGCCTTTCGTCAAAGGCATGTCCGGTCCTCTCATGCCTGACCTGCGGTTCGCCTGGACGGTTCGCCTGGACGGTTCGCCTGGACGGTTCGCCTGGACGGTTCGCCTGGGCGCGGCTGCCGGATGTCTCGGCGGGTCTCCGCCTTCGCCGTTGCACAGCGCGGTTTGCGTCGGTAGTGTCCGCGCCATGACGGCGGACTTCTTCCAGGATCGCCCGGCGCCCTATGGCTGCGACCCCGCACAGACGCGCGGCCGGCTGTTCCCGGAGCCGGAAAGCCCGACGCGCTCGTGCTATCAGCGCGACCGCGACCGCATCGTGCATTCCGGTGCCTTCCGCAAGCTGAAATACAAGACGCAGGTCTTCGTCTATCACGAGGGCGACTATTTCCGCACGCGCCTGACCCATAGCCTGGAGGTGGCGCAGATCGCCCGCTCGATCAGCCGCGCGCTGGGGCTGAACGAGGATCTGGCGGAGGCGGTGGCGCTCGCCCACGATCTCGGCCACACGCCGTTCGGCCACGCCGGCGAGGACGCGCTGAACGCCTGCATGGCGCCCTACGGTGGCTTCGCCCACAACGACCAGACGCTGCGCATCCTGACGATGCTGGAGCGGCGCTACGCTGATTTCGACGGGCTGAACCTGACCTGGGAAGCGCTGGAGGGCGTGGTCAAGCACAACGGGCCGCTGCTGCCTCTCCGTGATGGTGAAAAGCTGCCGACGACGCTGGCCGCCTTCCAGGAGCGCTGGGACCTGGAGCTTCACACCAACCCGGGCGCCGAGGCGCAGGTGGCGGCCCTGGCCGACGACATCGCCTACAACAATCACGACATCGACGACGGGCTGCGCGCCGGCCTGTTCACGGTGGACGAGGTGGCGGAACTGCCGCTGGTCGGCCCGGTGGTGCGGCAGGTCTGCGACCGCTATCCGGGGCTGGAGCGCTCCCGCCTGATCCACGAGACGATCCGACGGATGATCAACAACATGATCGTCGACCTGCTGGCCGAGACGCGGGAGCGGCTGGACCGCCACCGTCCGGGCAGCGCCGCCGAGCTGCGCGCCCTGCCGGAGGCGGTCGTCAGCTTCTCCCCTGCGATGTTCGAGGCGCAGCGGCCCTTGCGCGCCTTCCTGAAACAGCGCATGTACCGCCATTACCGGGTCAACCGGGAAATGAGCAAGTGCAAGCGGGTGGTCGCTGCCCTGTTCGACCTGTTCATGGCCGAGCCGAACACCCTGCCGACGCAGTGGCAGGAGGATGTCGCGAAGCAGGGAGGGCAGGGGGACCGGACGGTGCTGGCGCGGCTGGTCGCCGACTACATCGCCGGGATGACCGACCGCTACGCGCTCGCCGAATACGCCCGCCTGTTCGACATGGACGCCAAGACCTGAACGGCTAAGACCGAAACGGCCCAGACCTAAAGCAAGAATTGAAACGATGAACATCTTCAAGGTCTTCGAGAACGACATCCGCAAGCTGCTGGACGAGCTGGCCGCCGAGGGCCAGATCCCGGCGGGGCTCGACACCGCGCGCCTGACGGTGGAGCCGCCGCGCGAGGCGGCGCACGGCGACCTGTCGACCAACGCGGCGATGATCCTGGCCAAGCCGGCGGGCAAGCCGCCGCGTGCGCTGGCCGAGCTGCTGGTGGCGAAGCTGAAGACCCGCCCCGACGTGGCGAGCGCCGAGATCGCCGGTCCGGGCTTCGTGAACCTGCGCCTGACGGCCGACGTCTGGCGCGACCGCATCCGCGACGTGCTGACCGCCGGCACCGCCTATGGCGAGAGCACGCTGGGTGGCAAGCGTCCGGTGAACGTCGAATACGTGTCGGCCAACCCCACCGGCCCGCTGCACGCGGCCCACGGCCGCGGCGCCGTGTTCGGCGACGCGCTGGCCGCGCTGCTGGAGAAGGCCGGCTACGCCGTCGCCCGTGAATATTACATCAACGACGCCGGCGCCCAGGTCGATGTGCTGGGCCGCTCGACCTTCCTGCGCTACCGCGAGGCGCTGGGCGAGGACATCGGCGAGATTCCGGCGGGCCTCTATCCCGGCGAGTATTTGAAGGAGGTCGGGCAGGCCCTGGCCGAGCGCGACGGCAACAAGTGGGTCGGCGCGGACGAGGCCGACTGGCTGCCGGCCTGCCGTGACTTCGCCATCGCCACGATCATGGAATGGATCAAGGAGGACCTCGGCGTCCTCGGGGTCCGCATGGACGTCTACAGCTCCGAACGCGCGCTGGTGAAGGCCGGGGCGGTGGACACGGCGCTGAAGGCGCTGGAGGACCGCGGCCTGATCTACGTCGGCGTGCTGGAGCCGCCGAAGGGCAAGAAGCCCGACGACTGGGAGCCGCGTCCGCAGACCCTGTTCAAGTCCACCGACTTTGGCGACGACGTCGACCGCCCGCTGAAGAAGTCGGACGGTTCCTTCACCTACTTCTCCAACGACATCGCCTATCACTACGACAAGCACCGCCGCGGCTTCGACCTGCAGATCGACGTGTGGGGAGCCGACCATGGCGGCTACGTCAAGCGCATGCAGGCGGCGACCACGGCGATCACCGAGGGCAAGGCGTCGCTGGACGTGAAGCTGTGCCAGCTCGTCCATCTGATGAAGAATGGCGAGCCGGTGAAGATGTCCAAGCGCGCCGGCACCTTCGTGACGCTGCGCGACGTGATCGAGGAGGTTGGCCGCGACGTCGTCCGCTTCATCATGCTGACCCGCCGCAACGACCAGACTCTGGATTTCGACTTCGCCAAGGTCGTCGAGCAGTCGAAGGACAACCCGGTCTTCTACGTGCAGTACGCCCACGCCCGCTGCCGCTCGGTGCTGCGTCACGCCGCGACGGCGTTGCCGGGGGCCGACCTGTCGCTGGCGGCGCTGGCCGCCAGGGCCAACCTCGCCCGCCTCGACAGCGAGGAGGAGATGGCGCTGGCCAAGCGCATGGCGACCTGGCCGCGCTTGGTCGAATCCGCCGCCGAGGCGCATGAGCCGCACCGCGTGGCCTTCTACCTCTACGACCTCGCCAGCGACTTCCACGCGCTGTGGAACAAGGGCCGCGACGACACCAGTCTGCGCTTCCTGATCGAGGGTGACGAGGAGGTGACGGTGGCCCGTCTGGCGCTGGTCAGCGCGGTCGCCACGGTGATCGCCTCCGGCCTCGCCGTGATGGGCGTGGAGCCGGTGGAGGAATTGCGGTCATGAGGTATGAGGGCGATGCCAACTACGCCAGCGATCCCTACGGCACGCCGCCGCAGCGGGGAGGTCGGCGCGGTCTGCTCGGCCTCGGTCTGGCGGTGGTCGGCATCGTGGCCTTCGCCGGCGCCATCGTCGTGGTCTACAGCGGCAAGGGGCAGAGCACGCCGGACGGCGGCCCGCCGCTGCTGACGGCCGACAGTGCGCCGACCAAGGCCCGCCCGGAGCAGCCCGGCGGCATGGAGGTGCCGCACCAGGACAAGCTGGTCTATGAGCGGCTGAACGACCGTGGGTCGAAGTCGCAGATCGAACGCCTGCTGCCGCCGCCGGAGGAGCCGCTGCCGCGGCCGGTCGTGGCCCCCCAGTTGCCGCCGTCGCCGACCCTGCCGGAGGCGCCCGCGGTGGCCCAACTGCCGCCGCCCCCGCCGGGCTCCACCACCACGGTGCCGCGCCAGGACAGTGAGGGGGCGCCGCCCGCCGCCGCTCCGGCTCCGCCGCCCGCCGTGGCCGCCCTTCCGGCCCCGGCACCGGCGGCTCCGGCGCCCAAGCCGCAGCCCGCGCCGCCCACTGCCAAGCCGGCTCCGGCTCCGCCGCAGGCCCAGACGCCTCCTCAGACGCCGCCCGCCGCGGCGCCCAAGCCGCAGCCTGCGCCGCCGGTGGCCGCCGCCCCGGCTCCGCAGCCGGCACCCGCTCCGGCGAAGGCGTCGGGTGGGGGAAACTGGCGCGTCCAGCTCGCCGCGGTGCGCAGCGAAGCCGAGGCATCGACGGAATGGAAGCGCCTGACCAGCCGCTACGGCGCGGCGCTCGGCGGTCTGTCCATGCAGGTCGCCAAGGCCGATCTGGGCGAGAAGGGCATCTTCTACCGCATCCAGGGCGTCGGCCTCGACGAGGAGCGCGCCAAGTCGGTCTGCGCCCAGCTCAAGTCCCAGAATGTGGGGTGTGTGGTTGTCCGTCCCTGATCCGGCCTTGCCAAACGCTCACGCCGTGACCGAACACGACCGCGCGCCCCATCGCGCCGTGGTGTTCGGCGCCGCCGGCACCGCCCTGACCACGGACGAGCGCGCCTTCTTCCGCGACGCCGATCCGCTGGGCTTCATTTTGTTCCGGCGCAATTGCGACACGCCGGAGCAGGTCCGCGCGCTGGTGGCGGAGATGCGCGCGGCGGTGGGCCGCGCCGACGCGCCGGTGCTGATCGACCAGGAGGGCGGGCGGGTGGCCCGCATGCGCCCGCCGCACTGGCCGGCCTTTCCGCCGATGCGCGCGTTCGGCGACCTCGCGGCCCGCGACGCTGCCGCCGGGCGGGAGGCCGCCCGGATCAACGCCCGGCTGCTGGCGCAGATGCTGGCGGACTGCGGCGTGACGGTGGATTGCGCCCCGGTCTGCGACGTGCCGGTGGAGGGTGCCCACGACATCATCGGCGACCGCGCCTTCTGCGGCGATCCGGCCCGTGTGGCCGATCTGGCGCGGGCGACCTGCGAGGGGCTGATGGCCGGCGGCGTGCTGCCGGTCGTCAAGCATCTGCCCGGCCATGGCCGGGCCTTCACCGACAGCCACGCCGAGCTGCCGGTTGTGGACGCCCCGCGCGCTGCGCTGGAGGTCACCGACTTCGCGCCCTTCCGCGCCCTGGCTGACATGCCGCTCGGCATGGTCGCCCATGTGGTGATGAAGGCCATCGACCCGGACCAGCCCGCCAGCACCTCGGCGACCGTGGTGCGCGATGTCGTGCGCGGCGCCCCCATCGGTTTCGACGGGCTGCTGTTCAGCGACGACCTGTCGATGGGCGCGCTGGCCGGCGGCATGCGCGGCCGGGCGGAGGCGGTCCTGGCCGCCGGGCTGGACGTCGTGCTCCATTGCAACGGCGTGATGGAGGAGATGGTGGCGGTGGCCGAGGGCGTTCCCGTGATGAGCGGCGAAGCCGTCCGCCGCTGGGAGCGGGCCGAGGCGCTGCGCGGCCCGGCGCAGCCGGTGGACGCCGACGACCTGCGGGCGCGTCTGGCGGAATTGCTGGGAACTCCCCAGGTTTAGAGCCATGCTCAGGCTTCCCCGGCGAATTCGGGGAGCGCAACGGGAGAGACAGGCGTGCTGGAAGGTCTGATCGACCGCATACCGATGATCTTTGCGGTCGCCATCCCCGCGATCCTCGCCATCACGCTGCACGAGGCGGCGCACGGATTCGTGGCGATGTGGCGCGGCGACGACACGGCGTGGCGGCTGGGCCGGGTGACGCTGAACCCGCTCCGCCACATCGATCCCCTGGGCACGGTGGTGCTGCCGGCGGTGATGTATTTCACCACCGGCTTCGTCTTCGGCTGGGCCAAGCCGGTGCCGGTGAATTTCGGGCGCCTGCACCACCCGCGCCGCGACATGGTGTGGGTGGCGCTGGCCGGGCCGGGGGTGAATTTCGTGCTGGCGCTGGTCTCCGCGATCATCTGGGGCTTCACCGGCCCGCAGGGCGGGGCGACCGAGATGTGGTTCCGCGCCGCGCTGGAGGTGTCCGTCCTGGTCAACGTCGTGCTGATGGTCTTCAACATGATCCCGCTGCCGCCGCTCGACGGCGGGCGCGTGGCGGTCGGCATCCTGCCCGACGCGCTGGCCTTCCCGCTGGCCCGGCTGGAGAAGTACGGCATGCTGATCCTGATCGGCGCCTTCTTCCTGCTGCCCTTCATCGGGCGGGAGCTTGGCATGGACCTCAGCGTCTTCTCCTGGGTGCTCGGCCCGCCGGTGGATTACATGATCGAGTTGATCCGCATCCTCAGCGGCAACTGACGGCATGGTTGGCAGGGAACCCCCGGATCGTGAGGACGAGGGCGCCAAGGCGGCCAGCCCGGCGGAACAGCTCGTCCTCGTCCTGGACGGGTTCGAGGGGCCGCTCGACATGCTGCTGGCGCTGGGGCGCGAGCAGAAGGTGGACCTGACGAAGATTTCCATCCTCCAGCTCGCCGACCAGTATCTCGCCTTCATCGCCGAGGCGCGGAAGGTGCGGCTGGAGCTGGCGGCGGATTATCTCGTCATGGCGGCGTGGCTGGCCTACCTGAAGTCCCGCCTGCTGATCCCCGAGGTCGAGGACGAGGAGCCGTCGGGCGAGGACATGGCGGCGGCGCTGGCCTTCCAGCTCCAGCGGCTGGAAGCGATGAAGGGGGCGGCGGCCAAGCTGTTCGCCCGCCCGCAGCTCGGGGTGGACCGTTTCGCCCGTGGCGCCCCGGAAGACCTTGACATCCTGCGCAAGTCGGTTTTCCAGGTCACGCTTTACGACCTGCTGAAGGCCTATGGCGAGCACAAGAAGCGGCAGGAGGGCGGCGTCCTGCAAATCGAGCCGGTGCGCCTCTATTCGCTGGAGGACGCGGTGCGCCGCCTGTCCGAGCTGCTGGGCCGCATGCCGGACTGGGCCACCCTGTCGAGTTTTCTGCCGGACGGCGTGCGCGGCGGGCTGCTGACCCGCTCGGCGCTGGCCGCTCATTTCGCGGCGACGCTGGAGCTGGCCAAGGCCGGCCGTGTGGAGCTTCGCCAGGACGGCGCCTTTTCCCCCATCTACGTCCGCCGGGCATCGCGCCGGCATGAGCACCAGCATGAGCAGGGCGACGAGGAATGAGCGGACCCGACGGCATGATCCAGGAGATCGAGAACCCGGAGGAGGTCGAGCGGCGCTTGCGCGATCTGCGGCTTCTGGAAGCGTTGCTGTTTGCCTCCGCGGACCCGCTGGATGAGGAGACGCTGGGGCGGCGGCTGACCCGCGACGCCGACGTCCGCGCCCTGCTGGAGGAATTGCGCGTCCATTACGCGGCGCGCGGGGTGAACCTGATCCGCACCGGCGCCGGCTGGTCCTTCCGCACGGCGGTGGACCTCGCCCCGCTGCTGCGGCAGGAGGAGGAGGTCTCCAAGAAGCTGTCCCGCGCCGCCATCGAGACGCTGGCGATCATCGCCTACCACCAGCCGGTGACCCGCGCCGAGATCGAGGCGATCCGCGGCGTGGCGACCAGCAAGGGCACGCTGGACATCCTGATGGAGAACGGCTGGATCCGGCCCGGCCGCCGCCGCGAGACGCCGGGCCGCCCGCTGACCTGGATCACCACCGACCATTTCCTCGACCATTTCGGCCTCGAGACGCTGCGCGACCTGCCGGGGGTGGAAGACCTGCGCGCCGCCGGCCTGCTCGATTCGCGGCCTGTGCTGCTGGGCATCGGCGGAACCGGCCTGGAGGACGCGGAACCATCGGAAAACACTGACGATTCCGATACCTGAGCGAAACGCTCGAAAATAAGAACCATTTGCATCAGGGTCGGCGCACCGCTACTAAGGTCAATCGACCGCCATCAAACGACCCCCGGGCCGCTTCAGACTGGGACCGCCATGGATCGTCCGTCCGTCACCGACGCCCGTTCTTTCTCCGCGACCGGAGACGCCGTTTCCGAACCTCGGCCGGCCGGCCTGCGCACCGCGCTGCGCGACAAGGCGTCGGCCCTGTTCAGCCGCGGGACCGATCCGCGGCAGGGCGCTCCCTGTGAGGCCGCGCCGGTCACGCTGCCGACCAACGGACGGCATCTCGACGCCTCCGGTCCGCAGGGCGGCCCCCAGGGCGGCGGCGCCGCCATCACGATGGAGGCCCTGGCGCTGAATGGCGTCACCCACCGCTACGGGCGCGTCGTCGCCGTCGACGACGTCAGCGTGACCATCGGGGCGGGGGAGATCGTCTGCCTGTGCGGGCCGTCCGGCTGCGGCAAGTCCTCGCTGCTGCGCATCGCGGCGGGGCTGGAGGCGGTGCAGACCGGCTCCGTCCGGATCGGCGGAACGGTGGTGGCGGATGAGCGCGGCGCGGTGCCGCCGGAACGCCGCGGCGTCGGCCTCGTCTTCCAGGATTACGCGCTGTTTCCGCACCTGTCGGTGCTCGACAACGTGCGCTTCGGCCTGACCGCCCTGTCCGGCGAGGCGCAGCGCAAGCGCGCGCTGGAAACGCTGGGGCAGGTCGGCATGGCCGGCTACGCCGATTCCTTCCCGCACCATCTCTCCGGCGGGCAGCAGCAGCGTGTGGCGCTCGCCCGCGCGCTCGCCCCGAATCCGGCGGTTCTGCTGCTCGATGAGCCGTTTTCGGGTCTGGACGCCCGGCTGCGCGAGCAGGTGCGTGACGAGACGCTGCATGTGCTGAAGCAGAACGGTGCGGCGACCATGCTGGTCACCCACGACCCGGAGGAGGCCATGTTCCTGGCCGACCGCATCGCGCTGATGCGCGCCGGCAAAGTCGTTCAGGTCGGCAACCCGGTGGACCTCTACACCCGCCCGGTCAACGCCTTCGCCGCCGAGTTCTTCGGCGAGGTCAACCGGCTGTCGGGGGTCGTGCAGGGCGGGGCGGTGGACACGCCGGTCGGCCCGATCCCGACGGAAGTCGCCGACGGCACCGCCGTCGACGTGCTGATCCGCCCGGAAGCGCTGAAGCTGTCCGCCCAGCCCGCCGCCACGGTTCCCGCCGGGGACCTGCCGGTCCTGGCGCGCGTGATGGCGGCGCGCCTGCTGGGCCGGACCAGCCTCGTCCATCTCGACGTGCCGGACGGGAAGGGCGGTTCGGTGCATCTGCACTCCCGCATGCCCGGCCAGTTCCTGCCCCCCGAACAAAGTCACGTTTCGGTGTGCATGGACCTGTGTCAGGCCTTCGTTTTTCCAGCCGGTGCACCCACTTAGTCGTTTGAGCGGTTTCGCCCGACCGATCGTTGCGGGAGGGGAACCTTTCTGCCATAGTGCCGCCCCGCCATTGGGCTGCCTGTTCAGGAAACGTGTGTCATGGGATTCTCCAGCGTCTGGCATTGGGTCATCGTCCTTCTGATCGTCCTGCTCCTGTTCGGCGCCGGCAAGCTGCCGAAGGTCATGGGCGACCTCGCCAAGGGCATCAAGAACTTCAAGGCCGGCCTGAAGGACGAGGAAGAGGGTACCGCCACCGGTGCCGACTCCAAGGTCCTGCCGAACCAGCCGGTCCCGCCGGCTCAGCCGGTGTCCTCGGTTCATCCGGTTCCGCCCACCCCGGTTCCGCCCATCGCCGACCCCGGCGTGAAGAAGGACGAGACGGCCCGCACCTGACCGTCCGGCGCCCTTCATCCCCGCGCCGCTTCGAAAGGCTGAGGAGCCATGTTCGACATCGCATGGTCGGAACTGATGGTCATCGCGGTCATCGCCCTCGTGGTGATCGGCCCGAAGGACCTGCCCAAGGCCATCTACACCCTGGGAAAATGGGTGAAGAAGGCGCGCGTCGTCGCGCGCGATTTCCAGGGCCACATCGACGACATGATGCGCGAGGCGGAGCTTGACGAGCTTCGCAAGGAGGCCCTGAAGGTCCGCGACACGAACCTCAAGAAGATGGTCGAGAACACGATCGATCCGAAGGGGGAACTGAAGGGCGCCTTCGACGTGGGGGCCAACCTCGGGGCCGACGGCTATCACGGCAGCCCGCCGGAGGATGGTCCCGCTCCCGTGCCTCCCGTCGGATCGCCGCAGGTGACGGCGGCCCAGCCGCAGCCGGCGACCGAACCGCCGGTCACGGCCCCGCTTCCTCCGGCTCCGCCCGCGGAGTTCGTCCCGGCCCCGGCCCCGGCCCAGCCGCCGGTTCCGGCCTCCGCCGACTCCGCTGCGGCGGCAACCACGAACAAGCAGGCGTGACCCAGTGTCCGGCGAAACGCGCATGACCGGCGAAACCGACGACGAGCTCGAAGAAAGCAAGATGCCGCTGATCGACCATCTGGTCGAGCTGCGCAACCGTCTGATGTACGCGACGCTGGCGATCATCATCGCCTTCTTCGTGTGCTACGCTTTCTCCGACCGCATCTACAACTTCCTGGTCCAGCCCCTGGCCGACATCCTGGCCGGGCAGGGGCGGCGGATGATCTACACCGGCCTGACCGAAGCCTTCTTCACCTATGTGAAGGTGGCCTTCTGGGCCGGCTGCTTCCTGTCCTTCCCCATCGTCGCCAGCCAGATCTGGATGTTCGTCGCGCCCGGCCTCTACAAGCACGAGCGCAAGGCCTTCCTGCCCTTCCTGGTGGCCACCCCGATCCTGTTCTTCCTGGGCGGGGCGATGGTCTACTACTTCATCTTCCCGCTGGCTTGGCGCTTCTTCCTGGGGTTCGAGTTCCATCCGGGCATGGACGCCAGCGCTTTGCCGATCGAGTTCGAGGCCCGCGTCAGCGAGTATCTCGGCCTCGTGATGCACCTGATCTTCGCCTTCGGTCTGGCCTTCCAGCTTCCGGTCCTGCTGACCCTGCTGATCCGGGCCGGGCTGCTGACGACGGAGACGCTGGCCGCCAAGCGGCGCTACGCCATCGTGTTCGTGTTCATCGTCGCGGCGGTCTTGACCCCGCCGGACGTTATCAGCCAGGTCGGCCTCGCCATTCCTCTGCTGGCGCTCTATGAGGTGTCGATCCTGATCGGCCGCCGCATCGAGAAGACGCGCGGCGACACCGACGAGACGGAAGCCGAGCAGGCGTAAGGCCCGTCGCGCCTTACGCCGTCGCTTCGTCGACCATCACCTGATTGCGGCCGTTCCGCTTGGCCCGGTAGAGGGCCAGGTCGGCGGCCGCCAGCGCCGCGTCGAGATCCTCGCCGCTGCGGCAGGCGGCGATTCCGATGCTGACGCTGGCGGCGATCTCGTGGCCCTGGAAGGGCAGCGGCCGAGCCGCCACGTCGCGCCGCAGCGCTTCCGCCAGCGTCGCCGCCCCGGCGCGGTCGGTGTCGGGAAGCAGCAGGCAGAACTCCTCCCCGCCATAGCGTCCGAACAGGTCGGTGCGGCGCAGCCGCGCCGTGACGGTCTCGGAGAAGAGCCGAAGAAGCGCGTCGCCGGCCAGATGGCCGAAGGTGTCGTTGACCCGCTTGAAGCGGTCGAGATCGAGAAGCAGCAGGGTCAGCGGCGCCCCGTTGCGTTGCGCCCGCAGCAACTCCCGCTCGGCGTGCTTCAGGAAGGCCCGGCGGTTGTAGGCGCCGGTCAACGGGTCGATGGTGCCGATGCGGTCCAGATCGGCCTGAAGCTTCTCGCTGGTCATGGCGAGGAAGCCGAACCCCCAGCCCGTGACGGCAAGGATGGCCTCCAGAAATCCGGCGCTCTGCACCAGGTTGGGTGTCAGGATGCTGTCCAACGGCCCACCCCAGGCGGTCAGCACGGCGCGCCCGGCCACGAACAGGGCGTGGGCCAGGAAAACCAGAGCGGTGACCCGTTGCGCCCGCCTCGGCCGGTCCGCCGGCCCCATCCACCACAGCTCCAGGGCCGCCAGCAGCGACAGGCCGGTGATTCCGGCGGACATGATCAGGACGCGCGCCGTCACGTCGTTGGTTGCCACCACGAACCACGCGATGCCCGCGGTCAAGACGGCGAGCAGCGCCATCCCGAAGCGCCAGGGAATGGACCGTCCGGCGAAGCTGCGCACGCCGAACCAGTTCAGGATGTAGGTGGCGGCCACCAGGGCGTTGCTCAGCGGTACGACGGCGGCGGGTGGCCAGACCCCGTAAGCGGTGACCATGGCCATCCCGACGGTGCCGAGCAGCGCTCCCCCGGCCCAATAGGCCAGCGCGGTGATGTGGCGGTGCGCCCTCCAGGTCAGGAAGGCGGCGATGGACAGCAGAACGCCGATGCCCACCAGGACGATGACAAGGGTGCGGGTGTCGAGGATCATGTCCGGAGTGGGGAGGGCAGCGGTCGATTCCGGGGTTCTGCACGCATTCGCGTTCCCGGCGCCACCGATAAGTATAGGACACCAATCATTTCAGGGTCTTTCCCTTCGGCGGGGCTCCGCCTCTGGACCTTCACCCGGCGGCGGACTATAACCAGCCTCCCACCCATTCCGTATCGCCGTGAGCCATGCACGACCTTCGCGCCATCCGTGAGAACCCCGAATCCTTCGACCGCGGTCTCGCCCGCCGGGGCCTTGAGCCGATGTCGTCGACGGTGCTGGACCTCGATTCGCGCCGCCGCGCCGCGCAGACCCAGCTTCAGGAGATGCAGGCGCGCCGCAACGAGGCGGCGAAGGAGATCGGCCTCGCCAAGCGGGAGGGCCGCGACGCCCAACCGCTGATGGAGGAGATGGCGCAGCTCAAGGAGCGGCTGCCCCAGGTCGAGGAGGAGGAGAAGGCGCTGGGCGCCGAGCTGGACGGCCTGCTCGCCTCCATCCCGAACCTGCCCGCCGACGATGTGCCGGAAGGCCCGGACGAGAGCGCCAACGTCGAAATCCGCCGCTGGGGCGAGCCGAAGGCCATCGCGGACGCCAAGCAGCATTTCGAACTGGGCGAAGCGCTGGGCCTGATGGATTTCGAGGCGGCGTCGCGCATGTCGGGCGCCCGCTTCACCGTTCTGAAAGGCGGGCTGGCCCGGCTGGAGCGCGCGCTCGCCGACTTCATGCTGGACATCCACACCGGCGAGCACGGCTACACCGAGATCGCGCCGCCGCTGATGGTGCGCGACAACGCCCTGTTCGGCACCGGCCAGCTTCCGAAGTTCGAGGAGGACCTGTTCCGCACGGGCGATCACTATCTGATCCCGACCTCGGAAGTGCCGCTGACCAACCTCGTCAACGACCAGATCGTGGCGACGGAGGAACTGCCCCACCGCTACACCGCGCTGACCCCCTGCTTCCGCGCCGAGGCCGGGTCGGCCGGCCGCGACACGCGCGGCATGATCCGCCAGCACCAGTTCTGGAAGGTCGAGATGGTCAGCGTCACCGCGCCGGACCAGTCGGAGGCGGAGCACCAGCGCATGACCCAGTGCGCCGAGACCATCCTGCAGCGGCTGGGGCTGCCCTACCGCGTGGTGACTCTGTGCACCGGCGACATGGGCTTCTCGGCGCGCAAGACCTTCGACATCGAGGTCTGGCTGCCCGGCCAGAGCATGTATCGCGAGATTTCGAGCTGCTCGAACTGCGGCGACTTCCAGGCCCGCCGCATGAAGGCCCGCTGCCGTCCGAAGGGCGAGAAGCAGACGCAGTTCGTCCACACGCTGAACGGCTCGGGCGTGGCGGTCGGGCGCTGCCTGATCGCGGTGCTGGAGAATTACCAGCAGCCCGACGGCTCCATCCTGGTTCCCGAAGCGCTCCGGCCCTACATGCGCGGGCTGGAAAGGATCACCGCCTGATGTTCGATCATCCGCTCGACCTGTCGAACGCGCGCATCCTCGTCACCAACGATGACGGCATCCACGCGCCGGGCCTGAAGGTTCTGGAGGCCATTGCCCGCTCCATCTCCGACGACGTGTGGGTGGTGGCGCCGGAGATGGAGCAGTCGGCGGCCAGCCACTCGCTGACCATCAACCGGCCGCTGCGCCTGCGCCAGCTGGACGAGCGGCGCTACACGGTGGACGGCACGCCGACCGACTGCGTCCTGCTGGCCGTCAACCACATCATGAAGGACGCCCGTCCGACGCTGGTCCTGTCCGGCGTCAACCAGGGCTCCAACATCGGCGAGGACGTGACCTATTCGGGCACCATCGCGGCGGCCATGGAGGCGACCCTGCTGGGCGTCCCGGCCATCGCGCTCAGCCAGCACTACGAGAACCGCGCCCAGATCGACTGGTCGGCGGCGGAGCGCTGGGGGCCCGAGGTCGTCCGCAAGGCGGTGTCCACGCCCTGGCCGAAATACGTCCTGCTCAATGTGAACTTCCCGGCCTGTCCGGCCGATCAGGTCAGCGGCATCCAGGTCGTCCGCCACGGCAAGCGCAAGATCGGCGACGAGCTGGTGGAACGTGTCGATCCGCGCGGCAAACCCTATATCTGGATCGGGACCCTGCGCGGCGAGGCTGACGTGGCGCCGGACACCGACATCCATGTGGTCTTCCACGGAGGCATTTCGGTGACGCCGGTCTATCTGGATCTGACGCACACGCCGACGCTCCAGACCTTGCGGCACGCGTTCGAGTGAGGTCGTTTCCAATGTGAGCGGGTAGGATGTGACGGTCGAGGCACGCAAGATCCGGCTTCTGATGGCGTTGCGCCGCAACGGCGTGACCGACACCCGGGTTCTGGCCGCGATCGAGCGAATACCGCGCGAGCGCTTCGTCCCCGACCCCTTCCAGGATCAGGCGTGGGAGGACACGGCGCTTCCCATCGATCTGGGCCAGACCATCAGCCAGCCGCTGATCGTGGCGCTGATGACCCAGGCGTTGGAGCTGGGGGAGCGGCAGACGGTGCTGGAGATCGGCACCGGCTCCGGCTATCAGGCGGCTGTTTTGTCGCGGCTGTGCCGACGGGTCTACACCGTCGAGCGGCTGCGCCCGCTGCTGACCGAGGCGGAGGGGCGATTCCAGGCGCTGCGCCTGAACAACATCACGACCCGCCACGGCGACGGGACGAAGGGCTGGCCCGAACAGGCGCCGTTCGAGCGCATACTGGTCACGGCCGCCGGAGGCCCCGATGCGCCAAAGGACTTGACGGATCAGCTCGCCGTTGGTGGTGTCATGGTCATCCCGCTGGGGGGCGACTACCGCGGCCAGCGGGTCGTCCGCATCCGGCGGACCGAAACCGGTCTTACACGGGAGGACTTGTGGCCCGTCCGCTTCGTACCGTTGCTGTCCGACCCTCCGTCTCCGCCAGGAACGGAGTAGCCGGCCCGTTCGGCGTGTCACTTGGCGTCACATCCAGCGTGTCTGGGCGCGCCCTCCTCGCGGCGCTGGCGTTGATCCCGCTGCTCGCCGCCTGCCAGCAGCGCACCGGCGATCTGGCGCCGGTTACCTCGGTGTCCAATTCCCCGGACTCCATCGGCGGCGCGGTGATCGTGCAGCGCGGGGACTCCGCCTATTCGCTGTCGCGACGCTACAATGTGCCGCTGCGTGACCTGCTGGAGGTCAACCACCTGTCGCCGCCCTACCAGTTGCAGGTCGGCCAGCGTCTCGTCCTGCCGGTGTCGCGCCAGTACATCGTCCAGCGCGGCGACACGCTCTATGGCATCTCCCGCATGTTCAGCGCGGACATGAGCGAGCTGACCCGGCTCAACGGCCTGACCGCGCCCTACGCGGTGCAGGCCGGGCAACCGCTGCGCCTGCCGGGTGGCCCAGGCAGTGGTGACGCCCCGGGCGGCACCGCGGTGGCCCAGGCGCCGTCCTCCAGCGCGGGGGCCGCCGTCGGCGGCGTGGTGGCCTCGGCCCCGGTCAAGCAGGTGTCGCGCGGGTCCATCCAGGCGGCGGAGCTGCCGCCTCCGGGCGCCTCGGCCCCGGCCCCGGTCGAAAGAGCCCCGGTGGAGAGCCCCTCGCAGACCGCGACCGTCCTCGCCCCGGTGCCCGGCGCCAAGCCGGCGGTCGCGCCGGAGGCGGCGACCGGAGCGCCCGTCTATCAGCCGGGGCAGGCCCCGACCTCGCTGCGCCCGCCCGGCCAGAAGCCCGCCGTTCCGGAGCCGGCGCCCGCTCCGCGCGTTGTCGAGGCCGCTCCGGTCCCGCCGCCGCCGCCGGCGCCGGCCCAGGAGGTCGCCGCCGCTCCGCCCCCGCCGCCAAAGGCCGCGGAGCAGGCGACGGCGCAGCGCGCCACCGGGCGCCTGCTCTGGCCGGTGAAGGGGAAGGTGATCTCGACCTTCGGGCCGAAGCCGGACGGTCTGCACAACGACGGCCTGAACATCGCCGCCGCCAAGGGAACGACGGTGGTCGCCGCCGACAACGGCGTCGTGGCCTATGCCGGCAACGAGCTGCGCGGCTTCGGCAATCTGCTGCTGGTGAAGCATTCGGACGGCTTCATCACCGCCTACGCCCATCTCGACCGCATCGACGTCGAGCGGGGCGTGGCGGTGAAGCGCGGGCAGGCCATCGGCACGGTCGGCCAGACCGGATCGGTGACGAGCCCGCAGCTTCACTTCGAACTGCGCAAGGGCAGCCAGGCGGTCGATCCGCGCGACCGCATGGAGCCGCGGGTCAGCGAAGGGGCTTCTCCAGACGGCCAGCCAGGTCCTGGATGAACTGCCAGGCCACCCGGCCGGAGCGGCTGCCGCGGGTCACCGACCATTCCACGGCCTCGGCCCGCAGCTGCTCCGCCGGGATGTCCAGCCCAAAGCGGGCGGCGTAGCCCTCGATCATCGCGAAGTAGGTCGGCTGGTCGCAGTTGTGGAAGCCCAGCCACAGGCCGAAGCGGTCGGACAGCGACACCTTCTCCTCGACCGCCTCCGCCGGGTTGATGGCGGTGGAGCGCTCGTTCTCGATCATGTCGCGCGGCATCAGATGGCGGCGGTTGGAGGTGGCGTAGAACACCACATTCTCCGGGCGCCCCTCGATCCCGCCCTCCAGAACGGCCTTCAGCGACTTGTAGTGCGCGTCGTCATGGTCGAAGGACAGGTCGTCGCAGAACAGGATGAAGCGGCGCGGCTCGTCCTTCAGCCGGGCGAGCAGGCGGGGCAGGGTGGGGATGTCCTCGCGGTGGATCTCCACCAGCGCCAGCGTGCCGGGATGGTCCTGCGCCACCGCGGCGTGCACCGACTTGACCAGCGAGCTTTTGCCCATGCCGCGCGAGCCCCAGAGCAGGGCGTTGTTGGCGGGCAGGCCGGTGGCGAAGCGGGTGGTGTTGTCCAGCAGGATGTCGCGCTGCCGCTCGACGCCGCGCAGCAGGCCGATCTCCACCCGGTTGACGGTGGGCACCGGCTCCAGCCGGTCGGGATCGGCGTGCCAGACGAAGGCGTCGGCGGCGCCGAGGTCGAGCCGGCCCGGCGGCGGCGGGGCGAGCCGTTCCAGGGCCTCGGCGATGCGGGTGAGGAGGGGCAGCAGTTGGGCGTCCGACATCGTGTTCCTTCGCAGGCGTTTCTTCCGGTTTCGTTGCGCCGACCCTAACCCGCCGGCCCGGCGCCGGACAAGGAGGCGCGCTTGCGGGGGAGGCGTGCGCGCCGCTATGGTGCGCCAAGCGCGAACCGAGGGCCGGCCATGCACGCAGAACGTTCCACCGATCTCCCGAAGCCGGCGGGGAGCGCCGAACATGTGCTGCGGCGGCTGGAGGAGACGCCCCTTCGCGAGGACCCCTTTCCGCATCTGGTGGTGCCGGACGCCCTGCCGGCGGACCTCTACGCCCGCGCCGTCGCCCAGTGGCCGAGGTTCGAGGCGCTGGCCCTCCTGCAGATGGACAGCCTTCCCCAGCGCTATCAGATGGTCCTGACCGACCGCAATCTGAGGGAGATGGAGCCGGAGGCCGAAGCGGTCTGGCGGGAGGTTCGCGACTGCCTGTTCGGGCCGGAGACGCTGAGGCGGCTGGCGCCGCGCTTCCCCTCGCTCGCCGCCAAGCTGGAAACGCCGATCGGAAGCCGGCCGGCCATGGTCTACGCGCGTCTGGTCGAGGACCATGCGGGCCACGCCATGCTGCCCCACACCGACGTGTTCGGCACCTTCCTGTCCATGCTGCTCTACATGCCGGCGGACGGCCGCCGCCCCGATCTCGGCACGGCGCTGTACCGGCCCCGCGACCCGTCCTTCACCGCCAACGCCGGGCGCTCGACCGAACGGTTCCCGCGCGAGGATTTCGAGCTGGCCGGCACAGCGCCCTTCCTGCCGAACCATCTCCTGGCCTACGCGCCGTCCGACCGGTCCTTCCATGGGGTGGAGCCGGTGGAGGCGCCCTGCACGCGCCGCTTCCTGCTTCTCTTTGCCGTGATGGACAGCCGCGGCCCTTGAAGCCCGGCGGACGTACCCCTATTCCATTGCATCGACGGCCCGGACCGTTATAGTCGCCGCGTCCGCGAGCGCCCGCTGCGCCTTCGGAACCAAACCACAGGGAGCCTCCAGATGTTCGTTTCGACGGCCTATGCACAGACCGCCGCGCCCGCCGCCGGTGGGGCCGACATGATCGTGCAGTTCCTGCCGCTGATTCTGATTTTCGTCGTCTTCTATTTCCTGCTGATCCGTCCGCAGCAGAAGAAGATGAAGGAACACAAGGGCATGCTGGAGTCCATCCGCCGCGGTGACCGCGTGGTGACCGGCGGCGGCATCATCGGCACGATCACCAAGGTCGGCCCGGACGACGAGCTTCAGGTCGAGATCGCCGAGAACGTCCGCGTCCGCGTCATGCGCTCCACCGTGAACCTCGTGCTGTCGAAGTCCGAGCCGGCCAAGAGCGCCGACGAGAAGGCTGAAGAGAAGGTCGTGGACCGCAAGTAACGCGGTTCTCCGGTAGCGAACGGGACTGGTTTACGAATGCTGTATTTTCCGCGCTGGAAGATTTTTCTGATCGTCGCGATCTGCGTGCTCGGGACCATCCTCACGCTGCCGAACTTTCTCAGCCGTGAGACGTTGTCGGCCCTGCCGAACTGGTACGCGCACAACCGGGTCAACCTCGGCCTCGACCTGCGCGGCGGGTCGCACCTGCTGCTCGAGGTGGACATGGGCGCGGTCATCCGTGACCGCGTCGAAGGTCTGGTCGATTCGGCGCGCACCCAGCTGCGCAACGACAATGTCGGCTACACGGCGATCAACCCGGGCGACCGCGGCATCACCGTGCAGCTCCGCGACCCGGCGCAGGCCGACACGGCGGTGCGGGCGCTGCGCCAGCTCGCCAACACCATCGGCGGCGGACCGCTCGGCGGCGGCCAGCCGGACCTGGAGGTCACCGCCAGCGGCGGCAGCGTCACCGCCCGGCTCAGTGAGATCGCCCTGCGCGAGCGCGCCACCCAGGCCATCGAGCAATCCATCGAGATCG
Organism: Azospirillum baldaniorum; assembly: GCF_003119195.2. Lineage (NCBI taxonomy): Bacteria > Pseudomonadati > Pseudomonadota > Alphaproteobacteria > Rhodospirillales > Azospirillaceae > Azospirillum > Azospirillum baldaniorum. The sequence goes on along the minus strand of NZ_CP022254.1, from coordinate 513,795 downwards.
TGCGGCGCCGCATCGACGAGACCGGCGTCAACGAGCCGACCATCGCCCGCCAGGGCGCCGACCGCATCCTGGTCCAGCTTCCCGGCGTCGAGGACCCGGACCGCGTGAAGCGGCTTCTCGGCACCACCGCGAAGATGACCTTCCGTCTGGTCGACATGAACGCCGACCCGAGCGCCGGCCGCGCCCCTCCGGGCACCGACATCCTGCCCTCGGCGGAAGGCGGGCGGGCGCAGAGCGCCTACGTCATCCGCAAGAAGGTCGAGGTGGACGGCGCCAACCTGACCAACGCCACCGCGGGCAGCAACCCGCAGACCGGCGAGTGGGTGGTCAATTTCGAATTCGACAGCATCGGCGCCCGCCGCTTCGCCGATGTGACCCGCGCCAACGTCGGCCGGCCCTTCGCCATCGTGCTCGACAACAAGGTCATCAGCGCCCCGGTGATCCGCGAGCCGATCACCGGCGGACGCGGCCAGATCAGCGGCAACTTCACCGCCGCCGACGCCAACGACCTCGCCGTGCTGCTGCGCGCCGGCGCGCTGCCGGCCCCGCTGAAGGTGATCGAGGAGCGCACGGTCGGTCCCGACCTCGGCGCCGATTCGATCCGCGCCGGCCTGATGGCGGTGGGCATCGGCTTTGTGCTGGTCTGCGCCTACATGATCGCCGCCTACGGTCTGTTCGGGGCCTTCGCCTGCTTCGCCCTTCTGGTCAACACCGTCCTGACGCTGGCCGCGCTGTCGCTGCTCCAGGCGACGCTGACCCTGCCGGGCATCGCCGGTATCCTGCTGTCGCTCGGTCTGGCGGTCGACGCCAACATCCTGATCAACGAGCGTGTCCGCGAGGAGACCAAGAAGGGCCGCGGCGTCTTCGGCTCGGTCGAGGCCGGCTTCAGCCGCGCCTACTCCACCATCGTGGACGCCAACCTGACCACCGCCATCAAGATGGCCATCCTGTTCGTGCTGGGCACCGGCGCGATCAAGGGCTTCGCCGTCACCATCACCTTCGGCATCCTGATTTCGCTGTTCACGGCCACCGTGCTCGTGCGTCTCATGATGGTCAGTTGGCTGCGCAAGACGCGGCCGGCCGCCCTGCCGGTGTAAGAGGTCATTCCCATGTTCCGGCTTCGTCTGGTCCCTGACAACACCAACATCCAGTTCATGCGCGGGCGACACGCCGGCCTGATCGTGTCGGCGTTCCTGTCGATCGCGTCGGTGGTGCTGTTCTTCTATCCCGGCCTGAACTACGGCATCGACTTCCGCGGCGGCATCGTCATCGAGGCGCGCACGCCGCAGGCCGCCGATTTCGCCTCGCTGCGCCACACGCTGAACCAGCTCAACATGGGGCAGGTGGCGTTGCAGGAGTTCGGCTCGCCCCAGGACGTGCTGATCCGGCTGGAGCGCCAGCCGGGCGACGACGCGGCCCAGCAGGTGGCCGCCGACAAGGTGAGGGCCACGCTCGCCCAGGAGATTCCCGGCACCACGGTGCGCCGCGTCGAGGCGGTCGGCGCGTCGGTCAGCGGCGAGCTGTTCTTCAACGGCATGCTGGCGCTCGGCCTCGCGCTGCTGGCGATGCTCGTCTACATCTGGTTCCGCTTCGAATGGCAGTTCGGGTTGGGCGCCATCGTGACGCTGCTTCTGGACGTGACGAAGGTGGTCGGCTTCTACGCGATCACCGGGATGCAGTTCAACCTGACGGCCATCGCGGCGATTCTGACGATCATGGGCTATTCGACCAACGACAAGGTCGTGGTCTATGACCGCATGCGCGAGAACCTGCGCATCTACAAGAAGATGCCTTTGCGCGAACTGATCGACCGCTCGATCAACGAGACGCTGAACCGCACGCTGGGCACCTCCATGTCGACGCTGCTGTCGATCCTGCCGCTGGCCTTCTTCGGCGGCGAAGCGCTGCAGGACTTCGGCATCGTTCTCATCTTCGGCATTTTCCTGGCGACCTCCTCGTCCATCTTCATCGCCGCCCCCATCTTGCTGTTCCTGGGCGAGAACCGGCTGCGCCGCAACGCGCCGGCGGAGAGCGCGGCCCCGGCCGCCAATCCGACGCCCTGAGCGACAAGAACAGGAAACGGATCAGAGATGGCGGACATCACGCCGATCATCCCGTCGGACCGTCAGGTCATCGACGGCTACGGGGACGGGCAGTTCTGCGTGTCCGGGCAATGGCGCACTGGCGCGGTCGTGGTCCTTCCCGACCGCACGGAGCCCTGGCGCCCCCAGGACTTCACCGCCCTGACGGCGGAGGATTTCACCCCGCTCATCCAGGCGGAGCCGCGGGTGGAGTTCCTCCTGCTCGGCTCCGGCGCCCGGATGCAGCTTCTGCCCAAGGCGCTGCGCCAGGGCCTGCGGGACGCCGGGCTGGTGGTCGAGGTGATGGACACCGGGGCGGCCTGCCGCACCTACAACGTCCTGCTGGCCGAAGGCCGGCGGGTCGGGGCGGCGCTGCTGCCGGTGTGAGCCGGGTCGGTGGCCCGACCGGAAGAGACCAACAAAAAAGGCCCCCGGATCGGGGGCCTTTTCCGTTCTGGCGATCCGGTGAAGGATCAGGCCGGGGCCTTCGACAGGCGCTCGGCCACGAACTCCCAGTTCACCAGGCTCTCCAGGAACGCCTTCACGAAGTCCGCGCGGCGGTTCTGGTAGTCGACGTAGTAGGCGTGCTCCCACACGTCGGCGGTCAGCAGCGGGAAGTGGCCCTGGGCCAGCGGCGTGTCGGCGTTGGAGGTCTTGGTGACCTTCAGCTTGCCGCCGTCGATGTACAGCCACGCCCAGCCCGAGCCGAACTGCGTGATGGCGGCGTTCGAGAACTCTTCCTTGAACTTGTCGACGCTGCCGAAGTCGGCGATCAGGCGCTTCTCAAGCTCGCCCGGGATGGCGCCGCCACCGTTCTTCTTCATGCTCTGCCAATAGAAGGTGTGGTTCCACACCTGACCGGCGTTGTTGAAGAGGCCCTGCTTGGAGGCATCGCCGTAGCTCTGCTTGATGACGTCTTCCAGGCTGGCGTCGGCCAGCGGGCTGTCCTTCGTCAGGTTGTTCAGGTTGGTGACGTAGGTCTGGTGGTGCTTGTCGTGGTGCAGGTGCAGCGTCTCCGACGACATGAACGGCTGCAGAGCATCATAGCCATACGGGAGCGGCGGCAGTTCGAACGCCATTGAGTTACCCTCTCTTCTTGGATTGTCCCATCTCGGCCCGCGCCTTGCGGCACGGCACCTCCGTCCGCTCAAATAGGCCCGCGGCGCGGCAAAGTGAAGGCTGGAAAAAGGCCGAGGCGCGAAAAGGTGGTAATCCTTGCGTTCAGGACCGCGCGTGCGGCGAACTCGCCGGAGCGAACCGCACCTTCGAGTGTCGCCGGAAGCCCCATCTTCGTCCAATCGCCGGCCAGAATAAGGTTTTTCAAAGCGGTTCGGGCACCGGGGCGATTCGCCGCATGGACAGGGGGCTGGTCCGGAGTCGCCCGGCGCTCCTTGATGATTCGGAAAGGCGGCAGGGCCATGTCGGGCGCGCCCATTGCCTTCGCCACGTCGCGCCACAGGGTGGCAGCGAGCGCTTCGGCGGGCTGACCGGCGAGCGCGTCGGCGTCGCTGACCGTCACCGACAGCACGTCGCCGCGCCGGAACAGCCAGTCCGCCGTTCCGCCCACCAATCCCAGGAAGGGCAGGCCGCCCGGCAGGTCGATCGGGGCTGGCAGGCGGAAGTGGGCGTTGACGATGGCACGCCCGGCGGCCGGAGGGGAAACGGGCAGCGCCTCGGGAAGCAGACGCTCGGCGATCCAGGCGGGCACCGCCAGGACCACCGCGTCGTCGTTGCCAAGCGCGATGCGCTCCCCATCCACCGACAGGGCGGCCACACGATCACCCGCGCGCTCCAGCCCGTCCACCCGCACTCCGGTGCGCAGCTCGGCACCGTGCCGTTCCAGCCACGCCACCGCCGGATCGACCAGGGCGGCGGACAGGCCCTTCTCCGCGAACAGGGGGCGGCAGGCGGCCTCGCCGCGCAGCAGCGTTTCCCGCAGCACGGCCCCGAACAGACGGGCGGACACCCGCTCCGGTGCCCCGTTCATCACCGACACGGCCAGCGGCCGCCACAGACGTTCGTACAGCGCTCCGCCGGGGGGCAGGGCGTCGGCCACCGCCGCCTCGGGGCGGGCCGTCAGCGTCCGCAGGGCGGCGAGGTAATCGGCGGGGCGGCTTCCCGGCACGCGGCGCGCCTTGTCGAACAGCCACAGCCCGCCGGGCCGCAGGCACCAGCGCTCGCCGCTGCCGAGGTCGAGGAAGGGAAAGGCGGCGGGGCGCAGCTCGGTCAGGGCGCCGCCGGCGCCGATGCGCTCCAGATAGCCGAGCAGGGAGCGGTTGCCGCTGAGCGCCAGATGGCTGCCGTTGTCCACCACGCGGTTCAGGGTGGCGTCGTAAAAGGAGCGGCAGCGCCCCCCGGCCTGCGGCGCGCTCTCATGCAAGACGACCCGCCGTCCGGCCTCGGTCAGGCGGACGGCGGCGGACAGGCCGGCAAGGCCGGCGCCGACGATGTGGACGGTGCCCAAGACGCCCGTCAGGCGGCGGGCGGATAGCCGAGCGCGCAGCGCACGGCCACCAGGGCGCATTCGCGCTTGCCGACCCGCACCCGCTGGTCGAGATCGCGCCAGCCCCGGGCGCGCAGGCGCACCAGCAGCCGGTGGTACAGCACCATCATGGCGACCGCCGCCCACAGCGAACCGCGCCGTCCGGCGGACTGCCCCTCGGCGAGCGCCCGTCGCGCCTCGGCGAAGCGCTCCTCGGCCAAAACCGCCAGCGCCTCGCAGGTCTGGGGCAGGTTGGGGTGGGCAAGCACCGTGGCGGGGTCGGAGCTGCCGATGCCGGCATCGTCGAGCAACTCGCGCGGCAGGTAGAGGCGGCCGATCTCCGCGTCCTCCGTCAGGTCGCGCAGGATGTTGGTCAGCTGCAACGCCTCGCCCAGCGCCAGGGCGAAGGCCTCGGTGGAGGCGTCCGCCCGGTCGAACACGCGAATCGCCAGCATGCCCACCGCGCCGGCGACGCGGCGGCAATAGAGCCGCAGGGTCGGCAGCGCCGGGCCGGTCATGCCGCCGCTGCTGCCGGACCCGTTGCCGTCGTCCGCCGGGATGTCCATCGCCATGCCGTCGATCAGCGCTTCCAACTCGCCCCGCGGCAGGCCGTAGCGTTCGATAGCACCCTTCAGCGCCGCCCCCAGGGAGCTGGACGGCGCGCCGCCGGCATAGAGGCCGCGGATCTCCGTCCTCCAGGCGTCGATCGCCGCGCGCTTCTCCGCGGGTTCGCCGGGCTCGTCCGCGATGTCGTCGATTCGCCGGCAGAAGGCGTAGATGGCGAACATCGCCGCCCGCTTTGAGCGGGGGAGAAGCAGCATCGGCCAGTAGAAGGTGCTGCCCGACCGTCCGGTCACCGCCGCCGCCGCGGCAGCCGGGCTGCCGGCGGTGTCGCTCTGTGTCGAATCCAGCGATGGCTGCGGCATACGTCGGTCCTGCGTGGTGGCGGTCGAAGGGGGCGGAGTCTATTTGCTCCCGATGGCGCGCGCCAGCCCGCGTGCGGTGGCGAACAGCTTATGATGCGTGCCGAGCACCACCCGCTTCTTCAGCGGGTCGCGGCTGCGCAGCCGCTGCGCCAGTGATTCGGCGAGGCTGAGGATCACCGACGCCTCCATCCGCAGCCCGCGGTGCTGGATCAGGCCGGGCAGGGGGGCGGCGCGTTCCAGCAACCGGTCGGTGTGCTCCAGCGTGCGGTCGAAGATGGCGCGCAGCTTGGCGTCGCTCTCCGTCTCGACCAGCCGCTCGACGCTGATCGCCGAATCGTCGAACCAGACCAGCGGGATGTAGCAGCGCCCGAGCTGGCTCCAGTCCTCCCGGCAGTCCTGAAGGTGGTTCAGCACTTGGAGGGCGGTGCACAGCGCGTCCGACGCCGGCCCGGCGGCCACGCCTTCGCCATGCAGGTCCAGCAGGTAGCGCCCGACCGGGTTGGCGGAGAAGCGGCAGTAGAGCAGCAGGTCGCTCCAGCTGTGGCAGCGCGCGCCCACCGCGTCGCGCCGGAAGGCGCGCAGCACCTGCCGGGGGTGGCGGTCGCTGACGCCGGTCGCCTGCAGGCTGGCGCGCAGGTCCAGCGCCGGCTTCAGATAGGCGTGCTTGGCCTGCCCGGTGGTCAGTGAGCGTTCCAGCGCCTCCAGATAGGCGAGCTTGGTCTCCGGCTCGAGATCGGGATCGTCGGCGATGTCGTCGCCCAGCCGGACGAATCGGTAGAAGGCCATGACATGCGGCCTGAGATGCTTCGGGAGCAGGCGCGAGGCGACCGGAAAATTCTCCGAGTCCGCGTCCTTGCGGGCGACCGGGCTGGGTTTGCGGGGCTTGGTGGGGGCGACGTTGAAATCGGCCATTGTTCCGCCTGCTGCGCGTCGGGGCTGGTGTGGAGAGCCTGTCTGCCTAATATAAGGCGCTTGCGGGCTTTGCCCCGCTTCCAAACTGTGCCACCCCCATTTTTCCAGAACAGGCATCACATGGCGAAGGCGACCCCCGACCTGTCCTATTGCGGACGGGAGGTGAGGAAATATGACAACGACCGTTTCCTGACGTGCCTTTTCGCCCCGGCGGAGCGCCGCGAATCGCTGTTCGCCCTCTACGCCTTCAACCTGGAGATCGCCAAGACCCGCGAGGTGGTGACCGAACCGGTGCTGGGCCAGATGCGGCTGCAGTTCTGGCGCGACGGGCTGGACAAGATCTACGAGGGCGGCGCCGTGCCCAAGCACGCGGTGATGGAGCCGCTGGCCGCCGCCGTGCGGGAGGGCGGGTTGAGCCGCTCCCTGTTCGACCGGCTGATCGACGCGCGGGAGGCCGATCTGGACGACACCCCGCCGGCCAACTTGTCCTGCCTCGTCAACTACGCGGAGGTCACCGGCGCGCCGCTCGTCCAGCTCGCGCTGGAGATCCTCGGCGCGAAGGGGGCCGAGGCGATGGAGGCCGGGCGTCAGGCCGGGATCGGCTACGCGCTGGCCGGCATCGTCCGGGCGGTGCCCTTCCACGCCCGCCAGCACCGCCAGCTTCTCCCCGCCGACCGCATGGCCGCGCACGGCGCCAAGCAGGGCGACCTGTTCGAGCTGCGCTCCACCCCCGAGCTGCGCCCCGTGGCGCGCGAGGTGGCGGAGGCCGCCCGCGACCATCTGGCGAAGGCCCGCGCGCTGCGCCGCTCTGTGCCGCGCGCCGCCCTGCCGGCCCTGCTGCCGGCGGTGCTGGCCGGGCTGCATCTGGACGCGCTGGCGCGGGAGGGCAACGACCCCTTCGCCGCGCGCGTTCTGATGCCCCACCCGCTGCGCCACGCCAAGCTGGCCTGGGCGGCGCTGCGCGGCAGGTTCTGACCCGTGTCGGTCAGGCGGCGCGGATCATCGCCACGAACCGCTCCACCTCCTGGCGGAGTTGGTCGGCCTCCCGCGACAGGTCGCCGGCGGCGTTGAGCGCCTGATCGGCCATCGAGCCGGTAGAGCCCGCCGCCTGGGTCACGCCGCCGATGTTCACCGACACGGCGGCGGTTCCCATCGACGCCTGCTGGACGTTGCGGCTGATCTCCTGGGTGGCGGCGCCCTGCTGCTCCGCGGCGGCGGCGATGGCGGTGATCGTTTCGTTGATGGCGATGATGCTCCGCCCCACCGCCTGGATCACGCCGACCACCGTGCCGCTGACGGTCTGCATGTCGGCGATCTGCCGGGAAATATCCTCCGTCGCCTTGGCGGTCTGGTTGGCGAGATTCTTCACCTCGCTGGCGACGACGGCGAAGCCCTTTCCGGCCTCGCCGGCGCGGGCGGCCTCGATGGTGGCGTTGAGCGCCAAAAGGTTGGTCTGCCCGGCGATGCCCTGGATCAGGTTCACCACGTCGCCGATCTTCTGCGCGGCTGTGGCCAGCCCTTCCAGCGTGCTGTTGGTGCGCTCCACCTCGGCGACCGCCTCCGTGGCCATCTGGGAGGAGCGGCCGATCCGCTCGTTGATCTCGCGGATGGAGCAGCTCAGCTCCTCGGTGGCGGCGGCCACCGTCTGAACGTTCTGGCTGGCCTCTTCGGCGGCGGTGGAGACGGCGGCGGCCTGACGGTCGGTCTGGGCGGCGATGGCCGACAGGCTCTGCGCGGTGCTGCGCATCTCGCCCGCCTGGTCCGACACGTTGCGCACGACACCGCCCACCGACGCCTCGAACCGGCTGGCGACGTCGGCGAGGTCGCGTTTGCGGCGTTCGGCGGCGCGCTGCTCCTCGCGGTGGCGTTCCTCCTCCAGCTCCGCCATGCGGGTGGTGTTGTCCTGGAAGAGCTTCAGGGCCTTGTTGATGGCGCCGATTTCGTCGGTGCGGCCGGTGTCGGTGATGACCACCCCACGCTCCCCGGCGACCACGGCGTCCAGCGTTGCGATGGTGCGGCGCAGCGGCAGGCCGACGATGCTGCGGCTGGCGAACAGAAGCGCGGCGACCAGGGCGGCCAGCAGGACCAGCCCGCCGATGATGGTGGCGTTGCGCAGTTCGCGAACGGGGGCGTTGATTTTGTCGAGCGGCAGGTTGACCAGCAGGGACCAGGGTGTTTCCGTTCCCGCGACCGTCACCGGCAGGAACAGCTGTTTCACGGGCTGTCCATCGGCGACCGACATCTGCTCGAAACTCCGGCCCGCGCGGATGGCCGGTTTGGCAGCGTCAAGCGCCGGGTCCGACTTGCCGATCGGTTGCCCCATCCGCTCGCTGTCGGGATGGCCGGCCCAGACGCCGTCGTTGGAAATCAGGTGGATGGACCCGCTGTCGAAGGGCTTCACCGTCTTCAGCATGGACCAGATGCCGTCGGTGGACAGATCGATGCCGGCCACCCCGATAACCCGGCCGTTTTCGACGATCGGGACGGACATGGACACCATCAGCACCTTCCGGCCGGCGACCGTGTAGCTGTAGGGCTCCACCACCATGGCGTGCCCGGTGCGCTTCGGGATCTGATAATAGGCGCCGTCGGAGCCCGGTTCGTCATAGCCGACGAGGGACTCCAGCGCGACCGTTCCCGACCCGCGGTTCCAGTAGGGAAGGAACCGGCCGGACGCGTCGGAGCCCGGCTTGTTGGCGAACTCCGCGTCACGGCCGTCCAGGGCGTTCGGCTCCATCCCCACCCACACGCCGAGGAAATCCGGGTTGGCCTCGGCGATGCTCTTGAGCCAGATGGAGAGCTGCTCCCGGTCGGTGCGGCCCGCGGCCTTCAGGCCGACCAGCGAGGTCGCGATGAAGCGGCCGGCCTCCATCGCGTTGCCCAGCCGGGCGTGGACCATCTCGCCGTAACGGTGGCCAAGCTGTTCCCCGCTCTGGAAGGCCAGGGTTTCGATGTCCGACCCGCTCTTGGTTGTCAGGGCCGCAATTCCGACCGCCAGGGAAAAGATCGTCACCGTCACGATGACGATCACCTGTTTGGCAACCAATGATTTTGTTTTAATCATAACCATCCCGCTGGAAGTCTTTCTCGCTCATTCGAAAGAAAGTGTCCCACGGCATTGGTTAAGCGTTACTTATGATCTTTATTATCGTTCCGTGATAAATTTCCCGAAATTGCTGGGCCTCAGACGGCGACAGCGGGTGCGGCCTTTAGCCACCCCTCCAAGTCCTCAAGCGCGCGGCGGGTGTAGGCCAGCTTGCGGTCGCGCCCGCGGATGCGCTCGTCCACCGGCGGGAACAGGCCGAAATTGACGTTCATCGGCTGGTAGGTGTCGGCGTTGGCGCCACCGGTGATGTGGCCGAGGATCGCCCCCAGCGCCGTGGTGACCGGCGGGGCGGCCGGCTCGCCGCCCAGCCGCTCGGCGGCGGCGAAGCGCCCGGCCAGCAGGCCGACGGCGGCGCTTTCCACATAGCCCTCGCAGCCCGTCACCTGCCCGGCGAAGCGGATGCGCGGCTGGGCCTTCAGCCGCAGCGCGCCGTCCAGCAGGCGCGGGCTGTTCAGGAAGGTGTTGCGGTGCAGGCCGCCCAGCCGCGCGAACTCCGCCTTCTCCAGGCCGGGGATCATGCGGAAGATCCGCGCCTGCTCGGCGTGGCGCAGCTTGGTCTGGAAGCCGACGAGGTTGTAGAGCGTGCCCAGCGCGTTGTCCTGGCGAAGCTGGACCACCGCGTAGGGGCGGCGTTCCGGCTTGTGCGGGTTGGTCAGGCCGACCGGCTTCATCGGGCCGTAGCGCAGCGTGTCGACGCCGCGCTCCGCCATCACCTCGATGGGCAGGCAGCCTTCGAAGTAGGGCGTGCTCTTCTCCCACTCCTTGAAGTCCACCTTCTCGGCGGTCAGCAGGGCGTCGATGAAGGCGCGGTATTCGTCCTTCTCGAAGGCACAGTTGATGTAGTCCTTGCCGGTGCCGCCGGGGCCGGGCTTGTCGTAGCGCGACTGGAACCACGCCTTGGACAGGTCCACGCTCTCCAGATAGACGATGGGGGCGATGGCGTCAAAGAAGGCCAGCGACTCCTCGCCGGTGAAGCTGCGGATCGCCTCGGCCAGCGGCGGGGAGGTGAGGGGGCCGGTGGCGATGACGACGCTGTCCCACGCTTCCGGCGGCAGGCCGGCGACCTCGCCGCGTTCCACGATGATGAGCGGATGGCCGGTGATCGCCTCGGTCACCGCGCCCGCGAAGCCGTCGCGGTCCATGGCCAGCGCACCGCCCGCCGGCACCTTGTGCGCGTCGGCGCAGCGCAGGATCAGCGAACCGCAGCGCCGCATCTCCTCGTGCAGCAGCCCGACGGCGTTGTACTCCGCGTCGTCCGACCGGAAGGAGTTGGAGCAGACCAGTTCGGCGAACTGGTCGGTGCTGTGCGCCTCGGTCGGGCGGACGGGCCGCATCTCGTGCAGCACGACGGGAACGCCGCGTTGGGCGAGCTGCCAAGCGGCTTCGGACCCGGCAAGGCCGCCGCCGATGACGTGAACGGGGGAATGGGACGTGTCGACCATATCAGCAACTTTCACAAAGTTGCCGAACAAGTAGACCGTCATTGTCGCCACGGCAAGACCAACCGGACCACGGCGCGGAATCGCGACCAGAAGCGCCCCTACGGTCCGGCGCTCCTGATCGCTCCGCAGAACAGCGGTGACTTACTGGGCGGCGAGCTTCTGCTTCAGCCCGTCGAAGCCCGCGGTGAAGATGCCGGAGATCACCTTGCGCGATTCCTCATCGCTGGCGCCGTTGGAGGTGTAGCGCGCCTTCCACACGACGCGCGTGCCCTTGCCCGCCGGTTCGGCCGACAGGGAGGCCGCGTAGTCCTTGACCGGCAGAGGGCTGGTCAGGATCGAATAGCGGATGCGATGGCTGCTGGCGGAGGAGGAGAGCAGCCGCTCCTCGATCGCGCCGCCGCCCTTGAGGGCCAGCACGCGCTTCTGCGCGCCGTCCTTCCGGCGCAGGGTGCAGCTTTCCACGGCGGGATGCCATGTGCCGAGGTTGCAGAAGGGGCCGATCTGCTGCCAGACCTTCTCGACCGGGTAGGGCAAGGTGGTCGATTCCGTGACCTCGACGGCCAGGGCCGGGCTTGCCAGCGCAATCATGGCGGCCATGATCGCGAACAGGGTGCGCATGGGGTTCCCTCCGTTGTTCGGCTGTTCCGGCGCGCTTCATTGGGCGCGCCTCGAAATCCTAGCCGAGCGGGGAGGGATTGAAACTTGTACGTTGGTAGGACGAACAGTGGAGGGACCGGCAAGACAACGGCCGGTCCCGCCTGTGCGGAACCGGCCGTTTCATTTGGGAGCGAAACGAAAAGTCCTTATTCGCTCTTGGTCGTCGTCGTGCGCTCGGTGGTGGTCGAGCCGCCGGTCGGCGGGGTGGTCAGGCTGGAGTTGCCGTAGTTGGGCGAGGTGGTCGTGGTGGTGGTCGTGGTGCTGGTGGACTCGTCGGTCCCGCAGGCGCTGACCAGCAGGGCCGCGCCGAAGGCCAGCGCCACACCGGACATCATGGTCCTGGACATGCTCCGTCTCCATCCTGTTTGGCGAACGATGAAGAGGAAACACCCCCGCTGCCGCTTTGTTTCCAGGGCAAAAATCGGCCATAAGAAAAAGGCCGGGGATGACCCCGGCCCTTCTTCATGCCCTCTTCCGGCTTTTCGGCTTCGCCTTCAGGTAGGGGGCCAGATACTGGCCGGTGTAACTCCGTTTGACCTTCGCCACGTCTTCCGGGGTGCCCTCCGCGACGATCTCGCCGCCGCCGGTGCCGCCTTCGGGGCCGAGGTCGATGATCCAGTCGGCGGTCTTGATGACCTCCAGATTGTGCTCGATCACCAGCACCGTGTTGCCCTGGTCGACCAGCGCGTGGAGCACCTCCATCAGCTTCTCGACGTCGGCAAAATGTAGGCCGGTGGTCGGTTCGTCGAGGATGTAGAGGGTGCGGCCGGTGGCGCGGCGGCTCAGCTCCTTGGACAGCTTCACCCGCTGCGCCTCGCCGCCGGACAGAGTCGTGGCGGGCTGGCCGATGTGGATGTAGCCGAGACCCACCCGCTCCAACGTCTCCATCTTGTCGCGGATGCCGGGCACCGCCTTGAAGAACTCCTTGCCCTCCTCGACCGTCATATCGAGCACGTCGGCGATGGTCTTGTCGCGGTAGGTGACTTCCAGCGTCTCGCGGTTGTAGCGCTTGCCGTGGCAGACGTCGCAGGTGACGTAGACGTCGGGCAGGAAGTGCATCTCGATCTTGATGACGCCGTCGCCCTGGCACGCCTCGCAGCGCCCGCCCTTCACGTTGAAGGAGAAGCGGCCGGGGCCGTAGCCGCGGGCCTTGGCCTCCGGCAGGCCGGCGAACCAGTCGCGGATCGGGGTGAAGGCGCCGGTGTAGGTCGCCGGGTTGGAGCGCGGGGTGCGGCCGATCGGCGACTGGTTGATGTCGATGACCTTGTCGAGATGCTCCAGGCCCAGCAGCTCGTCATGCTCCGCCGGATGCTCGCGCGCGCCCATCAGCTTGCGCGCCACCGCCTTGTAGAGCGTCTCGATGATCAGGGTGGACTTGCCGCCGCCCGACACGCCGGTGACGCAGGTGAAGGTTCCCATCGGGATGCGCGCCGAGACGTTCTGAAGGTTGTTGGCGCGCGCGCCCTTCACCTCCAGGAACTGGCCCTTGTGGCCGGGGCGCCGCTGGTCCGGCACCGGCACGAAGCGGGTGCCGTTGAGGAACTGGGCGGTGACGCTGTCCGGATTGGCCTGGACCTCCGCCGGGGTGCCCTGGGCGATCACGGTGCCGCCGTGCTGGCCGGCGCCGGGACCCATGTCCACCAGATAGTCGGCGGTGCGGATGGCGTCCTCGTCATGCTCGACCACGATCACGGTGTTGCCGAGGTCGCGCAGCCGCTTCAGCGTCGCCAGCAGCCGGTCGTTGTCGCGCTGGTGCAGGCCGATCGACGGCTCGTCCAGCACGTAGAGCACGCCGGTCAGGCCGGACCCGATCTGCGAGGCGAGGCGGATGCGCTGGCTCTCGCCGCCGGACAGCGACCCGGAGCCGCGGCTGAGCGTCAGGTATTCCAATCCCACGGCATTGAGGAAGCCCAGCCGCTCGTTGATCTCCTTGAGGATGCGGTAGGCGATCTCCTTGTCCTTCGGGCGCAGATGGTCGTTCAGCGTGCTGAACCACGTCGCCGCGTCGGCGATGGACATTTCCGCGGCCTGGGAGATGTGCTGGCCGTGCACCTTGACCGCCAGCGCCTCCGGCTTCAGGCGGGCGCCCTTGCAGGTCTCGCAAGGCTGGGAGGACTGGTACTTGGACAACTCCTCCCGCATGTAGGCGCTTTCCGTCTCGCGGTAGCGGCGCTCCAGGTTGTTGACGATGCCCTCGAAGGCCTTGTTCGTCTGGTAGCTGCGCAGCCCGTCGTCGTAGGTCATCGTGATCGGCGCGCCGTCGGAGCCGTAGAGGATGGTCTGGCGGACCTTCTCCGGCAGCTTTTCCCACGGCGTGTCCATGGCGACGCCGAAATGCTGGGCGATGCTCTCCAGCGTCTGCACGTAATATTGGGAGGAGGAGCCGGCCCAGGGGGCGATGGCGCCCTTCTTCAGCGACAGCCGCTCGTCCGGGACGACCAGCATGGGGTCGAAGTAGATCTTGCTCCCCAGCCCATCGCAGGCCGGGCAGGCGCCGAACGGGTTGTTGAAGGAGAACAGCCGCGGCTCGATCTCCGGAATCGTGAAGCCGGACACCGGGCAGGCGAATTTCTGCGAGAAGACGGTCTGCTCGTGCGAATCGGCGTTCTCGACGAAGATGATCCCGTCGGCAAGGCCGAGCGCCGTTTCCAGCGAATCGGCGAGCCGGTTGCCCAGCCCTTCGCGGACGACGATGCGGTCCACCACCACGTCGATGTCGTGCTTCAGCTTCTTGTTGAGCGCCGGGACCTCGTCGATCTCGTGCATCGTGCCGTCGACGCGCACGCGCTGGAAGCCGCGCTTGCGGAGGTCCTGGATCTCCTTCTTGTACTCGCCCTTTCGCCCCCGGATGATCGGCGCCAGCAGCAGCAGGCGCGTGCCCTCCGGCATCGCCAGGATGCGGTCGACCATCTGGCTGACCGTCTGGCTTTCGATGGGCAGGCCGGTGGCCGGGGAGTAGGGGATGCCGACCCGCGCCCACAGCAGGCGCATGTAGTCGTAGATCTCCGTCACCGTGCCGACGGTGGAGCGCGGATTCTTCGAGGTCGTCTTCTGCTCGATGGAGATGGCCGGCGACAGCCCCTCGATCGAGTCGACGTCCGGCTTCTGCATCAGCTCCAGGAACTGGCGCGCGTAGGCCGACAGGCTCTCGACGTAGCGCCGCTGGCCTTCCGCGTAGATCGTGTCGAACGCCAGCGATGACTTGCCCGATCCCGACAAGCCGGTGATGACGATCAGCTCGTCCCGAGGCAGATCGACATCGACGTTCTTGAGGTTGTGCTCCCGCGCGCCGCGGACACTGATGTGCTTGTTCATGGAGTGTTCTTAGCCGAAACCGGTGGGGAAGGGAAGACGCCTGAGACGGTTCAAAAGCCCGGACAGATATGTGCCACGCGCAGGCGACTTGCCACCGGTGCGCGTCCCTTTCCGGCCGCGTGGGGCGCAGGGGCGGGATGCGGGAACGCCGGGGAGGGGGCGGGGAGGCGCCGGGGAGACGATGATGGGGAGCCACCAAGGAATCGGTTGGCGGCACGGACTCTCTCTGCTATGTTTGTTCATGGAGTGTTCTCTTCCGTGCGGGCCGGGCGGGTTGATCCGGATGGAAGGGGCAAGGCGCTCCGGCGGCGGCGGTTGACCCGTGCCTGTCCCCCGTGCTTTGTGAAGCGCAAGGCGGGGCGGGCATGGACCGGACCACGGATCAAACCGGCCCTGCGAACAGACACCCCCGGTATCCGGACGCCCTTCCGCCGGGCGCCCGAACGGGTCGGATGGGATACCGGGAACCCGCGCTAGGAGACACGTGCGATGAATGTATGGACGTTTACGGGGCGCCTCGGCGCGGACGGTGAGCTTCGCTCCACGCAGAGCGGCGAAAAGGTTCTGGGCTTCCGCGTCGCCAACGACGTCGGGTTCGGCGACCGCAAGACCACCCAGTGGGTGGACTGCTCCATCTGGGGCCGCCGCGCGGAGGCCCTGGCACCGCACCTGACCAAGGGCAAGGCCGTGGTGATCTCCGGCGAGGTTACGCTCCGCGAGTTCGAGAAGCGCGACGGCACCCGCGGCGCCGGCCTTTCGGTGCGTGTCAACGAGATCGACTTCACCGGCGGCCGTGAGGGCGAAGGCGGTGGTGGCGGCGGTTACGGCGGTGGCGGTGGCGGCTACGAGTCGCGTGGCGGCGGTGGTGGCGGTGGCTACGGCGGCGGCAGCAGCGGCGGTGGCGGCTACGGTGGTGGCGGTGGTGGCCGCAGCGGCGGTGGCGCTCCGCCCAAGCACGACGACCTGGACGACGAAATCCCGTTCTGACCACCCGGATGATCGTGAGGGAGGGGACTTTTCCCCCTCCCGTCCGCGACCGGTCGCGGGCTTGTCTTCGCGGAACCTGCGCAGGCCGGGCTTGACGGGGGATGCCTGCCAACCGAGATTCCACGGCGAGCGTCCGTCGTGATCCAGGAGCAGCCATGGCCCCCCAGCGCCGTCACATCCTGCGTGCCCTTGCCGCCGTCGCGGTCGGGGGCGGTGCCGCTACCCTGTCCGGTCCCGCCGCGGCGTTCCGCGTGATTCCGAACGACGATCTGAAGGGTGTGCTGGACGAGGGCTGCGGCGCCACCGCCTATCATCGCCGGATGATCGACGAGGCGGTTCAGGCGGCCGGCGTCTCGTTGACGGAGGAGCAGCGCAACACGCTCCTCTCCCAGATTTCCTGTCCGACCTGCCGTTGCCCGCTCAACCAGATCGACAATCCCGCGGCCGGCCTGCGCTTTTGAGGGGCCTTCGGAGCTCTCCACGACGCCGGGCGCGCCCGGCAACCAAGTCCTTCAGCCCGCGCGGGATGCGCGCGCGGTCGCCCCAGCGCACGACGATCCCGGCGGCGCGGCATTCCGCCGCCAGTTCCCGGCCATTCTCGTAACGGTGCTGGTCGAGCAGCGGCCAGCCGTCCAACCCGCGATAATCGAATGGGCGTCCGTCGAGGAAGTCCCGGAACCCGTCGAAGAAGCGTGGATGCAGGACCACCGGCTTCGCCTCCCGCCAGGAGCGCGCGCCGTAGAAGCGGTTGTTGGTCACCCCGCTCATTGAAGTGATCCCGGACTGGCGCCCGGAGGGGTGTCCAGAACGGCCCGGCTCAACCGGTCGAGCAGAGCCGCCGTCGCGCTAGGACCATGCAGGGCGGCGAGCCGGTCCACCGATTCGACCATCATCGCCCAAGCGACCAACCGGTCCGGTACGCCCTCGCGCCGTCCCTCGGCCCACAGCGAGCGCACCAAGTCCAGCGCCGCCTCGAAGCCCGCCGGACCGTCCGGCGCATCCGCATCCTCGATCATCATCCCCCCGTTGCCGCGTGTCGCCAAACAGCTCCAGGGATATGTAACGTTATATCATAACGTTTAAAAGACCAAAGGACGCCCGCCGGCCAGACCTTGCTGCCTCGTCATGGGGCCTCGCAGGGTCTGGCCGAAGGAGGGATCAGCGCGGGGCGGTGGCGCGGTTCCAGTTGGTGGCGTCCGCCGGATTGCCGGGCATGGGGGCAAGGGCCGGAGCCATCGCGGCGGGCGTGGCGAACAGGGCGTCGAACTGGTCCGCGCTCATGCCGGTGAGGACGAGCGCCTGCCGCTCTTCCGAATAGCGCAGCTGCTCGGAGTCCAGCGTCACGTGGCGCCTCACCGGATGAACCGGCGCGCCGCTGGCCACCACGAGCTGGACCGGCTCGCGCGCCGGGGTGAGGACGACATCCTCCACCGCACCCAGGATGCGGTTCTCGGGAATGGACTGCACCGTCAGCCCGACCAGTTCCAGGGGCGACATCTGCGCCATGGGCCGTTGCGTGGCGCCGGTCTCCGCGCAGGCGCCGAGCGCTGCCAGGGCGCAGGCGGCGAGCAGCCGGGTGGCGGGGCGGGGGGTGAGGCGTCGATGGTTCATGCGGGGCTCCTCCGTCGCGTGGGCAAGGCTATAACGCGGCAGCGGAGCGGAGGGGCAGCGGACCGGACCGGAAAAGGGCGCGGCCAGCCGCGGCCACGCCCCTTGCGCCATCAGGCCCCCATGCCCGCGGTACTTCCTTCAGGTGAGTTTACCGGTCAGGTGAAGACATAGTCGCGGCCGGACATCAGCCCGACGGTATCCACGCTCAGCGACGAGCCGTCCCGGAAGCCGAAGGCGGTGCTGGTGGCCGTGGTGGACACGGTCAGGTCGGCGGCGGAGAAGCCGCGGAACTCGATACGGTCGATCCCCGCTTCGAAATAGCTGATGTCGTCGGTGCCGAAGCCGCCCGGAGCCACGTCGAAGCGGAAGATGTCCGTCGCGCCGTCGCGGTAGCTCACCATATGGTCGTTGCCGGCGCCGGGCAGGAAGACGTCGGACCCGTCGTCGCGCAGCGTGTCGATGAGCCAATCGTCGCCGGTTCCGCCGACCAAAGTGTCGTCGCCGCGCCCGCCCTTCACCGTGTCGTTGCCCGAACCGCCATCCAGCCAGTCATTGCCGGCCCCGCCGAACAGCTGGTCGTCGCCCTGGCGCCCGTACATGCGGTCGTTGCCCGGATCGCCGGCGTAGGGATCGCCCAGCCAGTCGTTCCCAAGCCCACCATCCAGAAAATCGTTGCCGAGCCCCCCGGAGAGCGAATCATTCCCTCCATTGCCATAGACCGTGTCGGCGGAGTCGGTGCCGAGGTAGCGTTCGGCGGCGTTGGTTCCCGAAAACCTGGCCATGGTTGCCTCTCCTCAATGATTAACAAATCGTTAACATTAAGGTGGGGAAAGAGAAAGGTAAAAAAACACTTAACGCATCAGCGCCGATTTTTGCCACGGTCCCTTGGGTCTTGTTGCCCTTGTGTTTCGGTGTTGTTTCCAGATTCGAATATTCGATTTCCAAGCACCGACAACCGGACAAGGAAAAAGGCCGGCGCCTCGCGGCACCGGCCTTTCTGGAAACGGTCTGTTGCGAACGAACGCCGTGTCCGGCGCCTTACGCCTGGGTCGGCGTCGGCATGCCGGGAACCGGCTGATCCGCCGGCGGCGGCATCTCCGGAGGGGTGTCGGGATTCTCAGGCACCGGGTAGGGGTCCGGCGTGGTCGGACGGTCCGGCTGCGGGGTGTTCGGGTTGCTCGGCGGCGGCACCTCGGTGGGCCGTTCCGGCGTCATGGGATCGCTCATGCGGATGGCTCTCTGTGGTTGATAAGGTGTGGGTGGGCGCGTCACTCGGCGGCGCGTTCGACGGCCCGACCGCCGGCCTGGACGTCCTGCCCGGCCCCTTCGATCGTGTTGCAGCCGACGAGCAGCGCGGCAAAGGTCAGGACGAAGCTGGCAAGGGCGATCTGGCGGACGGGGAACGGCATGGAGCGGCTCATGATCCCGAACTCCTCAGTGGATGCTGTTGCTTCGTCAACGGGCCGCCGCGGGCGTTGGTTCCGGCCCATTCGGCGGATTTGCAACAGGGCGGAAGGACAATAAGCCGCCACTTGACGTGGTACGCCGCACGGTCAAGATGGCCGGTTCCGCCACCGGCGGTGACAACCGTACACAAGCGACCGACACCCTGATCATGCCCGACCACGCGATTCCCGCCCCTCTCCTGGCCGACCGTCTGCGCACCCATGCCGGCGAATTGCTGCGGCTGGCCGCCCCGGTCATCGTCTCGCGCGCCGGGCTGGTTGTCATGATGGCGGTGGACACGGCCATCGTCGGCCGCTACAGCGCGCAGGAGTTGGCCTATTACGGGCTGGCCCACCTGCCGGCCAACCTTCTCGTCACCACCGGCGTGGGACTGATGATGGGCGTGGTGGCGGTGACCGCCCATGCCCTTGGCGCCGGCCAGGACGCGGAGTGCGGGCGCATCTGGCGCCGGGCGATTCCCTACGCGCTGCTGCTCGGCATCCTCTTCGCCCTGGCCTCGCTGGCCGGCGAGTCCTTCTTCCGTCTGACCGGCCAGTCCGCGGATTTGGCGGCGGGCGGTGGGCAGGTGATGGCGGTGCTCGGCTACGGCATGCCGGGCATGATGCTGTACGTCGCCACCGGCTTCTTCCTGGAGGGGCTGAAGAGGCCCATTCCGGGCATGGTGGCGATGATCCTCGGCAATCTCCTGAACGCGCTGCTCGCCTGGATGCTGGTTTGGGGGCATGGCGGCTTTCCGGCTCTGGGGGCGGTCGGCTCGGCCTGGGCGACCACGGCGGTGCGCTGGGGGATGGGGCTCGGCCTCGTCTTCTACGCCTGGCACATGAGCGACCACGCCCGCTGGGCGGTGCGCGACCCGGTCCGCGACTGGTGGAGCGGCAGCCGCAAGCAGCGTCATCTCGGCTACGCCGCCGGGGTCAGCCTGGGCGTGGAAAGCGGCGCCTTCGCCACGCTGGGCCTGTTCGCCGGGATGATCTCGCCGCTGGCGCTCGGCGCCTACACGGTCGGTCTGAACCTGACGGCGCTGCCCTTCATGGCGGCGGTCGGGCTGGCCTCGGCCACGGCGGTGCGGGTGGGGGTGGCCTATGGCCGGCGCGACCCGCTGGACATGGCGCTGGCCGGCTGGACCGGGCTGGGAGTCACCAGCCTGATCCTGGCCGGAGTCGGGGTGCTCTACCGCTGGATGCCGGAGCCGCTGGCGGCGATCTACAGCGCCGACCCCCAGCTGATCGCCGCGGTGGCGCCGCTGATCGCCTTCACCGCCTGGGTCCTGGTGGCCGACGGCGGGCAGGTGGTCATGGCGAACGCCCTGCGCGGGCGCGGCGACGCCTGGGTTCCCACCGCGCTGCACTTCATCTCCTACGCGGTGGTGATGATTCCGGTGTCGGCCTTGCTCGCCTTCGGGTTGGAGCGCGGCGCGCGTGGTCTTTTTGAGGGAATTTTGATCGCCAGTGTGGTATCCGTGACCATCCTTTCGCTGCGCTTCGCGCTGTTGAGCCGCCCTCGTCCTGCAAAGGCCGGAGGCCATTGACCTGCAAAGGCCAGAAATCGTGGAACTGCCGGAGCGTTGTGTGCACATGCGAAAGCTGATAGGAATTCTTATATTACATGCAGCGGCCCGAAGGGCCGTGCGGACATGCCCCGTTGAACCTTAAGTGTTGACCTTGAGCGTTGAACAGCAAGCGTTGAACACCGAGCATCGCCGCAGCCCGTAGAATGAGTTTGTCTCCTTGAGCACGACGCCCCTTCCTCCCGCCTCCGACATCGCGCCGGTCACCATCGAAGACGAGATGCGCCGGTCCTATCTCGATTACGCGATGAGCGTGATCGTGAGCCGCGCTCTGCCCGACGTCCGCGACGGGCTGAAGCCGGTGCACCGCCGCATCCTCTACGCGATGAAGGAGGGCGGGTACGATTCGACCAAGCCCTACAAGAAGTCGGCGCGCATCGTCGGCGACGTGATGGGTAAATACCACCCGCACGGCGACAGCGCGATCTACGACGCCATGGTCCGCATGGCGCAGGACTTCTCGATGCGCCTGCCGCTGATCGACGGGCAGGGCAACTTCGGCTCGATGGACGGCGACCCGGCGGCGGCCATGCGCTACACCGAGGCGCGGCTGGCCAAGGCGGCGGAGGCGCTGCTCGACGACATCGACAAGGACACCGTCGATTTCCAGGCCAACTACGACGATTCGGGCAAGGAGCCCACGGTCGTCCCGGCGCGCTTCCCGAACCTGCTGGTCAACGGCGCCGGCGGCATCGCCGTCGGCATGGCGACCAACATCCCCACCCACAATCTGAGTGAGGTGGTGGATGCCTGCTGCGCCTACATCGACAACAACGATGTCACCGACGAAGAGTTGATGGAGTTCGTGCCGGGCCCGGACTTCCCGACGGGCGGCATGATCCTCGGCCGGTCGGGCGTCCGCTCGGCCCTGATGACCGGGCGCGGCTCCGTCATCATCCGCGCCAAGACCGAGATCGAAGAGATCCGCAAGGACCGCTTCGCCATCGTGGCGACGGAGATCCCGTACCAGGTCAACAAGTCCAAGCTGATGGAGCGCATCGGCGAGGTCGTCAACGACAAGACGATCGAGGGCATCGCCGACCTGCGCGACGAGTCGGACCGCGACGGTGTCCGCGTGGTGATCGAGCTGAAGCGCGATGCCGTGCCCGACGTGGTGCTGGCCCAGCTGTTCCGCCACACCCAGCTCCAGACCTCCTTCGGCGTCAACATGCTGGCGCTGAACGGCGGCCGGCCGGAACTGATGAACTTGCGGCAGATCATCGCCGCCTTCGTCCGGTTCCGCGAGCAGGTCATCACCCGGCGCACCGAGTTCCTGCTGGGCAAGGCGCGCGAGCGCGCCCACACCTTGGTCGGTCTGGCCGTCGCCGTCGCCAACCTGGACGCCATGATCGCGCTGATCCGCAGCGCCCCGGACCCCGTCTGGGCGCGCGAGCAGATGATGGAGCGCGAATGGCCGGCCATGGACGTCGCCCCGCTGATCGCGCTCATCGACGAGCCGGGCCGTGGCGTGTCCGAGAACGGCACCTACCGCCTGTCGGAGGAGCAGGCCCGCGCCATCCTCGACCTGCGCCTGCACCGCCTGACCGGGCTGGAGCGCGACCGGATCGGCGCCGAGTTGAAGGACGTCACTGACCAGATCGCCGATTATCTGGAGACTCTGGCCAACCGCGCGAAGCTGCTGGGCATCCTCCGCGACGAACTGGTGGAGATGAAGGAGCGGTTCGGCACCCCGCGCCGCACCGAGATCCAGGAACTGGAGTTCGAGGCCGACATCGAGGACCTGATCCAGCGCGAGGACATGGTCGTCACCGTCAGCCAGTCCGGCTACGTGAAGCGCGTTCCGCTGTCCACATACCGCGCGCAGAAGCGCGGCGGCAAGGGGCGGTCGGGCATGTCGATGAAGGCGGAGGATGCGGTCAGCGACCTGTTCGTCGCCAACACCCACACGCCGCTGCTGCTCTTCTCGTCGCGCGGCATGGTCTACAAGCTGAAGGTCTACCGTCTGCCGCTGGGCAACCCGCAGGCGCGCGGCAAGGCTTTCGTGAACCTGCTGCCGCTGATCGACGGCGAGACCATCACCACCGTCCTGCCGCTGCCCGAGGACGAGGCCGTGTGGGCGGACCTGCACGTGGTCTTCGCCACGTCGAAGGGCAACGTGCGGCGCAACCGCCTGTCGGACTTCGCCAACATCCGCTCCAACGGCCTGATCGCCATGAAGCTGGAAGAGGAGGGCGAGCGTCTGATCGCCGTCCGCACCTGCTCGGAGGCCGACGACGTTCTGCTGGCCACCGGCGGCGGCAAGTGCATCCGCTTTGAGGTCGCCGACGTGCGTGTCTTCGCCGGCCGCACCTCGACCGGCGTGCGCGGCATCCGTCTGGCCGATGGTGACGAGGTCATCTCGATGACCACGCTCCACCACGTCGAGTCCTCGCCCGAGGAGCGCGCCGCCTTCCTGAAGCGCAAGCGCGAGGAAGGCGTCGACATGGAGGGCGAGGCGGCGCCGGAGGCCGACGAGGTGTCGACCGAGTCCGTGACGCTCAGCCCGGAGCGCTACGAGGAGCTGAAGGGCCTGGAGCAGTATGTGCTGACCGTGACCGAGCGCGGCTACGGCAAGCGGACCTCCTCCTACGAGTACCGGGTGACCGGCCGCGGCGGCCAGGGCATCTGGAACATGGAGATGGGCGAGCGCAACGGCTCCATCGTCGCGGCCTTCCCGGTGGAGGACTCGCATCAGGTGATGATGGTGACCAACGGCGGTCAGGTCATCCGCATGCCGATCCACGACGTGCGGATCGCGGGCCGCAAGACGCTGGGCGTCACGCTGTTCCGTGTCGGTGCGGACGAGCGTGTGGTGTCCGTCGCATCCATCGCGGAGGACGAGGACACCAACGGGAACGGGGCCAACGGCAACGGTGGCGATCCGAACGGCGGCGATCCGAACGGCAGCGATCCAAACGGCGGCGGGACGGCCTCCGTGGACGATGCGGCTGGGAACGAGGCCGCTCCTGGCGACACGCCCGGTGATACGATCGAATAAAAAGAGGCGGAAGGTACTCCCATGGCCAAGCGCCGCATCGGTGTCTATCCCGGCACCTTCGACCCGATCACCAACGGTCATATGGACATCATCCAGCGGGCGTCGCGCCTCGTCGATCATCTGATCGTCGGCGTCGCCCGCAACGCCGGCAAAGGCCCGCTCTTCTCGACGGACGAGCGGGTGGCGATGGTGCGGGAGGACGTGACCGCCCTGAACAACGCCGGGGCCAGCATCGAGGTGCGGGCTTTCGACACGCTGCTGATGCATTTCGCGGTGGAGGTGAACGCCACCGTGATCATCCGGGGCCTGCGGGCGGTTTCGGACTTTGAATACGAGTTCCAGATGGCGGGCATGAACGCCCGCCTGAACCCGAAGATCGAGACCATGTTCCTGATGGCCTCGGAGAAGAGCCAGTTCATTTCCTCCCGCTTCGTCAAGGAGATCGGGCGCCTGGGAGGCGACATCCGCGGCTTCGTCAGCGGCCGTGTGGCCGACCATCTGGCCGAACGTTTCGCCCTGGAGGCCGGCAACGGCGACGCCAGCAAGCAGATCCAGACTCTCAAGCAGTGACGGCCAAACAGTGACGGCGCCGGGGCTGCGGCGAAGAGCGAAATTTTTGTGCGCTCCGTCCAACCCCGCTGTTGACCGGGGCGTCACCGCCCCCTATGTTGCGCCCCGCATCGGCAACAGGCCGCATGCTTTTGTGATCCGGTAGCTCAGTCGGTAGAGCACGTGACTTTTAATCATGTGGCCGTGGGTTCGAATCCCACCCGGATCACCATTCCCCTCAATGACTTAGGGCAAGTTTGAGGCCCTGATTTTCCCCCGGTTTGCAATCCAATCACCGGCGGTTTGCAAATTCCGTTCATTTGGCGTTCTTCGGACGCCCTTTCCGACCCTTCCCTTTGGCCGTTCGGGCGGCATCCAGAGAGGCAATCGCGAGCTGCGCATTCCGCTTCTTCGCGGTGTATTTCCTGACCATGGCGACGGTCTGGTGACCCGTCACCGAGGCGATCACCTCCCACTCCATTCCCACTTCGTGCAGCATGGTCGCGGCGGTGTAGCGCAGGCCATGCGTGGTCACGTCTTCGGGCAGCCCCGCCTCGCGGATCGCATCGCTCATGAAGTGGACGAAGCCGTTTGAGGTCATTGGCTTGTGAAAGCGACTCGGCAGGATTGCCATCAGCTTGTGCGTCTCCAGCCAGGGATCGAGCACCGCAACCAGCTCCTGGGCCGCGGGAATCCACAGCCGTTCGTTCGTCTTCTGCTGGGTGACGGAGATGGTGCCAGACCGGTAGTGCTGCCGCATCATGGCGGCCACGTCGCCCGCCCGCTGGCCGGTGTTTAGGAGCAGCTCGAAGGCGACGCGCTCGCGGGTCGTCGTGCCCCACCTCTTGCGGAAGGCGTCGATCTCCGACTCCTCCCACGGGCGGTGCCCGTCTCCGGTCTTCAGCTTCTTGGGCCGTTGGGCCGGGTTGTCCTTCCTCCATCCGCGATCCACGGCGAAGTTCAGCAGGAGCCGCAGCACCTGGATGATGTAGTTTGCTGTACGAGGCGTCTTGGCGAATGCGTCGCGCAGCTCCAGGACGTTCTCCCTCTGGAGCCCCTGCACCGCGAGTGCGCCCCATCCAGAAAAATCGCCGCCCCGGCCTCTGTCTCCGTCGGCGATGGTGGCAAGATGCCGGGTATACGCTTTCCGCGTCTCGTCGGCGAGCTGGAGGAAATCAGGGCTGGCCTTGTACTTCGTGATCAGCGCCGCGAAGGTTCCTGCCCCCGGCTCATCCGATCGAGCGGCAGGCACCGCGTTCAGCTTGGCGTAGGCCTGGGCGAACTCCGGGGAGCGCGGGTCATCGGGCAGCCGGATGCCACTGGCACGGTGGTAGTAGTAGACCCGGCGCGTGCCGTCGGCGAGGCGCTTGGTCACCATGTTCACGCCGGGGAAGTCGACTCGCACCATTACTGTTTTCCGAATGCGGCCTTGAACGGATCGACCGCAGGGGCGTCGTTCATCGGCCCAGGTGCGCTGTCGTTCGCCGGAGATGCTGCGACCAGCCCGGATCGCTGGTCAAGCCACCGGTCGATTGCTCGCTGGTCGTACAACCCGAGGAGTGGATCAGGCCGGGGGAACCCCGCGACCTCCATCTGCGGGCGCTTGTGGGCGAACCACTGCTCGGAACGGTTCAGGTAGGTCGCCACGTCCAGTGCCGTCATGAGGCGTGGCGAGAACGTGAACTTGGGCTTCGGCCTTGCCATGCCTACACCTCTCCCTGCGCCGGGCGGGCAGCTGGCGCGTTGGCGAAACGGGGCCGGTCGTGTCTGCTCCGACCGGCGCGCTTGGCGGCGTTGATCTGGTTGTCGTTCATGGCGATCAGCTTGCCGGCAGGCATGCGCTCAGCCGTGGCCCTCGGGGAGGCCAGCTGCGAGACGCCCGACACGTCCCGGGCTCGTTCCAGCAGCGCCCGGCGGGTCTGCGGGCCGATTTCGCCCGCCGCGAACAGCGCCTCGATTTCCCCCGCCCGCTTCTGGTAGGCGGTCAGGCCGCGCGATCCTTGGGCCATTGATCAACCCTCCGCCCGGCCCGGCAGAGTGCCGGGGAAGTCGTCGTTGGCGGCGGTGCCGGCGGGGTTCTCCGCGGCCTCGACCATGGCCTGCAGCTCGGGCCGGCGCGCGTTGACCAGAACGCGCTTGCTGGTGTCGGTACCGCGGGCCGATTCCTTGCCCGGGCCGTTCCACCACGCGGCGAAGGCGTCCCGGCCTTGGCGCGCGGCGGTGGCGGCCTCCTCGAAGACCTGAGCGGTGATGTCCGATCCGGCGCCGGCGGAGGGCTGGCCGTGGATCTCACCCCGCGCCCACGCGGCAAGCTGGGCGCCGTGCTCTTCGGAGAGCTGGTCACCGTCACGGAACATGCCGCGGTGGATGCCCTCCATCTTGTAGGAGGACGGGTCGCTCAGATCGATGATGCCCCGGCGGTCGGAGGCCAGCCGGAACGAGACGGTCACCTCGAAGAGGAAGCCCGGCGCGGTGGCGGCCTTGAACTTCTCCTTCTTCGTGTCGGGGTCCAGCGTCATCTCCCCGCGGATGCTGAAGATGATCGGGATGCGCCGGGCCAACAGGCTGTTGACCATCAGCTTGTGCGCCATCTTCGGCTTGATGCTGGCCGCCATCTTGTTGGCGTTGCGTGCGCGATCTTCATCGAAGTTCCAGCCCTTCTTGCGGGCTTTCGCTTCGGCGCGGCGGACGGCCCGCTCCAACTCGCTGTCCATCTGGTCGAGGACGCCGCCGACGCCGCGCCACTCCATGCTGAAGCTGTCGAACAGCAGGGCGTCGTAGCCGGCCACCTCCGCGGCTTCGGCCACCTCCGCGTACTGCGCCGGGTGGTGCGGCGGGTCCATCAGCAGGATGTCGAAGTCGAAGTCCCGCTTCAGGTGGAGCAGGCGCCCACCCTCGGTGTCGGCGGCGGCGATTCGTCCTTTCGGACCGGCGATGCCGCGGGCGAGACGGAGCGCGCTGAAGCTCTTGCCGCTGTTGGTCCCGCCGACCAGGGCGACGAACAGGCCGTGGCGGTCGTTGAAGCTGGAGGCCGGAAGAAACTTGATGGGCATGGGGTCACGCTCCGAAGGGGGCTTGCGCGTCGATCGCGCGCTGGATTTCGTTGGAGTTGGCCGGCTTGCGGGAGCGGCGTTCCTGCGCGGCGAACTGCCGGGCGTACTTGCGCTCTTCGTGCTGGGCGGCGGCCCAAGCGGGCGGGCCGACGAGTTGCACCGTGTCCGTGTAGGCGGGCCACTCGTCGGCCGCGCTGCACTCGGCGAACAGGTCGATGGCGTGACGCACGTCCTCGTCCGCCATGGACAGCAGGCCGGGCGTCGGCTCGAAGATGGAGACGCAGTGCGGGGGCTTGGTGGCCTGCACCACCCACAGCCAGCGGGCCCGCTGCCCGGTCAGCAGCTCATTGCCGGTCAGGTAGAGCCGGGCCTGCATGTGGTGCCCCACGTCCCAGATGCGCCGCTCGAAGGCGGACGGCTTGGCGCTCTCGCTGGTCTTGTAGTCCACGATCAGCCGGTCGCCGTCTTGCACCCAATCGAGTCGGTTCTTGATCAGCACCCCGGTCTTGGGGTCCTGCCAGAGGTGGGTTCGCTCCGCCGTGCCGCCGCGCATCAGGCCGGGCGGCAGTTCCGCCTCCAGCACCGCGCGCATCGCCTCGATCTTCGGCAGGTGCTTCTCCAGCAGCGGCGTCTTGCCGGCGGCCTTGGCTTCGGCGCGGGCCTCTTTGGCGGCCTTGGTGCGGTAGGCGTCGGCCTCGATGATGACCAAGCGCTCTTCCCGCAGGTGCGGCTCCAGCCAGACCAGATGGGCGACGGTTCCGACATCGAACTTGGTGTCGTCGGTCTCCTCCGCCTCCGGGTTCATGTGCTCGTGCCAGAAGACGGCGGGGCACTCGTTGACCAGGGTCTTGATACCGCTGGCGCTCAGCGCCGGAAGGCGGTGGTAGGCTTCCGCGGGGATTCCGCCGTAGATGCCCGGCTCAAGCTTCGAAAAATCAGGCATTGCTTCCTACCTCTTTGGAATATAGGGTTCGCTCAACCAATGGGGGCGGTGATGGCGGTGACCGCGCTATATCTGGAAGTGGTCCGGGCTCTTGATGCCCGGCGGCGGGCTCTTGGCTGGTCGATGGCAGAACTGGACGACCGGGCCGGGACGAACGACGGCTATTTCGCGAAAGTCCTGCATGCCGACACGCCTTCCGGTCGTCAGGCTGGGTGGGAAATCCTCGACCTGTTCGCCCAGGCTCTGTTCCCAGCCGGAACTCGTGTTGCGATTGCGCCCGCCTTCCGCGGCCTGAAGCTGCCCGCGCCGGCCAACGAGAACGGTCCCGCCGAACAGCTTCCCCTCGACCTGGACATCGCTGGCCCGTACTGCTCCCTGCGGAGCTGGTACCGCCGCCGCCGGCCGCCGCGGGTCTACCGGGTTGGGGGAGGGCGCCGCCGGGCGTAGCATCAGCGCACCGCCGGCAGGGCGTCGTGCAGCACGCCATCGAGGTAGCGGCCGGCGGCCTTCTTGCCGACGCGATACATCAAGGTGTTGTCAAGCGCTGAGAAAGGCTCAGCCTGAACGCGGACTGCACCAGCATCGTCGGCGAACACGACGTAGCGCTTTACCCAATCGCCATGAATGCCCCCGCGCGGCGGGATTGGGATGTCCTTGACGATGCGGGCGGCATCCATCGGCGCCCACTCGCCCCACTGCTTGAAGAGGAACGGGACGTCAGCGGCGGCGCACTGGTCGCGCAGGGACCGCGCCCAATCCGGGTGCATAGGCCGGGCCTTCGGGCCACTCTCACCACCGACGATCACCCAATCCAAGCTGCGCCAGCCGAAGCTCTGCACGCCAGCGAGGGCGTTCACCGTGAACCTCGCCTTAGTGATATTGGGGTGGCCGTAGAACTCGGCTGGCCCCTCGCTGATTACCACGCGCGTCAGGTCCACCGGCCCCAACAGCGGCTCCATGGACAGGAACCGCACGGCGGCGGGCGTCGCCAGCAGGTGCGGGATGCGCGTCTCCGCCATGGCCTGACTTTCCACGGTCGTGCCCAGCCAGACGTTCGGACGCGGCGTTGCGGGCATCACCTTGCGGGCAACAGCCGGACGCTTGGTCAGCAGCAGCCAGTCGAGGTTAGGCGCCCGGTCGATCAGGTCGAACAGGTCGTTCCGCCACTCGTCCGACACTTCGGCATCGAACACGTCGGCCAGCGAGGCGCAGAACACCCGCATCCGGCGGCCTTCCTTCTCCGCCTTCCGGTTCCACCGCAGCGGCAGGTTCCAGTTCTGCACGCTCGTCCGGCGGCGCGGCTGCCCGGCACCCCACGGCACGCCCAGGCGAGCCTTGCTCAGCGTCTCCGCATAGCAGTGGTCGCAGGCCGGGCTGACCTTCGTGCAGCCGATCCACGGGTTGAACGTCGCGTCGGTCCACTCGATTGCGCTGTTCTCGGCCATCACGCCACCTTCCCGGCGGCCTGGGCCGCGTCGTTGGCCGCGGGCGGGAGGGCGAGGGCAGTGGCCGTCTGCTGGGCCGCCTGCTGCCGGAGCCAGAACCCAAGCTGCCCGCAGCACCGGCTGTGCGTGTGCCGCTGGTGGGCCAGTTCCTTCCGGGCGGCAACCGCCGACCAGTCGCAGCCGTCGAACCGGACGGCCGGGGATTCCGGGTGATTGCG
Organism: Azospirillum baldaniorum; assembly: GCF_003119195.2. Taxonomy (NCBI): domain Bacteria; kingdom Pseudomonadati; phylum Pseudomonadota; class Alphaproteobacteria; order Rhodospirillales; family Azospirillaceae; genus Azospirillum; species Azospirillum baldaniorum. Next base: position 484,036 of record NZ_CP022254.1, on the reverse strand, counting down.
CAGCCACCGCAGCACGCCGCACAGGTTCTGCGCGGTGGCCCGGTGCCGCTCCGCCCGCTCGCGCCACTTGGCGACCATCTCCGCCGGGCTGAACGGCGGCTGGTAGGCGGCGGACCGCTCCAGTGCCTTCGCCCGGCCGGACGTGTGGGCGTGGTCGTCCATCAGCTCCAGCTCGTCCACGGTCATGGGGGAGTGCAGCACCGCGCCCTGGATCAGGTGGGCGTGGGCCGCCTCGATGGTGCCGACGACCCGGCCAGCGACGCGGATCGTCAGGGAGGTGCTATGCGGCACCGGCGCGAGTTCGGGCACCATGGCGGGCCTCAGAACGGCAGGTGATCGGCGGCGCCGACGTTGGCGGCGGAGAGCGTCTTGACGATTTGGCCGGTCGAGGCGACCAGCACGACGCGCTTCTCGACCTTCAAGCCGGACTCGTTGTAGCCGCCGGTCTTGCGTTCGTAAGCGGTCAGGCGGTCCTTCGCCTCGTGCTCGCTCTCGAAGGCTTCCTCGACGTCGATCATGTCCATGAACCGGCCGACGACGAAGAAGCGCTCCTCGGACTTCGGCGGTTCGGGGATCAGCACATTCAGGGAGCCGGTGTAGCTCTCGCCCTTCTGGATCACGAGAAGGCGCCCTTCGTCATCCTTGAACGTGACGGTGGTGATCGCGCCGCCGACCTGGGTGAACTCCACGTTCACGCCGGACAGGGCGACCTCTTCGACTTCCTTGACGATCTTCAGCTTCATGGGGGCTCGCTTCTGGAGAAGAGGGCCGGCGGGCGACCTGCACGCCCACCGGCCAGTGGACCCGCCGTAACGACCTGCCAGGGCTGGACGGCGGGGAGGGGCTTCCTCTGACGCCTCAAGCCCGCTGGGATCATCCATGCGGGCGGAGGCGCCGGAGCGCGGCTATGGGGCGGGGCGGTTACCAGCCGGGGAAGGCGCGGCGCAGGGCGTCGAGGAGGTCGCGTTCCTGGCGGGACATCGCTCAGGCTTCCGGCAGCACGACGCCGCGGTCAGTCAGCGACTTGCGGCATTCCGCGATCTGCTGGCGCAGACCGGAGACGATCAGGGCCTTGATGGCGTCGGTGTGCGTATTCGGGAGCGCGATGTCGTAACCGCAGGACCGGACGTCGAACTTGCCGGCTTCGACACGCTCCAGGAACTCCGCCGTGCGCTTCATGCGGTCGTTGGTTTCGCGAACGGCGTTGAGGTCTTCGATTTTCAAACCCGCCTCCCACTCGCCCAGAGGGGCCGACGCACCGCGCGCCGGCCAAGTCTGGGAGGACCACCCATCCGGGCTACGGGACATCCGTTCGGGTGGGTGTGGGGCAAGAGTGCATGGGGCATTTATGCCCCGTCAAGGGCTTTTTTGCCCCGAGACAAATTCGGGGTATGTCGGCACTCTCGCATGAGTGGCGTTAGGCCCCCGAGCGCATACTGCGATATGCATGGAGCGTAAAATGAGGACTTTGGCTTTAGCCGCCGTCATTGTTTGCGTTGCTTCCGCGGCTTCAGCCGAATGGGTGTCGTGGAGGGTTGTTGGGGGCTGGGAAATAGAAACAAATGGTATATCCTGCATTGCAGGCGCAAAGTATAAAAACGGTAGTAGACTATCCTTTGCGATTGCCAATAATGGCGGCGCAGCCATCAGCTTTTTCCGAAGTGAGTGGAAGATACCTGAGGGGGTTTATTCTGTTTATTTGTCAATGGATGGCAGGAATGAAAATAACTACGAGGCTAAGGGTGTCGATAATAGCGTAATTATATCATTTCGCCTTAACGAAACATTTATTGAGGCATTTCGCAACGGCAACGTCTTGTCGGCAAGAATTGGAAGTGCATTCTATCAGTATAATCTTACAAATACTAAGCAGATGCTGCCTGAGCTTATTAGGTGTGCAGCAAATCTTGGAGATGTAAATCGTGAAAGCAATCCTTTCTCAGGTAATTCTGCTCCCTATGTGGGAGATAGAGTGATAAGGTCGCCGAATCCTTTCCAATAATCTTGGGTGCCTTTTGATGTGTAGTTTTAGAGGGTGCTGTGGTTATTGAAAATATAAGGCGAGCTTTCCCGACCTTGTGCTCGTTTCTTCTGGGTTCTAACTTGGCACTCGCTGCCGATCTGACCGGCACCGCGTCGGTGATCGACGGCGACACGCTGGAGATCAGGGGCACACGCGTCCGCCTGCACGGGATCGACGCGCCGGAGAGTCAGCAGCTCTGTCAGGACGGCGCCGGGAAGGACTGGCGCTGCGGGCAGAAGGCCGCGCTTGCGCTTTCGGACCGGATCGGGCGGCGCCCGGTGACTTGCGAGCGGAAGGACAAGGACCGCTATGGCCGAGTCGTCGCCGCGTGCTTCGTCGGCGGTGAGAACCTGAACGCCTGGATGGCCACCAACGGCTGGGCCATGGCCTACCGTCAGTACAGCAAGGATTACGTGGGGGCCGAGGCGACGGCCAGGGCGGCGCGGGCCGGCATCTGGGCCGGAACCTTCCAGCCGCCGTGGGAATGGCGCGCGACGAAGCGTGAGGGCAAGCCGCAGGCAGCCAACCAGAGCCGCCCGGCGCCTGCTCCGACCTCGACAGGCGCTCCGTCCAGCGGCTGCCAGATCAAGGGCAACATCAACTCGAAGGGCGAGCGGATCTACCACGTCCCCGGCGGACGGTTTTACGACCAGACGCGGATCGACACGAGCGACGGTGAGCGGTGGTTCTGCAGCGAGGACGAGGCGCAGGCTGCGGGCTGGCGGCGGGCGGGACAGTGAGGTAGCCGCGCAGTCACGTCCGCATACTCTTAGGTGCCGTATTTCTCGCCGGGTTCATAACCGTCCTGCACGCTCAGCGCTGAGTGGGAGTGATGTGCACGCGGATAAATATTGAGCGATCGGAATAAACTAGGAGAGAGTCGTGGAGAAGATGAAGTACTTGATACCTCCAATGTTGGTGGTAGACGAATTGCCCGAGGGTGAACGTGAAGCAGCTATCGTTATCTGTGACTTGCTGTCAGCATTGTCTACCCATGTTAGCGATTTTGAAAGTGCGGTGATGTTGCTTGATTACTCAGAGTCCATCAGGTTATCACTATGGAATGAGTCAAGCGAGGCCAGGGCTCGCCCAGACATATTAAAGCACGGTCCGGAATTTTACTTGGAGAAAGTGCATGGCCCTCTGCGCGCTACCAAAATTCCGTCGTCTTGGTCGGTCATTGCGGCGAAAGATGCCGCAATGACTGTATATCATGCGCACTATCTTATTTCTGAGATTTGCGCACTATTGCAAGCTTGCTCAGACTTGAGAAGTATCATTGATCAATCGAAACTCTCTGAGGCTACAGAGATTTTTAACAATAGCTTCCCGAAGGCCAAGCAAATAAGGAACACCGTAGCGCACTCCGCTGAAATCCTAAGAGACAAACAAAAAAATGGATTTAGAGGTAAAACAGGTAATGGTTGGCTGAAGAAAGCGAAGGGAAGCCTTGTCACAATCGTGAACACGCTCATGGGACGCGATCTTCATATGACGCGAAAAGGTGAATTGTTATCATTGCCGGTTACCCAGCAATCTTTGACTCAGATTCGACTTTCTATCGAAGCTATGTTTGATGCATTCGAAGCGGCGGCACAAATTACTCGAGAGCGTTACAAATCTACGAGGCTTTCAGAGAGTCCAGAAAGACCTTCGCAACATTGATAATGTTGAAGCAACCGTCCACCGCGACCCTCCCATCTGCATGATCACTTATGAAGGCCGAAGGGTCATCATTCTCCATGGCGTCACAGAGCGCGCGCGCCGCCTTGATCAAATCGACCTCTTCTAGGTATCGACATTCGCTGCACATGATTGCCTTCTCCGTCGCGGTTCGCGGCGAGTCTAAGACATTCTGAACGTATCTGGTAGGGGAGTGTCTTTTCGTGAGCAGCAAGCCAATCGGCTCGACAATAGGGTGAGCGGGAGGCGTAACACCACCAGGTCGCCTTCGGGCGCCCTTCGCGTTTCCAGACTGGAGCGTCAACGGCGAGCCAGCCGCCTACCTGGGGGTGGAGCCGCCGTCCGGAAATAGGACAGCACGTAGACCCGCACAGCGCTGGACAGGCTGCCGGCGGACAGAGTTTCCAGCTCGCCAGCGAGGCGGGTGCAGAGCGTGCCCACCGTCACCTCCTCCCGCCGGGCGATCTCAACCAGCCCGTCCCAGAAAGCGGCCTCCAGCCGCATACTGGTGCGGCGACCATTGATGAAGACGTTCCGGGGTTTCCGAGCCGCTTGCATGGCAACTCCACAACAATTTCCACGCGCATGTGTGATCGTTGTAGAAGTGGAAATCATGTGATGAACTTCACATAGAATCCGAACAGATTGCTGTGGTGCATAACGTTTGCGCGCAAGCGCTGAGATCACAACGGGATCGCCGACAGTCCGCAATCCCCGTGGCCGATCCTTCGCGCCTGCCCCTCGAAGGCCGCTCGCTCCTCCTCCTCGGGCTCCCTGACGACCAGGGCGTCCCGGCGTTCCGCGCACGGGCTGCCGAGCAGCATGGCCGCAGCAACGGCGCGTGCCCGGCCGGCGTCGCGCGCAGAAACCACGGCGCGGCAGCGACTGTCCTCCACGACGAAAAGCTGACGGGGCTGCTGCTCGGGCATGGCGAACTCCATAATGCGTGTTCGCATTATGTTCACGTTCACGGCGCCGAGAGTCAAGGGCTGCCGGCGCGTGCTACGCGCTCATCAACTCGGCAGCGGTCATGATGCGGTGGACCTTCTTCACGCGCTCAATTGGGTATGCAAGATCGTCGCGCGGCGGGTTGTACTGACGGCAGATGTAGGCGCCTCCTGCCTTTTTCAGGAGTCGCTTAACGTAGCAGTGGCCGGATCGGCCTTCATGGCCATCGTACATCTCAATGATCACGTCATCGCCGGGACGGGCTGGACGGCCTGGATGCACATAAACTAGGTCCCCCTCCTCATATCGAGGGTCCATGCTGGTGCCTATCACGTAGATGCCGAACGCGCCCTCGACGCCTATGAGACCGGGCGGGCGGCGGACGTAATCGACGATCTGGCCGTTGAACTCGAAGTCGGCGTCGTCGCCGCCAACTGCCACGCCGTAAACTGGAACATCTCTGGGCATCTGGGAAATCGCTGGGATAGAGACGACACGTTCCGGCTGCACCTCAGTCGGGCCGTATTCCGGCACGCGCGGACCAGGCGTCGCCGCGGCGGGGGGCTGAGAGAAGGCTTCCGGGCCAGGGGCGGGAGTTTCCTGCTCAGTGCCGAGCAACTCAGCGAGCGTGCAACCCAAGGCATTTGCGATCTTGAGCAGGCTGTCGCTGCGGGGATTCCGCACGCTCCCGCTCTCGATCTTTTTTACGGCAGAGTCGTTGAGCCCGGCGCGCAGCGATAGATCGCGCTGCGACATACCAAGCTCCTCACGTCTCCGCTTCAGCTCATTCTGCAGGTGGGTGCGTTCCATGGTGGGGCAATTATGCCACGCACCAAAGGAGGTAATCTCGGGGCAAATAGGCCCTTGCGAATGGGGCATTAATGCCCCATGATTGGCGTCCATGAAGACCCGAGAACGCATCATTGCACGCATCGAACGGTTCCTCATTGAGACTGGAATGACCGCACGCGAATTCGGTCTTCAGTCGGTGGGGGATCATAAGTTTGTCGCCCGGCTCAAGCAGGGGGCAGTCACGCTCAGCCGCATAGAGCGCGCCGAGGCATTCATCGCGGCATACAAGTCCCGACTTCAGCCCTCGCGCGGCTCGTCCGTCAGCGCGCACGCCACCGAATAGACCAGTTCCAGACGGGGCCGCTGGGTGGGCGGCTCCTCGACCCGCATGCGGATCACGCCGCCGGACATGCGCAGGGCCGGAAGGCCCCACACCCGGACACCACAGATTTCGGAGGCACCATGGGGAATAGGATCGCGGGTCATGCGCTTCCGGGCATCCGCCGCCGGGTCGGACTTCTCCAGTCCACCATGACGGCCATTCTGCCGGGCCGCGGGGCGCCGTTCGAGGGCGCGGGCGGGGAAGGGGATGACCATTCCGTTGGTGGCCCTGCCACTTTCGGCACGCGCGCCGCTCTGGCCGTCCTGGGCCTGCCCCTGCTGGTGCTGATCGTGACGGTCCTCGCCGTCGTGCTCGGGGGTCGGTGACATGGTTGCCGCCTCTCAACTGTCGTTGCTCCGGGCTCACGTGCCGGACGAGCGACCGAAGCGAACAGCGCCAGAAGCGCCCGCCTTGTTCGACTTCGGTGAGCTGGATCGTGCCGCCGAACAGGCACGGTCAGAAATGGCGAATTCTGCCCAAGAGTTTCCCTCGAAGCCTGCCGAGAAGGCCGAAAGGCTGGCCCGTCAGCGCCGGTTGCTGCGCCTCCTGATGGCGCTCCAGGGCTCCACCAGCTTCGCGAAGGAACTGGCCGCCCTGATCCGCGCGAAGACCGGCCACGACTATCCGGCCAAGACCATTCGCAACTGGATGGACGGCAGGGTGGAGCCCAACCACGACGGCTGGCACGACCTGCGCGCTACGTTCGGCGACGGTCTGTTCGATGCCGTGCATACCCCGGACAGCCACGCCGCCGAGGCGTGGGAGGCCGGGCTATACGGCAAACCCCGGCGCAACGGCGGCGCCCAATGACCGCCTCCCAGCCCATCCGGATCGTGCCTTTCGTTGAGCGTCGCGCCGCCAAGCGCCTGAACGAGCGCTATGGGCTGGCCTTCACCCTTGAGCTGAAGACCGAGCTTTTCCGCCAGATCACCGCCGCCCGCGCGAACGACAACCGGCAGCCCAGCGCGTGCCGGATCGCCGCCGCCGGGGTGCGTGAACGCTGGCTCGTCAGCCTCGATCACCGCGTCCTGCATGTCGTTGTCGACCAGGGCGCCGCGGTGGTCGTCACCTTCCTCCCACTGCATGGGAAACGGCCATGACCCCGCGTACCGCTGAAATCCTCTCCGCTGCCCTGGCCAACGGCACCGCCGGCATCCTCCGGGGCGACACCCTCACTGTCCGCATGCCCACGGCCAACGCCGTGCAGATCGCGGCCGGCAACGCGAACGCGGCGCCGATGGCGTTCGTCTTCGCCGGACTCGCCGCCCACGCGGCGAACACCAACACGCCGGCCAACCGCGCCGGCTGACCCCCTCACCAACTGGAGGCAGATCATGATTACCCAGCATCACCAGGACCGACTTGTCGCGCAGGGCCGCGACGAAATGATGACCGCCTTCTGCAAGGTCGCGCGGCCGAACGAGGCCCAGCAGCGGGAGGCGTCCGAGCGCTTCACCGCCCTGATGCAGGAGCTGGTGCCGCAGATCGTCGGCGTGGTCGCCGTGGGCGACTATCCCGCGTTCGCCGTGAAGTTCGACAACATCGACGCCAAGGGCAAGATCGCGGCAACGGCTTCAAACGTGGACGAGGCTGGACCGGCCCTGATCACGCGTAGGGGGGCGTCGATGACCTTGGTGCTGACCGACGCGGCGCAGTTTGACCGGATGCGCCCGGCGGCCACCATCGACCCGGACCAGAAGGCGCTCCCGATGGAGCCGGTGGACGGTGGCGAGGACGACGACGAGGACGGCACCGGCGCGAAGGATGACGAGCCGGCCATCCTGGACGACAGCGCGCCCGCCGCTGGTGGCGTGGAAATCGACCTGCAGGTCGAGCCCGAGCAGCCGGCCGAGCAGGTTGGCCCGTTCTTCAGCGCGGTCGAGGTCGGAACGGCGAAGGACGGCACCGGCGCGGAGGTGTCGCTGTGGGTCCTCCTGCATGGCGACGCGGAGGTCTTCGAGGCCATCGCCGCGGCGGAGCACGTGCAGATGCTAGCCGATGCGCTGAACAACCGTGCAGCGGCGCTGGGGCGCAACCTGACGCCCTTCGAGATCCGCGACGCCGTGATCGGCATGTCCACCCATGAGGTGGCTCCGCTGCCGAAGGGCGCCTACACCACCGAGGCCATCCAGAACAGCGCAGCCCCGGCGGCCGAGGAGAAGACCCGCCGCGGGCGGCTGAGCGCCGTGGAGACGGTGCAGTTCTACCACCTGGGCTACGACGGCGGCGAGGCCGGCAAGTCGATCACCGAGGTCTGCGAGGGCCACACGGAAGGCGCCAAGAAACACATCCAGCGCGGGTGGGCCGACCAGAAGGACGGCAAGGTGCGGGCCTGGGAGCGTCCGGGCGCCACGCCGAAGCCGGCCAACGATGACAGCGCCACCGGCGCCGACAGCGAGGCCGCCTGATCATGGTGGCCGAACCCTTCGTCACGCTGCGCCTAGATGGTCCCGTTGTGGGGAAGGGGCGGCCAAAGTTCGCGCGTCTGCCGGGGGGCGGGGTGACTACCCGCACCCCGGAGAAGACCCGCCGGTATGAGTCCGAGGTCAAGAGCGAGGCGCAGCGGGCTATGTCCGGGCGCCCGCTCGTCCACGGGCCGGTCCGCGTCGACATCTGCGTGACGTGCCTTGCCCCCGATGGCTGGGCCGCCTGGAAGTCCTCCGCCGCGCTCCGGGGCGCCGTCCGCCCCACCACGAAGCCGGACCTGGACAACGTGCTGAAAGGCGTCCTCGACGCCCTGAATGGTGTGGTCTGGAAAGACGACGTGCAGGCCGTGTCCGTCTCGATCTCGAAATTCTACGACACGAAGCCGGGCCTGTCGGTCGAGATCTACGAACTCGACGCGCTGCCCAGCCAAGTCAGCAGGAAGCCCGCAGCATGAGCAACACCACACCCATGCGCGACCAGATCCGCAAACGCGCCCGCCCGCATGCCGGCGGCTGGGTCTGGGACCATGGCGACATCCGCGCTTGGTCGAAGCAGCACCCGGCGCACCCGCCCGCGGCCAACAACAACGCGCCGTCCTGGCGCGCGGAGTGGGCCGAGGTGGTGCGGAGGGCGTCCGCATGAACAACGTCACCCATCTGCCGGTCTCCAACCCCCGCCGGCGCGTCGCCCCGCCGGATGCTCTGAAGCGGCTGGAAGGGGCTGCGCGCGACCTTCAGGAAATTGCCCAGGAGCACGATTGGGACCGTGACGGGATCCGCGAGGTTGCCGCGCGAATCCTCCGGACCGTCGAGGACATGCGCGCCGCGGAAACGGGGGCATCGTGAGCGGCTTCTACCTGATGCACCGCGGGTGGCAGGACAACCCCGTCTTCAACGACGAGCCGTTTAGCCGGCGGGATGCCTGGGTGTGGCTGGTCGAGACGGCCAACTATGCCGATGGCGTCTGGGGCGCGAAGGGGAAGACGGTCCGCCTTCAGCGCGGCCAGCTCTGCCGGTCCATCCGCGACATGGCGGCGACCTGGAAATGGGACCGATCCAAGGTGTCTCGCTTCATCGCGCGTCTCGTCTCGGATGACATGATCCGATACACCGCTGATGACGGGGTGTGCCTCATAACTATCTGTAACTACGACAGATATCAGGCACAGCGAGACAGCACCGAGACAGCTACCGAGACAACACCGAGACAGGAGCGAGACAGCACCGAGACACAAATAAAAGAAGGTAATGAAAATAAAGAAGGAAAGGAGTCGCGCGCCCTGCCGGGCGACGCGCTGCCCGATCTTGCTGAGCAAGGGGTGGTCACGCTCCCGGCCAACGACAACCCACCTGAACCCGCCAAGCAGACCAAGCGGGGCACGCGCGTTCCCGACGGCGACCTACCGGACGACTGGTCACAGGCGGCGAATCACACCCGGGAAAAGCACCAGCTGCCGCTGCTCAGCCGCCGCGTGCTGGGCCTGCGCTGGGAGAACTTCCGGAACTACTGGGGCGGGTTGGCCGGCTCGAAGGGCCTGAAGGCCGATTGGCGCAAGACGTGGCTGAACGACTGCATCAGCCCGGTGACCGAGCGGAAATTCCCCGCTGGCCAGCCACCGCCGAGCAATGCCAACGCGCCGCCCCAGGCCAAACGGCAAGCCTCCTCCCTCTCCGAAATCCCGCTGTTCTTCGACACCCCCACCGAGGTCTGACCCATGGACACCGCTTTCGCCGAGCTACGGAACACCCCGGCGATTTCCCGCATGCTCGACCGCCACGCCAACCCCGAGGTCGAGCAGGCGCTGCTGGGCGCCCTGCTGACGCAGCCCGCCGCCTTCGGCCGCACCGTCGGGCGGGTGACCGCCGAGGACTTCGCCGACCCGGTGCACGGCGCGATCTACGGCGCCGTGTCCGAGCGCGTGTCGCAGGGCAGGGCGGTGGATCACCGGCTGCTGGGCGACGTGGCGACGGCCTGTGACGACGTGCTCCAGGAGGTCGGAGGGGGCCGGGCCTACCTCGCCGGGCTGGCCGGGGCCGCGGGGCTGCCCTCCGCGGTGATCGACTATGCCGACACGATTCGTCAGCTTGCCACCCGCCGCCGGCTGATCGACACCGGCCTGCGCGCCGTCGTGATGGCGGACGAGGCCCATCGCATCGAGGACGCCGTTTCCGTCGTGATCGGGGAGGCCGAAGGGCTGGTCGACGGGGGAGGGGCCCGGACCCGTTCCGAGGTGCTAGCCGCCATGGTCGCGGGCATGGAGAAGCCGGGCAGGGTGTTCCCCACCGGCTATCCGTCGATCGACCGGGCTTGGGGTGGCGGCCTCTACGCCGGGCGCATGTACTGCATCGCTGGCAAGGGCAAGGCCGGCAAGTCCGCCCTGGCCGGAGGAATCAGCTACGCCCTGAACCGGGCCGGTGTCCGGCATGCCTACCTCGCGTTGGAGATGGG